>JADMJQ010000071.1:3294-51804 GCA_018780415.1 Roseateles sp. | reverse complement strand
CCAGGTCGGCAGGCCCTGGATATTGCTGGGGAAGATATTGCGCGGGCTGACCGGTACGCCCATGCGCAAAATCGCCTTGGCGAACAGCTCATTCGCCGAGGCCGAGCCGGAGCCATTGACGTTGGCGAACTTGATGACAAAGTCATTGACCGCTTCGAGGCGCTTCATGTCGACACTCCTTGCTGGGCCGGGTCACGCCCGCCGGCCTTGGCGGTGTTGAACAGGAACTTTTGCATATCCCAGGCGCCGGTCGGGCAGCGTTCGGCGCACAGGCCGCAGTGCAGGCAGACGTCTTCGTCCTTGACCATCACCCTGCCCGTCTTCAGCTCGGTCGAGACATAGAGGGCTTGGCTCTCGTTCAAGGCCGGCGCCTTCAAGCGGCCACGCAGTTCGGCCTCCTCGCCATTGCCCGTGAACGTGATGCAGTCGGTCGGGCAGATGTCCACGCAGGCATCGCATTCGATGCAGGCCTTGGGCTCGAACACCGTCTGCACATCGCAGTTCAGGCAGCGCTGCGCCTCCTTGAAGGCGGTGGCCGCGTCAAAGCCCAGCTCGACCTCGACCTTGATGCTGGCCAGCGCCTTTTCGGCCGCCGCCCACGGCACTTTGAAGCGGTCGTCATTGGAGACGCCGTTGTCATAGCTCCACTCATGGATGCCCATCTTCTGCGAGATCAGATTGAATTGCGGCGGCGGGCGTTGACGCAGGTCCTCACCGTGCAGATAACGATCTATAGAAACGGCGGCCTCGTGGCCATGCGCGACCGCGGTGATGATGTTCTTGGGGCCGAAGGCCGCATCACCACCGAAAAACACCTCGGGTCGGCTGGACTGAAAGGTCTGCGCATCCAACTCCGGCAGACCCCAGCGGTTGAAAGCGATGCCGCAATCGGCCTCGATCCAGGGGAAGGCATTCTCCTGGCCGACCGCCAGCAAGACCTCGTCGCATTCAATCAGAACTTCAGGCGCACCGGTCGGCAGCAACTGGCGCCGGCCTTGCGCGTCCAGCTGGGCGGCGACGATCTCGAACGTCATGCCGACCAAGCGCCCTTCCCTGTGCACAAAGGCCTTGGGCACATGGCAGTTCAGGATCGGAATGCCCTCATGCTGCGCGTCTTCCTTCTCCCACGGCGCGGCCTTCATTTCATCGAAGCCGCTGCGCACAATCACCTTGACATCGGTGGCACCGAGGCGCCGGGCCGAGCGGCAGCAGTCCATCGCGGTATTGCCGCCGCCAAGCACGATCACGCGCGGCGCCACGCTCGTCACATGGCCGAAGGACACCGAGGCCAGCCAGTCAATGCCGATATGGATCTGGGCCGCCGCCTCCAGCCGACCGGGCAGCTGCAAATCACGCCCACGCGGTGCGCCGCAGCCGACAAAGACCGCGTCATAGCCCTCGCCCAACAAGGCCACCATCGAATCTATGCGCTCACCGGCACGGAACTCCACGCCGAGGTCGAGGATGTAGCCGGTCTCCTCATCGATGACGCTCTCGGGCAGGCGAAAGCGCGGAATCTGCGTGCGGATAAAGCCACCGGCCTTGGCCTCGGCGTCGAACACCGTGACGGCGTAACCGAGCGGTGCCAGGTCGCGCGCCACCGTCAGCGCGGCCGGACCCGCGCCTATGCAAGCGACACGCAAGCCATTGCCCGGCAGCCGCACCGGCATACGCGCTTTCACGTCGCCCTTCAGATCGGCGGCGACGCGTTTGAGTCGGCAGATCGCTACCGGCTCCGGGCTCGCGCCCTTGTTCTCTCCGTTGTTCTCCTCGACCCGCCCGCGCCGGCAAGCCGGCTCGCAGGGGCGGTCGCAGGTGCGTCCGAGCACACCGGGGAAGACGTTAGAGGCCCAGTTCACCATATAGGCATCGGCATAGCGGCCCGCCGCGATCATGCGTATGTACTCGGGCACGGGGGTGTGGGCGGGGCATGCCCATTGGCAGTCCACGACTTTGTGGAAGTAACCGGGATCGGCATCGGTTGCACGCAAGGCAGTCTCCTTTATGGAACCTTCAGCGGCGGCTCTTTTTCAACGCACCGACCCAGGCCCTAGATTTGTATCGCCGATGAAAATCCTACGCCCGGCCGTGCGGTGCCGGTATTGGCGCTGACCCTTGGAAATTCGCCCTTGCTTGCCTCGTCGCTTGACTGCGTTTAAGATGTAAATTGTTTATACGATTTATCCAGAGGAGCACCATGCAAAACACCAGCGCCAACAGAATCGCTGAAACAACTTCCGCGGCCACAACCCCGGTCACCACACAGGCTGCCGCGCCGGCTGAGACGGCGGCATCGCCGGCCGCAGCACTGGCCGCAACGGCGCCCGTCGCACCGCTCACTGCCGTCGCCGCCAAGCCAGTTGCCAAGCCTGTCGCCAAAACGCTTGCAAAGCCGGTCGTCAAAGCGCCCGCCAAGCCTGCAGCCTGGCCAGTGGCTCGTGCGGCCGACGCGGCCAAGCCGGCGGTCAAGGTCGCCAGCAAGGCACCCGTTAAAACAGTGGCCAAGGTCGTGGCAAAAGCACCCGCCAAGCCCGTTGACAGCAAGCCCGCGGCGACCAAGGCCGTGACCCCTGCGGTGGCAAAGCCGGCCGCAAAGTCGCCTCCAAGCAAGGCAGTCAAGGCCGTCAAGGCAGAGGCCAAGCCGGTGCCAAAAGCTGCGCCCAAAGCTGCTCCAAAAGCTGTCGCCAAGCCGGTCGCCGCCAAGCCCGCGGCGGTCAGTGAGGCCAAGCCCAAGCTCAAGCTGGTGCGCGACAGCTTCACCATGCCGCGTGCAGACTTTGAGCTGATTGCGCGCCTGAAGGATCGCGCCATCGGCTTCAAGCGCTCGACCAAGAAGAGCGAGCTGCTGCGCGCCGGCCTGCAGGCCTTGATGGACCTGACCGACAAGCAGTTGGCCGCAATTCTGACGGCGCTGACGCCGATCAAGGCCGGCCGCCCCAAGAAGAGCGACTGAGGTCCGTTCAGCCTACAGCGCCGCCGGCCCTAGCACCTGATGCAGACTGACCCGTTCGGACGAGCAGGCAGCGTCGAAATCGGCCTCGATCTGCATCAGCGCCTCGGCGTCGCCGGCTGACACGGTGACGATGCCCATGGCCTGATTGCGGCCGCGCGATTTGGCGGTGTAGAGCGCCATATCGGCCCAGTTGACCGCCTGCTCCCAATGCAGGTCCAGCATCGCCGGCGGCAAGGGGAAATGCGCAAAACCGATCGACACGGTGATGCGCAGCGGCCCGTCTTGGGCCTGCACCGGCAGCGCGCCGACCTCCATCAAGATGCGTTTGGCCAAGCGGTGCAAGGTCTCATGATCGACATCGGGCGAGAAGACCAAAAACTCCTCACCGCCCCAGCGCACGACCAGGTCTTCGGCGCGCACCGCGTGGCTGATGCGCCTCGCGACCTCACAAATAACCAGGTCGCCGACGCTATGCCCATATTGGTCATTGACATGTTTGAAATGGTCGATGTCTATCATCAGCAGAGCGCCGCTGAACTCGGCCTTGGGCTGCTGCGCCATCACGGCCAGCAAGTGGCGACGGTTGGCCAGATCGGTGAGCGGGTCGCGCTCGCTCTGCGCGCGCAACAGCAGCTCATTCGCCTGCAAGCGCTGGCGCGCCGCGCGTACCTTGCCGACCATCAGCAACACAAAGACCAAGGTCAGGCCCAGCAACACGGCAACCGCCACGCTCGCTTGCTGCGCCAGCCCGCGGTTGGCCAATTGCTGATCGACCAGGGTGCGTTCGCGCTGCAGCAGGTCCAGATCACTCTGCTTGCGATCACTGTCGTACTTGATTTTCAGTTGCTGCAGCGACACCTCGCGATTGCGAGCGGTCAACTCGGCACTGAGCTTGCGTTCGGCATGAAAGAGCGCGACGGCCTCCTTGGCCTGCCCTGCTGCGGCCCAGGCCTCACCCAATTCGCGCAGCTCCTCGGCCCGCACACCCTGGTCGGCGGAGTCGCCGCGCAAGACCATCGAGCGCTGCAACTCCTGCCTGGCCTTGTCAAAAGCGCCGAGTTGAATCAGCGCGACCGCAATGTTCTGCCGCAGGCTGCGCTCGATGCGCAGGTCCTTAGAGGCGAGTACGACCGGCAGCGCCTGCTGGGACGCCTGCAGCGCCAGCGCCGGTTGCTTCAGCCGCAAATAGGCATCGGCCATATTGCTTTGCATATGGGCCTGCAGTCGCGGCGCGTCGGCCTGCCGTGCCAGCGCCACACCGTCTTGCAGCGCCCGTAACTGAGCGGTCGCCTCGCCTCGGAAGCCCATCACCGAACCCAAGTAGTTCTTCACCTGCGCCAAATTGAGCGGGTCGCCCTGGGCGGCCTTGTGCGCCTGCGCCAAAAAGCCATCGGCTTGTTCGGTCAACCCCTGCGCCTGCGCAATCAGTGCCAGCTGACCCAGGCTCAAGGACCGCAGCGCCTTGTCGTTGCCGGCCTCGGCAAGCGCCAGTGCGTATTGCGCCGAGCTTTGCGCCAGCGGCATCGCGCCCTCTTTGAACTGGGTGCGAATGAGGATGCGCAGCACACTCCAGGCGAAGCGAAAATCACAGCCCTGACTCTGCACCGCCTGGCCCAAACCCTGCTGTGGGCAGTCCGCCGCCAAGCTGTCCAGCACCTGCTGCGCAAACCCGGCGGCCGTCTCGGACTGCCCCAGTCGGTCAGCGATCTCGGCACGCAGCAACAACTCGGCATGCGCCGCATCCGGGTCAAGCGCCAGTACATCCGCGATCCGCCGCGCCGCCTCAAAGTCACCCGCCATCACCTGCAAACGTCCTTCGGTGACCGCCAAGCTACGCTGCACGCCGGCACCGAGGTTTTGTTGCGTTGCCGTCAACCTTTGCAGGGCCAACAAGGCCTGCTGCGGGTGATCAAAGCCCTGGCGCAGTAGCTGACTCAAAGTTTGCGCGAGAGCGGGTTCCGGTGCCGCCGGCGTTTGTGCAAAAACGGTGCAGCAAGCCAGGCTCAGGGCCGAGAACCAGTGGCGAACAGGCTGCGCTGATCGCAGTTGCAGACTCCCTCTCATGCGCCACCCTCCTCGGCCTTCAGCGACCCTTGCAAGGCCTGCAGACTGACCCGCCCGTCACGCCATGCGACCTCCAGGCGGTCGGCCAAAAACTGCACCTCGGCCGCGTCCTTGGCATCCATAGACGCTATCCCAAAGGCGCGGTTACGCCCATGTGCTTTGGCCATATACATGACGACGTCGACCAATCCAATCGCCCGCTCCCACGTCAATGCCACACCATGCGGCGCCAAGGGGAAGTTGGCAAAGCCTATCGAGGCCGTGACTGCGATCTTGACCTCGCCGTAATGCACGGGCGATTGGGCGATGCTGTCCAGCAAACGCTGCGCCAACAAAGCGGCGGGCGCCACTTGGCGGCCATCGACGACGATCAAAAACTCCTCGCCGCCCCAGCGCACCACCAGGTCTTCATCCCGCACTACCGCGCGCAGCCTGGCGGCCAACTCGACCAGCACCATGTCACCGGCCGCATGGCCGAAGCCATCATTGATGCGTTTGAAGTGGTCGATATCGATCAGAAAAACGCTGCCCATGAACTTGCCCTGGTCGGCCAGTCGCTTGATGGCGGACTGAAAATGGCGCCGATTGGCCAGGCCGGTGAGCGGGTCGCGCTCACCCTGGCTCTTCAATGCAGCATTGCTGAGCGCCAGCGCCTGATTGGTTTTGCGAATGCGCTGATAGGCCAGGGCCATCAAAATGCCAGACAACACCACACAAGCGCCCAACGCCGCCCACAGCTTGAGCCGCAAGTCGCCCGTACGCACCTGCTCGGCCTTGAGCTGATTGTTCTGATTGAGTGCCTCAATCTGCTTGGCCTGGATCTCATTGTCAAAGCGAGCCTGCGTCTCCAGCACGGCCTTGCGGCTGCCATCGCGCAGCACCCGGTCACTCAGGCCCCGGTAATGGTGGTAGGCCAGCACCGCGCCCGGCAAATCGCCAAAACGCTCCAGCTGTTTGGCCAGTTCCAGCCAGCCATCGGCGGCCTGCGCCAACTGACCTTGGGCCTCATCAACACCGATGGCGGCAATCGCCTCGCGCTTGCCTTCTTCGATCAGCTTGAGGCCGATCTTCGCCATGCCTATGTTGAGTCGCGCCAAGGTCTCGCTGTTCAAGTCTTCGGTGGCCAGGGCCATGGCCAGCGCCTCTTCGGACAAAGCGCGCGCTTTCTGGAAGTCACCCTTGCGCAGCTGCGAGTCGGCCGCATTGCCCAGCGCCAAGGCCAGCATCGTCGGCGAGCCGGTCTGGCGCGCGTAATCCAGCGCCATCTGCATGGCCTGGCCGTGCCCTCTTCGCCCAACTCGGAGTAAATCATGCCCCGGCTATTGTGCAGGCGTGACATCAAAACGGGATCGGGGTCACGCTCGGCCACCTCGCTAGCCTCGGCAATCAGTTGCTCAGCCCGCTCGAGTTGCTGAGCCCGCATATAGTTGAAGGACAGCCCCACCAGTGCCTGCGCACGCCGCCAGGACACGCCGCTTTGCTCGGCCAGACGCAGGGCCATCACACCGGTGTTGATGCCAGCGTCCACATCCCCGGCGTCCGACAGCAGGGCCGCCAGCAACAAGATGTTGCGCAAACGAAGTGTCAGGCTCGCCTCACCCTCGGCCACGCTGTCCACCCATTCCAGGTCCCTGATGGCTTGGGCGGGATCGCCGTCCCGCAATAGCAGCCTGGCCCGCAGGTAAGACGCCGCCAAGCGTGCTGCGTTGCGCTGGCCCCAATCGGGCCAGACCTCCAACTCCATGATGATGCGCTCAACCAGGTCGCGTCGATCGCTGCGTTCGGCATTGATGATGCCGCGCAGGGCCAGCACCTCAATCTGCTCGGCGCTGCCCGTTAGGGTTTGTGCCTGCAAAATCAGCAGCGCCAGATCGTTCTCTAGCCAATGGCTGCTGCCCGCGCGCTCGATCCGGTCCAACGACGCCTTCAATCGAGCCGAGGACTGAACAGCAGCCTCCCGCACGGAGGGCGCAGCGGCAGCCCGTGCGGCGCCAACGCCCTCCAGCGCCGCTGCGCCTTGAGAGGCGGCCGAGAGCATTGTCAGCAAAAGCCCACGCAAGACGCCACGGGGCGGCCGGTCTATCGTTCTTGTCGCTGCATTAGGCAAGGGCGCGATCCTGTCCTGTCATCGATGCTGTAACGCTTGACACCTGGGCCGGTGCGACTGCTCGTCTGCGGCTGCTGGTCCGCCGAGCCTCGCGGGCCGGCTCTACCTTGTTGCCCATCCAACCGCAATGGCGCCGGGTCAGTATCGCCTGTTATTTGGCCCACTCGCCGGGCTTGATCATCACCGTTTCACAAACACCGGATAATCCTGCCCACAGCGCTTGCGCTCACCCAAGGCAAAACATGAAAAAAACATTCCTACTCCAAGTTGAAGGCAAGCATCCGGACCGTCTGCTGGAAGCCATCAAGCATGAAATCCGCAAATACATCAAACGCGAGCAGAACAAGGCCCGCCCCGAGGGCGTGGACTTCTGGGACTTTGATTGCCGCTTCGGCAGCAGCGAGGCCACCGCCGCGGTGATTGAGTTTGCCGACATCACCGGCCGCATCAACGCCTATGCGGCCGACAAGGCCGATGCCTTCTACCTGGAACTGCTGGCCAAGCCGGGTGTCAAGAAGCCCCGCCCGCCGGCTCCAGCGCCGATCGCTGAAACCGACGACAGCTCAGACGCTTAAAAAGCCGCGATCCCCGTCATCGCCCGGCCCAGGATTAACGCATGAATATCATGCGTGCCCTCATAGGTGTTGACCACCTCCAGGTTGACCAGATGGCGGGCGATGCCGAACTCATCCGAGATGCCATTGCCGCCCAACATATCGCGGGCCGTACGGGCAATCTCCAGTGACTTGCCGCAACTATTGCGCTTCATGATCGATGTGATCTCGACCGCCGCCGTGCCCTCGTCCTTCATTCGACCCAGGCGCAAGCAGCCCTGCAGGCCCAGCGTGATCTCGGTCTGCATATCGGCCAGCTTCTTTTGCACCAGCTGGTTGGCGGCCAAGGGCTTGCCGAACTGCTTACGGTCCAGCACATATTGGCGCGCCTTGTGCCAGCAATCTTCGGCCGCGCCCAAGGCCCCCCAGGCGATGCCGTAGCGGGCGCTGTTCAAGCAGGTGAACGGGCCTTTGAGGCCGCGCACTTCGGGGAAGGCGTTTTCTTCGGGGCAAAAGACCTCGTCCATCACGATCTCGCCGGTGATGGATGCACGCAGACCGACCTTGCCGTGGATGGCCGGCGCGCTCAGACCCTTCCAGCCTTTTTCCAGCACAAAGCCGCGGATCTGCCCGCCGTCGTCCTTGGCCCAGACCACAAACACATCGGCCACCGGGCTGTTGGTGATCCACATTTTTGAGCCCGTGAGCGAATAGCCGCCAGCGACCGCTTTGGCCCGCGTGATCATGGATCCGGGATCGGAGCCGTGGTTGGGCTCGGTCAGGCCGAAGCAGCCAATCCACTCACCCGTGGCCAAGCGAGGCAGGTATTTCTGCTTGGTGGCCTCGTTGCCGAAGTCATTGATCGGCACCATCACCAGGGAACTCTGCACGCTCATCATCGAGCGGTAGCCGGAATCGACCCGCTCCACCTCGCGGGCGATCAAGCCGTAGGCCACATAGCTCAGGCCCGGCCCGCCGTACTCGGGCGCAATGGTGGGGCCCAGCAGGCCGATCGCGCCCATCTCGCGGAAGATCTCCAGATCGGTACGCTCGTGCCGAAAGGCCTCGAGCACGCGCGGTGTCAGGCGGTCTTGGCAATAGGACGCCGCCGCGTCGCGGATCATCCGTTCCTCGTCGCTCAACTGCTGGTTCAGCAGCAGCGGGTCGTCCCAATGAAATGTGGCTTTGCTCATCATGATTTATTCCAAACTTTCAAGCCGGTAAAACGGCAGTCACTTCGATCTCGACCTTGGCCCTATCTTCCATCAGACCGGCCACCACCACCGCCGCCATGGCGACAGCGTACTCGGCCCCCATCACCTCGCGGTAGACCTGGCCGACCTCGCGGCCACGCGCCTGGTACTCTTTTTTGTCCAGCAAATACCAAGTCATCCGCGTCATATGGGCGGGCGTGGCGCCGGCCTCATGCAGGATGGCCTTGATATTCAGCAGCGTCTGGCGCACCTGATCAATGAAATCATCGCTGTCGAACTGGCAAGCGCTGTTCCAGCCGATCTGGCCGGCGACAAAAACCGTGCGGCCGCTCGCCGCCACGCCATTGGCATAGCCGCGCGGCGGCGCCCAGCCGGCTGGCTGCAAAATTTCTTTATTCGTTGTGCTCATACGGCTCCTGCTATTCCTGTGACTCGCTCCAAGGCGGCTCGTAAATCTGGCGGAAAAGGCTGCGCCTTGTGCGTGTCCAGCGAGGTGCAGACCAGCACCTGCTCGAAGGCGACCCGGCAGCCGCCATCCGACCCGTCAAACTGTAGCGTCAGCCCCAGTGAGCTGCGGCCCAACTTGTTGATGGCCACGCGCTGCGTCAGCATGTCACCCATGCGGCTGACCCGTTTGAAATCGGCGCTCAGCCGCACCGAGGGCATGCCGACGCGGCGCGGCCCCAGCAGCTGCGCATAGTCCACGCCCAAACCCTGAGTGAACCAGTCCTCCACCAGCGCATTCAGCATCTCGAAATAGCGTGGGTAGAACACGATGCCGGCCGGGTCACAGTGGCCGAAGCGTACCAACTCCTGGCGCTCAAACACCCATTTCTGCGTCATGGCTTGGCCTCCCCGTCCGGCGCGCGCAGGCGAAAGCGCTGCAGCTTGCCGGTCTCGGTGCGCGGCAAATCCGATCTGAACTCGATCGCGCGGGGGTATTTGTACGGCGCAATGCTCGCTTTGACGAAGTCTTGCAAGGTCTTGGCCATTTCCGGGCCGGGCTCAAAGCCGGGCCGCAAGACCACCGCCGCCTTGACGATCTGGCCGCGCTCCTCGTCGGCCACGCCGATCACCGCACATTCCGCCACCGCAGAGTGGGCCAGCAAGGCCGATTCCACCTCGGGGCCGGCGATGTTGTAGCCGCCCGAGATGATCATGTCGTCGGTGCGCGCCTGGTAGACGAAATAGCCGTCGGCGTCTTGAAGATAGGCATCGCCGGTCAGGTTCCAGCCCTTCAGCACATAGCTAGCCTGGCGGGCATCGGCCAGATAGCGGCAGCCGGTCGGGCCCTTGACCGCCAGCCGGCCCACCTGGCCCGCAGGCAAGACCTGGCCCTCCTCACCCAAGATGCAGGCCCGGTAGCCCGGCACCGGCAGGCCCGTCGCGCCCGGCTTGGCATGCGCCTCGTCATGCGAGATGAAGATGTGCAGCAACTCGGTCGCGCCGATGCCGTCAATCAGTTCTATACCGCTGGCGTCTTTCCAGAGCTTGCGCGTCGCCGCCGGTAAGGCCTCGCCGGCACTGATGCATTTGCGCAGGCTGCTGAGCTCGTGCTGAGCCACCAGCGGCGCCATCGCGCGGTACGAGGTCGGCGCGGTGAACAGAATCGTCGCGCCGTAGTTGGCAATTGCCGGCAACAAGGTCTCGGGCGAGGCCTTTTCAAGCAGCACGGCCGACGCGCCCACGCTCATCGGGAACAGCACCAAGCCGCCCAGGCCAAAGGTGAAGGCCAGCGGCGGGCTGCCGATGAAGATGTCGTCCGCTTGGGGCTTGAGCACATGGGTCGGCCAGCAGCGGCAGATCGCCAGCACATCGCGGTGGAAATGCATGGTGCCCTTGGGCGCGCCGGTCGTACCGGAGGTGAAGGCAATCAGGCAGCAATCATCGGCGGCGGTGTCGACATTGTTGAACTCGCCGCTGTGTCTAGCGGCGCGCGCCTCCAGGCCGTCGCTTGCCTCGCTATGAAAGTGCAGCACGCTGCGCAGCTGCGGACAGGCCGGGGTGGCCGAAGCTAACTCGTCCGCCAGACGGATATCGCACAGCGCGTGGCTGATCTCGGCCTTTTGAATCACCTGGATCAATTCCTTGGCGCGCAGCAAGGGCATGGTGGCCACCGCCACCGCGCCGACCTTTTGCACCGCAAACCAGCAAGCCACCATCTCCGGCGTATTGGCGCCGCGCAGCAAGACGCGGTTGCCGGGCACCACGCCCATCTCGGCCACCAACACATGGGCGATGCGGTTGGCCTGAGCTTGCAGATCGCCATAGGTCCAGCGCGAGCCATCCGAGCCTCGCAGGCACAGCCGATCGCCTTGACCCTTTGCGATCCAGCTGTCCAAGAGCTCGGTGGCGCAATTGAGTCGATCCGGAAATTGCAGCTCGGACAGCTCAAAGATCAGCTCGGGCCACAGCTCGGGAGGCGGCAAGTTGTCACGCGTGAAAGTATCAATATGCGCGGAAGCAATCATTTGAGTAGATCCCGTCCAATGATCAGTTGCTGTACCTCGCTGGCACCTTCGTAGATGCGCAAGGCACGGATTTCGCGGTAGAGCGACTCCACCATTTCGCCGCTTTGCACGCCGCGCCCGCCAAACAGCTGCACGGCCGCATCGATGACGCGTTGCGCGCCCTCGGTCGCCATCAGCTTGGCCATTGCCGCCTCGCGGGTCACGACCTGACCCTGATCGCGTTGCCAGGCGGCGCGGTAGACCAAGAGCGCCGAGCTGTCGACCGTGCAGGCCATATCGGCCAATTTCGCCTGCGTCAGCGGCAACTCGGCCAAGGTAGCGCCGAACATCTGACGGCTCTTCGCCTGCTGCAAGCCTTCTTGCAAGGCGCGGCGTGCAAAGCCCAAGGCAGCGGCCGCCACCGAGGTGCGGAACACATCGAGCGTGCGCATCGCCACCTTGAAGCCCTCACCCGGTGCACCAATCATCTGGCTCTTGGCGACCCGGCAATGGTTGAAGCGCAACCTGGCCAAGGGGTGCGGCGCGATCACCTGGATGCGCTCGGCGATCTCGAAGCCGGGCAGGTCGGCGTCGACGATGAAGGCCGAAATGCCGCGCGAGCCGGGCTGCTCACAGGTGCGGGCGAAGACGATATAGAAATCGGCAATGCCCCCGTTGGAGATCCAGGTCTTTTCGCCGTTCAGCACATAGCTGTCACCGTCGGAGGCGGCGCTGCACTGCAGCGCCGCCACATCGGAGCCGGCGTCGGGCTCGGACAGTGCGAACGCAGCGAGCGCTTTGCCCTCAGCAACCGCCGGCAAGTAGCGCTGACGTTGAGCGGCTGTGCCGGCCAAGGAGATCGCGCCGGAACCCAGCCCCTGCATCGCAAAAGCGAAATCGGCCAGGCCGTTGTAGCGGGCCAGCGTCTCGCGCAAGATGCAGATGGCGCGGGTATCTATCACCTCGGCCGAGCCGCCCAGCGCCTGGCCGGCGATCGCGTGCCGCAACCAGCCGGCTTCGCCCAGAGCCTTGACCAGGCCAACGCACTCGGCATCGACATCATGGCTATGTGCCGACGGCAGGTGTTCAGCGCACCAGGCATCCAGCTGCTGCGCCAGTTCGCGATGGCGCGGCTCAAAAAAAGGCCAGTCCAAGTGTTTGAGATGCACGGTCAGTCTCCTTTGAACTCGGGCCGCTCTTTGGCCACAAAAGCCTGATAGGCGCGATGAAAGTCCTGCGTCATCATGCAAATCGCCTGCGCCTGCGCCTCGGATTCGATCGCCTCGTCCACGCCCATGGCCCATTCCTGATGCAGCATTTTCTTGGTCATCGCATGGCCGAAGCTGGGGCCGCCGGCGATCTGCTCCGCCCAGGCGAGCGTCTCTTGGAACAAGTGCTCGGGCTCGACCAGCCGGTTCAGGAAACCCCATTGGAGGCCCTCCTCACCGCCCAGGCTGCGCCCGCTGTAGAGCAGATCCGACGCCCGGCCCTGACCGACGATGCGCGGCAACAAGGCGCAAGCCCCCATATCGCAGCCGGCCAGGCCGACGCGGCTGAACAAAAACGCGGTCTTGGAGCAGGCCGTGCCGACGCGCAAATCCGAGGCCATCGCCACGATCGCCCCAGCTCCCGCGCAGACTCCGTCAATCGCCGACAGCACCGGCTGCGGGCAAGCGCGCATCGCCTTGACCAAGTCCCCCGTCATGCGCGTGAAGGTCAGGAGATCGGGCATGCTCATTTGAGTCAAGGGGCCGATGATTTCATGCACATCGCCGCCCGAGCAAAAATTGCCGCCCGCTCCTTGCACAACGATGGCGCGTACCTCGTCAACGTGGCAAAGACGGCGGAACAGATCGCGCAGCTCGGCGTAGGAGGCAAAGGTCAGGGGGTTCTTGCGCTCGGGCCGATTCAGCGTGATCAAGCCGACCGCGCCTTGTTGGGCCCAGCTGAAATGCTCGGGACTGAAGTCCACCAGGCTTTGCCGGTTGCCGGCCTCCAGATGAGGGTCCATCTTGCGTTGATTCATTGTGCTTTCTCCTTGGGCCCGGCCACATCCACCGCAGGCAAATTTGTCAAATGAGACTTCAGGCCCGCCAGCAGGCCATGGACCTGACTCTTTTCTTCTGCTGACCAGCCGGCCAGCAGCTCGACCACCCATTGCTCATGGGTGCTGGCCATGCGCTTGAATTGCTGCCGGCCGGACGGCGTCAACTTGACCGTGAAGGAGCGCCGGTCGCTGGGGTGTGCTTCGCGCACGACCAGGCCCTCACGTTCCAACTGATCGGTGATGCCGGTGATATTGCCGCCGGTCACCATCAAGCGCTTGGACAGCTCGCGCATGGAGAGACCGTCCGGGCTGCGCTCCAGCTGGGCCAGCAGGTCAAAGCGCGGCAAGGTGGTGGCAAAGTCTTGGCGCAGACGGTTGCGGATCACGCCCTCGACGCGGTGGGTGCAGGTCAATAGGCGCAGCCACAGGCGCAGGGCCTGGTGGTCATGATCGCTGGCACGCGATTCCAGATCCAGTTCCGTCACATCAACTCTCCGCCGCAAACCGCGATGGCCTGGCCCGTTACCGCCGAGCTGCCGCGCTGCGCCAGCCACAGCACCGTGTCGGCCACTTCCTGCGGCTGCACCAGGCGGCCCTGCGGGTTGGCGGCCACCAGTTCGGCGCGTGCCGCATCAAGGCTGCGGCCGGTCTTGTCGGCGATCTTGTCCAGCGCCCGGGCGATGATGTCCGTCTCGGTGTAACCAGGGCAGACCGCATTGATGGTCACGCCCTTCTTGGCAAACTCCATGGCCATCGCGCGGGTCAGGCCAAGCACACCATGTTTGGCCGCGCAATAGGCGGCCACATAGGCGTAACCCGTTATTGCGGCGGTGCTGGCCACATTGATGATGCGCCCAAAGCCGCGCTCGCTCATGCCGTCTACGACCTCACGCGAACACAGAAAGGTGCCGGTCAGATTGACATTGAGCATCGTCTGCCACAGTGCCAGCGAGGTTTTGGCCAAGGGCGCGGTTTCCACCTGACCGGCGTTATTGACCAGGATATCGACGGCGCCAATTTGCAAGAACGCCGCCTTGACGCTGGCCTCGTCTGCCACATCGACCAGGCAAACCTCCACTTGGCCGAGCGAGGCCAGCGCAGCAGCTTGGCCCTGCAGCTTGTCAAGATTGCGCCCCAATAACGTGACCCGGGCACCCGCCGCCGCCAAGCGCTGCGCCACCGCCGCACCGATGCCGCTGCCGCCGCCGGTGACGGCCGCATGCAAGCCACTCAGCGCCGGTGTCACTGCCGGCGTGTTCATAAGACCCCCTCCTCTTTTTTAGCCGGCTGGGCCAGCGCACGCTGGCGCTCGAACTCCTTCTCCAGCTGCGGCTTGGCCGACAGGTATTGCAGCGGCCAGTCCAGACCTGCCGGGCCCTGGTAGCCGATCCGCGCGGCCTCGGTCAGCGTCCAGGCCGGGTTGGCCAGATGCGGGCGGGCCACCGCACAGAGGTCGGCACGGCCGGCGGCGATGATGCTGTTGACATGATCTGCCTCGGAAATGGCACCGACCGCGATCGTCGCAATGCCGACGCGGTTACGGATATTTTCCGAGAACGGGGTCTGCCACATGCGGCCATAAGTCGGCTTCTCCAGCTTGCTGACCTGGCCGGAGGACACATCGATCAAGTCCGCGCCGGCGGCCTTGAAGGCGGCCGCGATCAGCACCGCGTCCTCGGGGGTGGTGCCACCCATCACCCAGTCATGCGCGGATATCCGCACCGACATTGGTTTTTCAGCCGGCCACAGCGCCCGCATCGCCTTGAACACTTTAAGCGGATAGCGCAGGCGGTTCTCCAGGCTACCGCCGTATTCATCGCTACGCTGATTCGTCAAGGGCGAGATGAAACTGGACAGCAAATAGCCATGCGCGCAGTGCAGTTCCAGCCAGTCGAAGCCCGCGTCTGCTGCACGCACGGTGGCGGCGCAGAAGTCGGCGCGCACGCGATCCATATCGGCGCGCGTCATGGCACGCGAGGTCTGGCTGACCTCGGTCAAGTACTGCTGCGGCGAGGCGGAAATCAGCGGCCAATCCAGCCCAGCGCCCAAAGGCTGATCGATGCCCTCCCAGCCGCGCCGGGTCGCTCCCTTGGCGCCGGCATGGCCGAGCTGCATGGCGATCTTGGAACTGCTGTTGGCATGCACAAACTCAACGATACGGGCCCAGGCGGCGCCCTGCTCATCGGTGTACAAACCCGGGCAGCCGGGCGTGATGCGGGCATCGGCCGAGGTACAAGTCATCTCGGCAAACACCAAACCCGCGCCACCGGCCGCGCGCGCGCCCAGATGCATCAGGTGGTAGTCGCGGGCCAAGCCGTCCACGCAGGAATACTGGGCCATCGGCGACACGACGACGCGGTTCTTCAACGTCAGGCCACGCAGCGTGAACGGCGTGAACATCGGCGGCACCGCTTGCCCACCTGCCAGCCAAGCCTCAAAACGCGCTACATAAGCGGCATCACGCAGACGCAGGTTCTCATGCGAAATGCGCTGCGAGCGGGTCAACAAGGAATACGCAAACTGCTCGGGCGCCAGTTGGGCATGGCGTTCAATGTTCTCGAACCATTCGGTCGAGTTGCGCGCCGCGTTCTGGATCCGCAGCACCTCAATCGAGCGGCTGGCGACATAACGCGGCAAAGCTAGGCCTAAGTCCCCCTGGGCCTCGCCGATATCCCTGGCCAGCGCAATCGCGTCCTCCAGTGCCAACTTGGTGCCCGAGCCGATCGAGAAATGCGCGGTGTGGGCGGCGTCACCCATCAACACGACCGGCGCATTTCCATTGTGGTGCACCCAGTTGCGACAAACCACGCGGGGGAAGCGAATCCACTGCGCCGAGCCGCGCAGATGGCCAGCATTGGAGATCAGTTTGTGACCGTCCAGCACCTTGGCAAACAGGCGCTCGCAAAAAGCAATGCCCTCTTCCTTGCTCATGGCCTCGATGCCGGCCGCTTCCCACACCGCCTGCGGCGCCTCGACGATAAAGGTCGAGGTCGTGTCATCAAAGCGATAGGCATGGGCCTGGAACCAGCCCCACTCGGTCTGCTGAAAGTCGAAGGTAAAGGCCTCGAACAGCTTGGCCGTGCCGAGCCAGACAAAGCGGCATTGGCGCAGGTCGATGTCGGGTTGATAGGTCGCGGCGTACTTCTGCCGCACGCGGCTATTGAGCCCATCGGCGGCAATGATCAGATCGGCATCCAGGCTCTCGTCGTCTTGCACATCGCTCTGGTAGCGCAGATCCACGCCCAACTCGACACAGCGCGCCTGCAAGATGTTCAAGAGTTTCATACGGCCGATGCCGCAAAAACCATGACCGCCCGAACGCAGCGTGCGGCCCTTGATATGGACTTCGATATCGTCCCAGTGATTGAAGGCATCGAGGATCTGCCCGGCGGTCTTGGGGTCGGCCTCGCGCATCGCGGTCAGCGTCTGGTCCGAGAACACCACGCCCCAGCCGAAGGTATCGCCGGGCCTGTTGCGCTCCAGCACCTCAATCTGATGCGCCGGATTCTGCTGCTTCATCAGCAGCGCGAAATACAGGCCTGCCGGGCCACCACCGATACAGCTGATGCGCATTGCACGTCTCCTTGGTTGCGTGCAACTTTAGGCATTAATAATTTAGGCGTCAACTAAATATTTGGACGTGCAGCATCAAGTCAATGGGCGATGGCGGCTTTCTAGCTGTTCGAGCCAATCGCGCGGACTGCAAGACAGCCGCTTGAGCGAACCGATAGTCGCTGGATAACACAAGAAGCTACGCCGTCACAGCCACTTCGGCGGCCATGGCGGCCATGGCCAACTGAAACATCTCCTTACACAATTGCCAGTTGCAGGCCGGCTTCATCGTCCACATTAGGGATTCACCGCCACGTCGCGACTCCTAAAATGCAGCGCTCTGCTGCTTCGGGGTTCCCGGTGGACGACCGCATCACGCCAGACTGGAGCGCGCTGAACCTGATCGGTGAATCACCGCAGTTCCGCCAGGTGCTCGATCAACTACAACAATGGGCGGCGGTCGATGCCACCGTGCTGCTGCGTGGCGAGACAGGTACCGGCAAGGAGTTGGCGGCCCGGGCGGTCCATTACTGCAGCGCCCGCCAGGCCGGACCCTTCGTGCCACTGAACTGCGGTGCGGTGCCCGACTCGCTGTTTGAGGCCGAATTGTTCGGCCATGCGCGCGGCGCCTTCACCGATGCCAAGGGCGAAAGCCGCGGCCTGGCCGGGCTGGCCGAGGGCGGCACGCTGTTCCTGGACGAGATCGACTCGCTGTCCGCCCGCGCGCAGGCGGCCATCTTGCGTTTCGTGCAGGACCGCAGCTACCGCCCGGTCGGCGCCACACGCTTCCATCAGGCCGACGTGCGCCTGATCGCCGCCAGCAATGCCGACCTGGCGGCGCTGGCCAACAGCGGCCACTTCCGCACCGACCTGCTGTTCCGTCTGGACCTGCTGACCGTGCACCTGCCGCCGCTGCGCGACCGCCCTGGCGACGCTCTGCTGCTGGCCGAGACCTTTGTGCGCCGGTTCTGCGCCCAGTACCGGATGCCTGGCCGTACGCTCAGCGCCGCCAGCCGCGACGCGTTGCTGTCACCGCATCAGACCTGGCCCGGCAATGTGCGCGAGTTGGAACACCGGGTGCACCGCTGCTTCCTGCTGGACAGCCGCATGACGGTAGAGATGGGCCTGGCATCGCCGCCCCCGAATCTCCCCCCCAATCTCTCCCCAAATGCCTGCGCCGACGTGGCCACAGCCGCCGACTTCCGCACGACGCCCTTTGCGCAAGCCAAGGCCCGCGTGATCGCCGATTTCGAGCGCAGCTACGTGCACGCGCTACTGCAGCACACGCAGGGCAATGTCAGCGAGGCCGCGCGCCTCTCGGGCAAGTAGCGTAGCCGCTTCGTGCGACTGGTTCGCAAGTACGAGAAACGCGAGCCGTCGACACAGTAGCCGGATGCAGCAGGCGCCGTCCAAAGAGCCCGCTCCGATCAGCAAACTCCCCCACGAACTAGGTGAGGCCAAGCCGCCTCACCTGCTGCCATTGCGCCTCACCTCAGCTACGGCCAAACCGCCCCACCCTAGGCCCTCAGCAACGCCAAGTCATTGATTTCACGTTCATTCATGCGCCGCAAGGCCTGGCACGCTTGATGCGACACCCCAAGCGGATGGCATGGCGCCATGGGGCAACGCGATGGACAGCACATCTCCCCTGGGCCCGACCGTGGATGAGACCGCGGCCTGGATCCGCAGCTACCTGGATGAATACCCGAAGGCCGCCGACACAGCGGTAGGGATCCAACGCTGGTGGCTCGCGCCGCGCCAAGGGGAAGTGGCTTTGCTGACGGTCGAGCTGGCCTTGGCCAAACTTGAAAGCGAGGGTGTGGTGAAGAACTCCGATCCGATGGCGACGAACCCAACCTACGGCCGGCGCGGCTGAGCCAGGAGCACGACACCCATGGCCAGCCACCTCGCCATCGCCGCCGTCGCCAAGACGCTGTTGCGCCTGATCGAGGAGCGTTGCCCGCGCGACGAGTTCACATCCAAGCCGTCGTTCCAGCTCTACCAGACGCACGACTTCGGCAGCCAAATGGTCAACGAGGGTTTCTCGCTGATGCTGTGGCGAGTCACCGTCGCCGCGGCGCGCAACCAGCAGCCGCGCCGAGGGTCGGATGGCATCCTGCGCCGGCCGTCACTGCCACTGGACCTGCACTTCATGCTGACGCCCTGGGCCGGCGAGGCCGAGCGGCAACTGCGCCTGCTTGGCTGGGCGATGCGTTTCGTCGAAGACAACGCGGTGCTCGACGCCAGCCAGCTGAACCACTCACTGACGCGTCGCGAGCTGGCCGTCTTCGGCCCGCTTGAGACGGTTGAGCTGTCACTGGACCCTCCTGCCCTGGCCGACTACCTGGGCCTGTGGGACAAGTACCGCTCGCGCTGGCAGACCTCGGTGATGTATGTCGCCCGCATGGTGATGCTGGAGTCCGGGTTGGCCATGGGCGAAGCTGGCCTGGTGACGACGCGCGAGATGCGCTACGGCACCGAAGCGGAGCCGGCGTCATGAGCCTGCGGGAAATGAGTCTGCGGGACCTGCGACCGGGCTTCGACACGAACGTGCTGACGCCTATCTTCGGCGTCATGTTCCGCGACCGCTTCGACGGCCGCGTTGTCAGCGCGGGGCTGAAGGTCCGCCTCAGCGATCCGCAGCAGCCGAACGCGGCGCCGCGGCAGCTGTCCGCCAACGCCTACGGCGCCTTCGCCTGCCACCGGCTGCAGGGCATGAACGCGGCGGGCGGCATGACTTCGCCACCGTCGACACGCCGCTACGAGCTCAAGGTCGAGGACGGGCTCGGCCGTTACTTGCCGATGACCGTACCGGCCGACCTGCCGCAGTGCGGCCTTTTCGAGCCTGCCTGCCTGGTGCAGTCGCCTGCCGCGCAGACGCCGGCGGCGCAAGCCCACGTGCCACTGTTCTGCGCGCCGGCGCGGACCGTGCCAGCCGGCGTCGGCGAGGTGCGCGTCGAAGTCCGTCTGGCCTCCGCCCCGGACCAGCCCGCCGCCTGGGCCTGGCTCGAACTGCGGCTGGAAGCCGATGGCCGCATGCTCGCCCAGGGCCTGGCCGACCAGCGCGGCTGCGCGCTGCTTCTGTGCGCGCTGCCGGCGCCGGTAGACCTGCCGCTGGGCGGTTCGCCGGCCCACATCGCGGCGCCACTGAGCGAATGGCCGGTGCGCCTGAATGCCTTCTGGTCGCCCGCGATCGCGGCGGCCACCGTGCCTGATCTGTGCGCACTGCAGTCGCTGCCAGCCGTGCCGCTGCTGCAGGATCTTTCGGCCTCACCCCCGACGCCCCTCGCCCCGGCCCTGCTGGTTGCCGGTTCGCCGCTGGTGATCCGCGGCAGCGGATCGTCGCCCTTTGTCTACCTAGCTGCCTAGTCGCCCAAGGAGAACTTCCATGCCCGAATACCTTGCACCCGGCGTGTTCGTGGAAGAGACCTCGTTCCGATCCAAGTCGATCGAAGGGGTGTCCACAACCACCACCGGCTTCATCGGCGCCGCCCGGACCGGCCCCGTGCATCTGCCGCCGGACATCATCACCAGCCTCGGCGAGTTCGAGGAGATCTACGGCGACGGCAAGGAGCTGGTCTTCGACACCGACAGCCCGCTGGTCAACCACCTCTGGCAGGGCGTGCGCGCCTTCTTCAGCAATGGCGGCAAGCGGCTCTACATCTCGCGCGTGTTCAAGCCTATGGACGAGGAAGGTGCTGCGACACCAGTGCGCTACGCGCCGATCGACCCCGACACCGAGGAGGCCGCCGCAGGGGCCGTCGTCGAGAAAGGCGGCGTCAGCTACTACCAGGATGGCCATGCCCGCGTGCGCGAGCTGCTCGGCGCAGGTCTGATCGTGCGCGCACGGCATCCCGGCGTTGGCGGCAATGCGCGTGCGCGCTTCACGTTGAAGGCCGGCGGCAACATCCTCAGTGTTGGCGTCGACCCAATCACCAAGGCCGAGAAAACAACGGTGCGCTCGCTGAAACACGGCGACCTGGTCTGGTCGGCCGATCGCCAGAGCCCCGACGACGCCTCGCTGGGCGGCTTCTACCAGGCCAGCTGGGACGAGGACGAGGCCGAATGGAATTTCGACGCCGTACCGACGCTGAGCCCAGGCGGCCCGCTGACGCTGGCCCAGCTCTTCCCCTCCCCTGCCCTCGACCAGGGCGACGCGATTCGCGTCGTGACGCTCAGCGTGAGCTTGCTGAGTCGTGACGGCAGCACCGACCTGGGCACTTGGGCCGGTCTGCCGCTGGACCCGGAACACCGCAGCGGCGCCAGCCGCGCGAGCCGCGATTCGGCCTTCGACTATTTCGCCACGACGCCCAATTCGGCCTCCGATGCGATCCGGCTGCCGCTGGTGATCGCCCGCGATCCTGTCGACATCGCCTCGGCCGGCGACGTGTTGCTGGGCCTGTTCGGCGACGACCCGGTCGCGCTGCTGGCGCCGACCAGCGACGAAACCAAGCGCCGCATCGGCGTGCTCGACAAGCTGGGGCTAGGCATCTCGGTCGACTTTCTGCTCGACGGCGGCAACGACGGCGCCAGACCGACCGCGGCGGACTACGAAGGCGAGGCCTTCCTCGACCGCAACTACTCGCTGGGCCTGAAGCAGTTCGAGGACCTGGAGGACATCTCCATCGTCGCCGCCCCTGGCTCGACCGCCGACTACGCCAACTATGCGAGTGACGCCGACTCCATCCAGCTGCTGCTGATTCAGCATGCCGAGTACATGCGCTACCGCATCGCGGTGCTCGACAGCGCCGAGGGCCAGAGCATCGCCGAGGTGCGCAATATGCGCGCCAAGCTCGACTCCAAGTACGCCGCGCTTTACTACCCGTGGGTGACCGTGCTCGACCCGATCGGCGGCAAGGAGATCGACTTGCCGCCCAGCGGCTTCGTCGCCGGCATCTATGCCCGCAACGACGTCCAGCGCGCCGTCTACAAGGCGCCGGCCAACGAAGTCGTCTCGCTGGCGCTGGGCTTCGAGACCCTGCTTAACAAGGCCCAGCAGGAAGTGCTCAACCCCGAGGGCATCAACTGCTTCCGCTTCTTCGAGGGCCGCGGCATGCGGCTGTGGGGCGCGCGCTTGATCAGCTCCGACCCGGAATGGAAGTACGTCAACTTGCGCCGTTACTTCGCCTACCTGGAGCACTCGATTGACAAGAGTACGCAGTGGGCCGTCTTCGAGCCCAACGGCGAGAAGCTCTGGGCCAATCTGCGCCGCTCGGTCGCGGACTTCCTGCTCAACGAATGGCAGAACGGTGCCCTGCTCGGCGACAAGCCCGAGAAGGCCTTTTTCGTGCGCTGCGACCGCTCGACGATGACGCAGAACGACCTCGACAACGGCCGCCTGGTCTGCCTGATCGGTGTCGCACCGCTCTACCCCGCCGAGTTCGTGATTTTCAGAATCGGCCAATGGACGGCCGACGCGAAGTCCTGACATGAAGCCCCTCGTCCACCGAGTACGTTCGCCGGTCCCCCGGGGGGGCGGCGCTCGGCCCGCATGCTCTTTCATACGTCGCGGGCACCGCGATTGCGCAATGGATCACTGAGCCCTCAAGGAGATCACCATGGCCGTCCTCAGAGAACGTCCCTATGTGCAGTTCAACTTCCTCGTCGACCTCGGCAACGGCGTCACCGATGGGGCGGACGCCGGCTTCCAGGAAGTCAGCGGTGTCGGTATGGAAGTGACCGTTGCCGAGTACCGCACGGGCAACAGCCGCGAGAACAGCGTGATGAAAATCACCGGTCTGAACAAGGCCACCGACGTGACGATGAAGCGCGGCGTCATCGGCTCGCTGTCGCTCTACCAGTGGCTGGACCAGATCCGCAACGGCGACCAGAACGCGCTGCGCACGGTCACCATCCAGCTGCAAAACGAGGACCACACGCAGATCGTCCAGACCTGGAAGCTGCTGCGCGCCCGCATCATCAAGCACACCAGCGGCCCATTCAATGCCAAGGGCACCGACGTCGCCATGGAAGAGCTGGTGTTGGCCTACGAGCGGCTCGAGATGGAATGAAAACGAATCCCGGCGCTCGCCCCGCAACGCTGCGCCATAGGCCACTGACATGACCCGCAACCCGCCATCGCTACGCCGCCTGCCCGGCGTCAGGTTCGACGTGCCACCGCCGACACTCGACCTGACGCTGCCGCGCATGGACATCGCGCTGTTCGTCGGCTTCGCCGGCAGCGGCCCGCTGACGGCAGCGGTCGCGGTCGAGAGCCTGGCAGAGTTTGAGACCGTCTTCGGCGGCCCGCTGCCGCTGGCGCTGGACACGGTCACCGGCGCCCGGCTGACGGGCCATCTGCATGCCGCCGTGCGCGCCTTCTTCAGCCAGGGCGGGCGGCGTTGCTGGGTGCAGCGAGTGGCGGGCGCCGGCCTCAAGACCAGCCGCCTCCCGCTGCCCTCGCTGCTGCGCGTGCGCCGCCGCGCCGCGGGCCGGCCATGGCAGCTGCGCCCGGCCAGCCTGCCCGCCCGCAGCCCCGGCAGCGGCGCCGACACCGTCCAGGTGGCCGCTCGCCTGCTGCCGACGCCGCTGCGCGCCCGTGCGCTGGACAAATACACGCTGGAACTCGCTGCGCCTTCTGCGCCCTCTGCTCCCACTGCCGGGCTGCGCCCGGGTGACCTGCTGCGCATCGCGCTCGGGCCCATCCGCCTGCATCTGCGGGTGGCCGCTATCGACGGCCTGCGCCTGCGCATCGACGGCCGCGTCGCGCTGAAGCCGCTGCTCGGCGATGTCGTCAGCCAGCAGCCCGTGCCTGAAGGCACCGAAGGCGCCGACGCCGCCCCGGCCGTGCGCCATCAGTGGCATGCCGACGGGCGCCTGAGCCTGTGGCTGCGCCTGCTGCCGCAGGACCTGCCGCAACGCGGCCAGGTGCTGGCACTGGGCTTCCCGCAGCGCCGCGCCTGGATGAGCATCGCGGAGCCCGAGATCAGCGCAGCGCCGGGCCTGGACGGCCGGGTCGAGATCATCATCACCGGCCGGCCCTGGCGGCTGTCGCTGAACAGTGCCCGCCAGGCCTTCGAGGCCTGGTGCGCCGACCCGCAGCCGCGCCTGCTGCAGTTGCTGCGGCTGGACCTGCGCACCCGCTCCTCGCCCGGGCAGCAGGACTTGCTGGCCGACCTCAGCCTGGCCAGCCCGGCCGACCCGTCAGACGCTGCCGCGCGCAGCGTCTTCGGCCTGCCTGACGATGAGCAGCTATTCGGCGGCCGCGGCGGCAGCAGCGGCAGCGGCAGCGGCCTCGCCACCACCGGTGCATTCGCCGAGCGCGACGCGCTGGGCCGGCTCAGCAGCCGCTTTGACCTCGCTTCCGACCCGCTGGTCGGCACCGGCCTGTTCGTCCCCCTCGACGACCTCGACGACTTCGACGCACAGCTGCATGCACTGCCCAGCCCCCTCTCCGCACTGCATCGCGACGGCCTGCGCGAGTTCGGCTGGCGGCTGTTCGCGGAGCCACTGCTGGCCGACTGCGGCGCCGACCTGCTGGCCAACCAGGCCGAGGCACTGCGCCTGACCGGGCCGGACCCGCGCCGTCCGGCACCGCTGCACGGCATGCATGCGGTCTTCGGTGCCCGGCCGGATCGCTTCGCGGACGAGCCGACGCTGCTGCTGCTGCCCGATGCCATCCACCCCGGCTGGCAGCCCATCGCCGGGCCGCCCGCCGCGTGGACCGAGCTGCCGGCGCTGCCGGAGCCGCTCGACCCCTGTGCCGGCGAAGCCTTCCGTGCCTGCGACAGCACGCCGCTGCCCCGCCCCTCCTTCGTGCGCGGCCCGGATCCGCGCGCCGACGGCTCGTTCACGCTGTTCTGGACCCATGTCATCGCCGGCGCCGACTACGAGTTGCAGCAGGCGATCGAGTCTGCCTTCGACAGCGCCGTCACCATTCAGCAAGGGCAGGCCACCCGCTTCGACACTGGCCCGCGCAAGCCCGGCACCGCCTTCTACCGCGTTCGTGCCCGGCTCGGGCCACGGCGCTCGCCCTGGTCGGCGCCGGTGCGCATCGTCATCGGCCTGCAGGGCTGGGAAGCACTGCCCTGGCAAGACCTGACCCTCACCGCCATCCACCGGCTGATGCTGCGCACGGCCGCCGGCCGCGGCGACATGCTGGCCCTGCTGTCACTGCCCATGGGCTACGACAGCGAGCAGGCCTGCCGCCATGCAGACCGGCTGCGTTCTTCGCAGGCCGAGGCGCTGGCCGGCCCGGGCGAGCCGCCGGCGATTGGCGAGAACGAGAGCCGCGCGCTGTCGCACGGCGCGCTGCTGCATCCCTGGCTGATGATACGCAGGGACTTTGAGGAAATCTGGTTCCCACCCGACGGCCCGGTCTGCGGCCAGCTGGCGGCAACGGCGCTGGAGCGCGGCGCCTGGATCGCAGCGGCCAATCGCCCGCTGCGCGATGTCGTCTCGCTGAGCCGGCCGGGGCTGCGGCCGACGCTGGGCCAACGCCAACAGTTGCTGGATGCGCAAGTCAACTTGCTGCGCAGCGCGCCGATCGGTTTCATCGTCAGCAGCTCGGACACGCTGTCGCCCGCGGCCGACTGGCGGCCGATCAATGTGCGGCGGCTGATGTGCCTGCTGCGCCGGCTGGCGCTGCAGCGCGGCGTCACCTATGTGTTCGAGCCCAATGGCGCGACGCTGCGCCGCACGGTCGAGCGCGGCTTCGAGGCCATGCTGGACCAGCTCTACCGCCGCGGCGCCCTGGCCGGCGCCAGCGCCGCCCAAGCCTTCCAGGTCAATGTCGGCGACGACATCAACACCCGCCAGCGGCGCGACGCCGGCCAGTTCTGGGTCGAGTTGAAGGTCGCCCCGGCGCTGCCCATGAGCTTCCTCACGGTGCTGCTGATGCGCAGCGGTGAGCGCGTCCAGTCCCAGGAAGTCCACTGACATGCGCCCCTTCACCGCCTTCAACTTCGCCGTCGAAATCGTGCCCGACGGTGCGTCCGCGCCGCTGGTCAGCGCGGCCTTCTCGGACTGCGACGGCATCGAGATGTCAATGGACGTGAAGACCATCCGCGAGGGCGGCAGCAACGACCGGCAGATCCGCCTGGCCGGGCCGGCCACTTTCGGCCAGCTGACGCTCAAGCGAGGCATGAGCGAGGACAGTTTCGAGCTGTGGCGCTGGATGTCCGACAGCCTGGCCCACCCGGGCAAGCGTGCCCAGGCCACCGTCGTGCTCTTCGCCTCCGACGGCGCCAGCGAGCGCGCCCGCGTCGTGCTGCAGCGCTGCTTGCCCGTCAAGCTGAAGGCGCCGAGTTTCAGCGCCAAGGACGGCGCGGTCGCGGTCGAGGAGCTGCAGATCGCCTACGAGTCGTTCACGATGCAGCCGGGGAGATGAGATGAGCACGGATACCCATGCCAGCAAGGCCCTGCTCGTCGAACTCGCCGAAAACCTGCTGGACGACCTGCCGGGCGGCAAGACCGTCACGGTCCAGTTCAACCCGGAGTCGCTGAAGCTCAGCTTCGCCAACCAGATCCAGAACAACAGCAGCAGCAACACCGCCGGCAGCGCCGCAGGCGGCGGTGGTGGTGGCGGTGGGGGCAGTAGTGATCAGGCGGGTGGCACGCAGGGCCGCCAGTTCATCGGCGCGGGCACGACCAAGCTCTCGGTGCAGCTGTGGTTCGATGCCGGCCAGGCCGGTGTCGACGATGTGCGCAAGCTGAGTCAGGAAGTCATCTACTTCATCAAGGGCAAGAAGGCGCAGAGCGACCCGTCCAAATTCCTGCCGCCTGGCCTGCGCTTCAGCTGGGGCTCCTTCAACTTCAAGGGCCTGATCGACAGCATCGAGGAGACCATCGACTACTTTTCGCCTGAGGGCAAGGCGCTGCGTTCGACGCTGTCGATGGGGCTGTCGCAGCAGACCATCCTAATCTCCGACTTCGGCGGCAGCCCGGGCGCGCTGCCGGGCCTGCCGGCTACGGCGAGGGCACCCGGCACGGTGCCGATGACGCCCGCCGCCGCCGGCAGCACGTTGCAGGGCCTGGCGGCAGCGGCCGGTGCAGGCGTGTCGTGGCAGGCACTCGCCTCGGCCAATGGCATCGACAACCCGCGGCAACTGGCCGCCGGCCAGTTGCTGAACCTGTCCGCCTCCGTCACCACACCGCGCTCTTGACGCAAAGCAAAAGGAAGGAACTCCGCCATGGCCGTTGTCATCAATGAGTTCGAAGTGTTGGACACACCGCAGCAGCAGCCCCGTGGCGACGGCAATGCCGCGCCGCCGTCCGCCGCGCCGCCGCCCGACCCCGAGGACCTGCGCAGGCTGCAGGCCGTCGCGACCGAGCTGATGCTGCGCCGCCTCGCGCATTGAATGCACTGACTGCCCTGACGCGGATCAAACCATGGAAGACGCCCGCAGCGCCATCGCCTCCGCCCGACCCGGCTTCACGGTCGGCGGCACGGCACAAGCCCGGCTCGATTCGGGCCTGCTGCGCTTTGTCTGCAGCGAGAACGAGGCGGGTCTGGCGCACTGCGAGGCCGAGTTCGGCAACTGGGGCGACGCGGGCGGCAGCACCGGCTTCCTCTGGTTCGACCGCAGCGTGCTCGATTTCGGCAAAGACTTCGTCGTCAAGATCGGCGACGCGACCATCTTCGACGGCCGCATCATGGGGCTGGAGGCGCGCTTCCCAGCCTTGGCGCCGCCGACGCTGCTCGTCCATGCCGAGGACCGGCTGCAAGACCTGCGCATGACGCGCCGCACGCGCGTGTTCGAGAACCAGGCCGATGCCGACATCGTCCGCACGATGGCCGGCGACCACGGCCTGACGGCCGACACCGACCTGTCAGGCCCCAGCCACGCGGTGCTGACCCAGATCAACCAGAGCGACCTCGCCTTCCTGCGCCAACGCGCCGCGCTGGCCGACGCCGATCTCTGGCTCGAAGGCACCAACTTGCATGCGGCCAAGCGCGCCTCGCGCAGCGACTCCGGGCTGGAGCTGGTACAGGGCGCGCGGCTGCGCGAGTTCAATGTGTTGGCCGACCTGGCGCATCAGCGCAGCGCCGTCGTCTGCACCGGCTGGGACGTCAGCGGCAAGGCGGCGATCTCGTCCGAGGCCAGCGACAGCGCCATCAGTGCCGAAGCCGGCGGCGGCACGAGCGGCCCGGCCGTGCTGCAGCAGGCCTTGGGCGCGCGCAAGGACCAGGTCGCCCACTGCCTGCCGCTGGACAGCGGCGCCGCCCAGGCCTATGCCGAGTCGCACCTGCGGGCGCTGGCACGGCGCTTCCTGCGCGGCCGCGGCGTCGCCGATGCCGACACGCGGCTGCATGTCGGCCGCACGGTCAAGTTGAGCGGCCTGGGTCCGCTGTTCTCTGGTGCCTATGCGGTGGTCGAGACCAGCCACCGCTTCGATGTCGCGGTCGGCCTGCGCACCGAGTTTGTCGTAGAAAGATCCTGGATAGGAAACCCATGAACCTCGCCGAACAACCGATGCTGGAAGCGCTGCTGCGCTCGCGCGAGGCCGGCGGCTGGGGCGGCCTGTGGCATGGCGTCTACCCGGCGCTGGTCTCCGATATCAAGGACCCGGACAACCAGGGCCGCGTCAAGATCCGGCTGCCCTGGTCGCCCGACGGCGCCGGCGCTTCCTGCGAGTTATGGGCCCGCATGGCCACGCTGATGGCCGGCAACAACCGCGGCAGCTGGTTCATCCCGGACGTGGACGACGAGGTGCTGGTCGCCTTCGAAGGGGGTCAGGTCTTGCGGCCCTACGTGATCGGCGTGCTGTGGAACGGCCAGGACGCACCGCCCGAATCGATGGACGGCGCCGGCAACAACGACAAGAAGCTGATCCGCTCCCGCAACGGCGTGCGTTTCATCATGGACGACACCGACGGCCAGGAGAGCCTGCTGATCGAAACGCCCGGCGGCCAGCGCGTCACGCTGAAGGACGGCCCCGGCGAGGTGCTGATCGAGGACAGCAATGGCAACTCGGTCAAGCTGGAAAGCGCCGGCATCACCATCAACGCCGCGGCCAAGGTCACCGTCAACGCCAGCACCGTCAACGTTTCGGCCAGCATGGTCAGCGTGGATGCCGGCATGTCCAGCTTCTCCGGTGTCGTCAAGGCCGACACGGTGATCTGCAACAGCATCATCAGCGCCTCCTACACCCCCGGCGCCGGGAACATCTGGTGAGGCCCCAGCGATGAACAGCAAGCTCGCCAAGCACGACATCGCCTGGGCATCGCCGCAGCCCTTTTGGACCGACCCCGCCGGTGCGGTGCAGCCGGGCAGCGCGCTGCGCCGGCCGCAGATCCTGCGCTTCACGCACGACGAATTCATCCCCGAACTGCTCGCCCTGCTGCAGCAATGCCCCACAGCGCTGCCCGCCCATGCGGCCATGGCCGAAACCTGGCGCGGCCCCGGTGCCGTGACGGCCGCCGAACCCGAGGCCTGGCTACAAGGCAAGCCGGCGCGCTTCCTGGCCGCACGGCGCCGCGCGCTGCTGGGCCGTACCGCCCGCGCCGCGCCGGCCTCGACCGGCCTGCTGAAGCTCTACCAGCCGGCCCATATGCGCCACTACCTGGTCGGCGGCTCGCTGGTCTGCCGCACGCCGGGCCTGCCGGACCGGCAGGTCGACCCGGCGCGCCAGAAGGTCTGCTACGTGATCCGCCGGCTGCTGCCACGTGTGCCGAGCGCGAAGCGCGACGACCCGCTGCCGGACCCGCGCCTGGCCGGCGAGTGGGACGAGTTCGGCTTCGTGCCCAATGGCAAGACCGGGGCCTGGCGTTATATCGGCCCGGCCGATGCCGAAAGCCTCGTCGCGACCATTGCGCCGGCCGAGGAGAGGCTGGCCCTGTTCCCGGCCAACTACGTGCAGGACGACGGCCATCCGCGCCGGCTTTACATCGGCAACGTGCCGGTCGGCCGACGCGAGGCCTACCAGGGCGCCGGCACGCAGGCAGCGAGCGGCGGCAGTGCCGGCGGAGGCAGCAGCAGCGCGGCCAGCGCCGCGCTTGATCCGCGCCTGGTGCTGTTCTACACCCAGGTGCTGGGCCCGTGGAAGGCGCTGGTCAACCGCGTGATGGGCAACGGCCAGGTCGGGCTCGGCGCATCCAGCGCCGACCCGGACAACAGCAGCCAGCTGAAGGCCGCACGCCTGAGCTCCGTCTTCAAGCAGTCCAGCGATGGCCGCAGCTACGACCCCACGCAGCCCGATGCCGACACGCTGCGCACACAGCGCAGCGCGCTGCAGACCTCGTCCTGGTATCTGCTGCTGGACCTCTACAACTTTCTGAAGGATCAGCTCGGCCTTGACGTCCTGGCCGCCGCGCCGACCGGCGCCGCGCTAGCGCTGTACAACGCGCTGGACGCTGCGGCCATGCCCGATCTCGGCGACCGCGCCCTCGGCCCGCTGGTCGAGGCCGGCGGCGTATTCGGCAGCGCCGATGTCGAGACCAACTTGATCGACGCGCTGAGCCGCATCGTGCCCTTCGGCGCATCGCTGGAGACGGTGCAGGACAGCTTCACGATCCCGCCGCCGGGCAAGTCGCTTTCGGACGTCGGCGTCAAAGCCGGCTGGCCCGACTTCCTGTTCCTGTTCGCCGACCCTTGGCTGGGCGTGCTGCGTCCGCCCGAGCAGGCAGACTTCGACCCACCAGAAGGCGACTACCTCGTCGAGAAGGTCCAGGCCCGCATCGACGCGCTGGCCGACCTGGTCGCCGCCGCGTTGCCTGCGCCCGACCCTGCCCGGCCGGCGCCCGAGCCGACGCTTGCCTCGATGCAGCCGGCCGATATGCGCGAGGCCTGGTATGTGATGCGCTTGGTCTACGAGCGGCCCGGCTGCACGCCCTTCCACGAGGCGGTCGTCAGCGCGGCGACGCCGCCGTTCCAGATGGCCGGCTTCTTCGACTCCGACGCGCCGACCCGGCCGATCCGCATCGGCCTGCCCGTCGACATCAGCCCGGCCGGCCTGCGCAAGTTCGACAAGAACGCCGTCTTCATGATGAGCGACATGCTGTGCGGCCAGGTCGACCGCATGAAGGGCATCGGCCTCGCCGACCTCGTGCTCAGCGTGCTGCCCTGGCCCTTCCACAAACCGCTGTCGGTGCCCGAGAAGGGCGACTGCAAGACCGGCGACGGCCTCTCGCTGGGCGTCATGTGCTCGCTGTCCATCCCCATCATCACGATCTGCGCGCTGCTGCTCTTGATGATCATCGTCAGCCTGCTGGACTTCATCTTCCGTTGGCTGCCCTATTTCATCGTCTGCTTCCCGCTGCCTGGCTTCAAGGGGAGGAAAAAATGACCCCCACGCTCACTCCGTTCGCTGCCCCCTGCACTGCCCCATTCAGGGGCGCCGGCCGTCCTTGGGGCGGCCCGGCGGAAGGCCGACCCTGATGGACGCCTCCAAGCTCTACGGCCGGGGCATGGCCTTCCCGCCGCGCGTGCAGCCGGACGGCGCCATCGCCTGGTCCAGCGGCGAGGACAATGTGCGCGAGGCCATCCGCATCGTGCTGATGACCGAGCCGGGCGAGCGCCTGCACCTGCCTGGCTTCGGCGCCGGCCTGGCCCGCTTCCTGTTCGAGCCCAATACCGCCAGCACCCACACGCTGATCGCCGAGCGCATCGAGGGCGCGCTGCAGGCCTGGGAGCCGCGCGTGCGGGTCGAGTCCATCGATGTCGCCGCCGACCCTGCCGACCCGCAGGCCGCCATCGCCACACTGAGTTACCGGCTCGTCGCCACACAGGCACAAGAGCGGGTCTCGCTGGCCGTCTCGGTCGCGGGAACGAGGTGAAGGAGTAAGCATGCCGATCAAGGTACCCACCATCGACGACCGCAGCTTCCAGGACCTGGTGCGCTCGGCCCTGGCCCGCGTGCCGGTGCACACGCCCGAATGGACGCAGCTAGCGCACAGCGACCCCGGCGTCACGCTGGTCGAGCTCTTCGCCTTCATGGCAGAGAGCCTGCTCTACCGCAGCAACCGCGTGCCCGAGAACAGCCGGCTCAAGTTCCTCTCGCTGCTGGGCCTGCCGCTGGCCCCGGCGACGCCGGCGCGCGGTCTCGTGCAGTTCATGTCCAAACGCGCACAGCCGGCCGCCACCATGCTGGCCGGCGGCACCGAGCTGCGCGCCGGCGACATCGCCTTTCGCACTACCGCTGCCATTGATGTACTGCCCATCGAATCGCGCAGTTATGTGAAGTTCGAGGTCACGCCCGGCGAGGCCGACAGCGCCTACTACCGCCTGCTCTACGCCGCCGCCGAGGCCGAGCACGCGGGCGCCGAGCTGAGCATGTACGAAACCCGCGCCTTGGACGGCCGCCAGCCCGTTGACATCACCAACGACACCGTCGACGGTGTGCTGTGGCTGGCGCTGCTGGCACCCAAGGGCGCGAATCCGGACGCCGTGCGTGAGGCGGTGGCAGGCCGCACGCTGAGCCTGGGCCTGATGCCCTATCTGGACGATGCGCCGGCGGTGCTGCCGACGCAGGGCCAGGGCCGCGCTGGCATGGGCGTCGGCGTAGGCGACGCAGCCTCGCTCATCAGCTACGAGATGCCGGTCGTCGGCAGCTCAGAGGCGAGCTACCAGGCGCGCCCCGCGCGCAGCAGCGACGATGTACTGGCCGGGCCCGGGGTCGTCGAGATCACGTTGCCGACCCGCCCCGAGCAGATCGGCAGCTGGGACCAGCTCGACCCGCTGGAGGCCGGCGTCGGCGCTCGCCCACCGGCGCTGGAGGACACTGCCGACGCCGCGCGCCTCATCAGCTGGCTGCGCATCGTGCCGTCCGCATCGGCGCGGGCGCGCTTGCTGTGGGCCGGCGTCAATGCGGTGGCCATCAAGCAGCACATCGTGGTGCAGAACGAGCTGATCGGCGAAGGCACGGGCCGCACGGACCAGAGTTTTCGACTCGCCCGCGGCGGCGTCGTCGCCGGCTCAGTCACGATCAGCGTCATTGCCGACGGCAAATTGGAGGACTGGCAGGCCATCGACGACCTGATGGCCGCAGGCGCCGAGGTGCGTGCGCTGGACCCGCAGCGTGCACCAGGGCAGGTCTGGGAGGACAGTCGCGAGAGCCGCGTCTTCGCCGTCGACCCCGAGGCCGGCACCGTGCGCTTCGGCGACGGCCTGCACGGCGCCCGGCCGCCGCTGGGCGCGCGCCTGGTGGCCCGCTACGAGGTCTGCGACGGCGCGCGCGGCAATGTCGCGCCGAACGCGATCAATGCCGGCCCCGCGCTGCCGCCCGGCATCAAGCCCGACAACCCGCAGCCCACCTGGGGCGGCGCCGATGCCGAGAATGTGGACCGAGGCGTCGACCGCATCAGCAGCTTCATCCGCCACCGCGATCGCCTCGTCACCGCCGACGACTTTGAACAGATCGCCCGCAGCGCGCCCGGCGTCGACATCGCCCGCGTCGAGGTGCTGGCGGCCTGGCACCCCGACCTGGGCCTGAGCGAACCCGGCGACGCACCCGGCGTCGTCACGCTGATGCTGGTGCCGCGCAAGGATCCGCGCGCGCCCGACACACCCTCACCCGACCGCGCCTTCCTCGACGCGTTGTGCCGCTACCTCGACCCGCGCCGGCTCGTGACGACCGAGCTGGTGCTGCGCGGGCCGGACTACCAACCCGTCTGGCTCTCGCTGGGCATCACGGTGGCCGGCGGCTTTGCCACACCGGACGTGCGCGACCGCGTCAAGGCCCGCATCATCGAATACCTGGCGCCGGCGCGCGGCCTGCACGGCGCCCTCGATGCCGGCGAAGACACGGCCCTGGACTACCCCGGCATGGAAAAGGGCTGGCCGCTGCGCAAGGCCGTCAACCGGCTGGAGCTGATGGCCGAGGTGGCCCGCGAACCCGGCGTGCTGAAGGTGGACGAACTCATCCTCGCCCAGGGCACATCCGGCGCGGTCGGGACCGAGGTCCCTCTGAGCGGCCTGCAGCTGCCATTGATCGCCGGCCTCTCGGTCGAGGCCGGCTCCGCCGTGCCACTGGACGCGCTGCGCGGCACGATGGCCGCGCCGTCGACGACGACATCCGGCAAGCGGATCGTGCCGGTGCCGGTGGTGCCGTCCGAATGCTGATGCGAGCCACGCCATGAAAGACGCCAACGGCAGCCACTTCGAACTCCTGCTCGGCCAGGCCGACTGGGGCCGCTGCACACATCTCGATGCGGGCGACGGCGTCGAGCGCGCGCTCGCCGTGGGCTGGGCGACGGCGGCCGGGAGGGACCGTCTGCCGCTGGCCTTTGATGCCGGCGGCATCGGCCTGGCCAAGCGCATCTCGCGCTTCCGCGCCGCCGCCAGCGACACCGCACCCGACCCGGCCAGGCGCCTCGGCGCGGCGATGGACCGCTACGGCAATGTCTACTGGATCGTTGATGGCAGCGCGCGCATCGATGTGCTGTCCGGCGGCTCGCGCAGCGTGTCGGTTTTCGCCACTGCCACGCCGCCGGCCGACGCCAGGCCGCGGGTCAGGGGTGGCTTCGCGCCGCTGGCGCCGGCCGTGCCGATTGAGCGGCGCCTGCGCGGCCTGGCCATCACCGGCGAGCAGTACCTGGTGGCAGGCCTGCTGCCGGCACAGGGGCGGCCCGGCGGACTGCAGGTCTTCGACCTCGTCGCCGGCGGCCCGGCGCTGGAGCTGGCCTGGCCTACGGTCTGGCACTTCGCGCCACTGGACCTGGCGCCGCGCCCCTGCGGCGGACTGGCCGTGCTGGACCGTGACATGGGCCGCGTCTGGTTGCTGGACCGTCGCTTGGGCATGCAGGCCCAGTTCCCGGTTGAACTCGCGCAAGCGCCCTCCGCCTTCGCGCCTGACGCCCCGGCGCAGGCCGCGACGCAGCCCTGGTTCGAGCTCACGATGGATGCGCTGGGCGGCGGCGACCCTGTGTCCATCGAGGTGCTGGCCGACGACTCGGTGCTGGTGATGGATGGCGTCGGCAGCGACGGATTCGCGCTGATAACGCTCTACGTGGACGGCCTGATGGCGGCCCGCCTCTCGACCGCTGTCGTGCGGGACCTGATCCCTGAAGCGGACCGTGATGGCTTCGCGCTGCGCGGCTTCGACTGCGCGCTGACGCCGCGCGAAGAGGGCGAGCGTTTGCTCATCGCCGCCGCCGATGGGAACCAGTGTTTCGCCTTCGATCTGTGGGTGGGTCACAGCCCCTCGCTGCTGCTGGATCCGGTCGACATCTTCCTGCCGATGCGGCGCTTCGGTAGCGCAGGCCTGGTGCGCCGCGCGGCGACATTTGCCGACATCACCGTGCCGCAGGACAGCGGCCTGATGTATGCCAGCGCCGTCAACACCCAGCAAGCCTGGCTGCCGCTGGTCGCGCAGTCGCGCCCGCGCTACGCGCAGCATGCGGCGTTCAGCACGCCGGCCTTGGACGGCGATGTACCCGACTGCCCCTGGCACCGGCTGATCATCGACGCCAGCATCCCGCCCGGCTGCACGCTCACCGTCGAGAGCCGCGCCGCCGACAGCCTCGCCGCCCTGCCCGACCAGCGCTGGCGCCGCGAGCCGGCGCCGATGCTGCGCGCCGAAGGGCCCGAGCTGCCCTGGCTGCTCGACGGCGCGCCGCGCACCGACGCGGCGGCCGGCAAAGGCTCGTGGGAGCTGCTGTTCCAGCAGGCGCGCGGCCGCTTTCTGCAGCTGCGCCTGACGCTGGCCGGCGAGGAGCTGGCGACACCGAGGCTGGTGGCGCTGCGCGCCTGGAGCCCGCGCTTCTCCTATCTGCGCGAATACCTGCCGGCGCTGTACCGCGAGGACGAGGCCTCGGCCGACTTCATCGAGCGCTTCCTGGCCAATTTCGAGGGCATGTTCACTGCGCTGGAGGACCGCATCGTCAGCGCCACCGCGCTGTTCGACGTGCGCAGCGCCCCAGACGCGACGCTGGACTGGCTCGCGTCCTGGCTGGGCCTGGTGCTGGACCCGGCGGTGCCGCCGGCGCGCAAGCGCCTGCTGATCCGCTTCGCCGTGCCGCTGTTCGCCTACCGCGGCACGACGCAGGGTCTGCGCCTGGCGACCGAGTTGGTGCTGTCCAACTGCGTGCGGCCCGAGGACTTCGCCTTGCCGGCCCGCTCGCAGGACCAGCCCTACGGCATCCGCATCATCGAGCGCTTCCTGACACGGCGCCTGCCGGTACCGCTGCTGGGCGAGACCGTCATCGATGAAGGACCGCGCTGGATAGCGCCGGCCGCGCGCTGGAGCCCGGCCGAGGGAGCGGAAGGCCTGCAGCGGCGCTATGCGGCGGCCCGCCAGGCCGCCGGGCTGGACCCGACGCTGGCCTTCCGGCCGGTCCCGCCCGCCGCCGCCGCCGCTGCCTCCGGTACACGCCACTGGGCCGCCTTCTGCGCCAGCGAGCTGGGCGCGGTGCCACAGCTGGCCGCTCTGCTTGACCTCGCCTGGCAGGCCTGGACCGCCCGGCCGGAAGTGCCCGCCACGATGGGCCCGGACCTGCCCGCCAGCTGGCCGTCCGACGCGGCGCAGCAAACGGCCTGGCGCGACTTCCTGGCCGACGGCCTCACGCCCGAACTCAAACGCGCGCTGGCGCGCTGGCAGCGCTTCATCGCTCGGCGCTACCGACGCAGCGACGCGCCGCAGATGGTCGCGGCCTGGGGCGCTTGGCCGGCCTTCGATCTGCTGCCGGCGCCTGACAGGCTGCCGGCGAACAGCGCGGCGCTGTCGGACTGGCTGCTGTTTGAGACGCGGCTGGAACCGATGAGCGCAAACGCCCACCGATTCAGCGTGCTGCTGCCCAGCAGCGGGCCGCTGGCCGACGCGGCGGCCTTGGCGCGGCAGATCGACTTCGCGCGTCGCGTCGTCAGCTTGGCCAAGCCGGCGCACACGGCTTTCGACGTCAAGCCCTACTGGGCGATGTTCCGCATTGGCCAGGCGCGCGTCGGCCTGGACACGCTGCTGGGCATCGGCAGCCGCGATCCGGCGCTGGCACCGCGCTGGGTGATAGGCACGGGCCAGATTGGCGCCAGCCGTGTTGCCGGTCCGCCGCAGCCAGCGCGCGAGCGCCTGCTACTGGCCTGCTGAACGAACAGGAGAAACACCATGACATGCTGCACTCCCTCCAACCCGCTCGGCCCCGGCGCCGCCGCGACCGACACCTGCAAGCGCGTCAACTACACGCTGGGCATGCTGATGGGCGTGGACGACTTCGTCCAGGACCAGCTCTACGCCGGCTCGCGCCGCCGCGAGCTGGCGCGAGAGCTACTCGGCTACGGCACGGTGCACGGCCTGGCCGTGGTCATCGAGGCGGATGGCGACAAGGGCCAGCGCGTGCGCGTCACGCCGGGCATGGCTTGGCTGCCCTCGGGCACGCCGGTCTGCGTGGAAGGCGAGCAATGTGCCAACCTCAACGACTGGCTGCTGGCCAATGGCGCGACGGTCGACGCCGGACTGAGCGGCAGCCCGGCCAGCTTCAGCGCCTACCTGGTGCTGTCCCATCTGCAGTGCCTGACCGACCAGGTGCCCATCCCCGGCGAGCCCTGCCGCAGCGACGACGAGCTGATGGCGCCCTCGCGCATCGCCGACAGCTTCCGGCTTGACCTGCGCACCCTGCCACCGGCGCAGCGCGAGGAGGACGCGCTGCGCGACTTCGTCGAATGGCTGCTCGGCACCGAGCTGGTCGCCACCTCACCGGCGCTGGACGAGGCCGGCTTCGTTGCCGCGCTGCGCACCGCCGCGCAGGACTGGCTCAACCCTTCATCCCCGCCGCTGTCGCCGCCCTGGCTGGCGCCGGCGGACTATCTGGAGGGCAGTATCCCGGCCGGCGCCGACGAAGCGCTGTTCCGCACCGCGCTGCGCCTGTGGGTCACCGAGCTGCGGCCGCTGTGGATGGCACGGCCCGACTGCAGCTGCAACGCGACGCCGATCCCGCCGCTGGACGATGCCGTGCTGCTGGCAAGGTTGGAGCTAGCCCTGGTCGCCACCGCCGACGGCTGGCAGCTCAGCGACGCGGTGGCCGATCCGGTCACCGTCGACGAGAGCCGCCGGCCCGTGCTGCTGACGCTGCGCATGCTGCAGGAGCTGCTGCTGCGCTGGCGCGATGACCGCGACGGCGAGCCCGGCAACAGTGTGCTCGCCGAGACCAGCTTCGGCCTGCCGTCCTCGCCCGGCAGCTCGCTCGAGTATGCGCGCGCCGACCACACGCATGGCAGCCCGACACTGCCGGCCCTGGGCGGCGACCTGTCGGGCACGCTGGACAATGTGCTGATCGACAGCCTGCAGGGCGTGCCGCTGGCGGCGCCGGCGCCGATCACAGAAGGCCAGGTGCTGACCTTCAGCGCCGGCCAATGGCAGCCGCGCCCGCTGCCTGCCGCACCACCGCCAGCGCCGCTCCCCGACCTTGCCGGCGACCTCACCGGCCCGGTCACCAACAACCGGCTGGCCGCGCTGCAGGGCGTGCCGCTGAATGCGCCCAACCCGGCGGCCGACCAGATCCTGCGCTTCGTCAACGGCAATTGGGTCGCGGTTGATCTGCCGGCACCCGGACCGGCGCCGGCGCCAACCGGCCAGTTTGTCGGCCGCGGCAGCGCCGAGGACTTCCAGATCGTCGCCGCCGGCGAGGTCCGCGTCACGCTGAGCAATGGGCAGGGCCAAGCGCAGATGGTGCCGGCCGCGGGCGGCTACGGCGATCTGCGCTCGCTGACGCCGCGCGTCAATAAACGGCAACCGACCCAGGTGCTCATCCCGCTGCGGGCCGCCGTGCAGAACGCCGCCGAGCTGCCCAACTACATTGTCAAGCTCACGCCGATCTGGCAGGAGAGCACGCAGTTCGGCTTCGCGCCCTATCTGCTCGAGCAGGTCAAGGCCGAAGGCAAAAGGATCGACTTCACGGTGCTGTTGCTGGCCGCTGAACAAATCGTCGAGGGCGAGTTCCAGCTCGCCTTCCAGGTTGAGGTCAGCCGCTTCGCGGACAGGAGCTCGCCATGACCACGACCACCACAACCACCACCACGACCCGCCTGGGCACGCCGCTCACCGAGCAGGCCATCCGCCACGTCAATTTCTTCAACGGCCGCCTCGTCACGCAGGGCGATATGGCACGCACACAGGAGGCGCAGCATGAAGCGGACACGCGGCTCGGCCAAGGCATAGGCTCGGGCGTCGTGCACGGGCTGGAGATCTCGATCGCCGACGCGGCACAACGCCAGCTGCGTGTGACGGCCGGCCTGGGCATCAGCGCGGCCGGCCAGGCGCTGTGCCTGGGCACGGAACAACTGCTGGCGCTGGCCCCTACGCCCGAGCCGGGCAAGGTTGAGACGAGCGGTGGTTTCGGCGATTTCGGCCGCTGCGGCACGCTGGCCGGCGGTGGCTATGTGGCCGGCAACGGCCTCTACCTGCTGACGCTGGCGCCACTGAGCATCAAGCTCGGCAAGGCGCCGGTGCTGGCGCTGGACCCGGGCAATGCCGCTTGCAACAGCGACGCCATCGTCGAGGCGGTGCAGCTGCGCCTGCTGCGCATCGAGAACACGCTATTGGATGCTCTGGGCCTGGCGACCAACCCGGTCGGCGCGGCGGCGATTTCGAAATGGCGCAGCGCCGTCGCCCATGCCTGCTTCGGCTACCCAGCACTGGCCACGGCCCACGCGCAGAATGGCGTGCCGCCGGCCAACGGCGGGCTGCTGCAGCAACTGCGCACGAGCTCGCTGAGCGACTGCGAACTGCCGCTAGGCCTCGTCTACCTGACTGCCAGCGCCGGCATCGCCTTCATCGACGCCTGGGCGGTGCGCCGCCGCGTCGCCGGTGAGCCGGCCTCGCAGGCCTGGAGTGCCTGGTTCGGGCCTGGGCTGGACGCATTGGGCGAGGCGCAGCTGGCGCAGTTCCAGCAGCAGCTGTCGGAGATCCCGACCGGCTCGCTGGCGGGGCTGAAGGCAGCCGACTGGTTCGCCTGGCTGCCGCCAGCCGGCTTTCTCGACGCGAGCGGCACGCGCCGTGTCGACGGTCCGGCCTTCCTCGATGCCCGCAAGCCGGCCCGCACGGTGTCGCTGGCACCCGGCGATGTGCGTGCGCTATTGGGTCAGGCGCTGCGCCGTGATGCGGTCAAGCTGGGCCTCGCCGGCGACCGGCCGCGCTTCAGACTCTATGCGGTCGACGGCGGACCGCAGCTCTTCGTCCGCGAGGCGCCCAACGCGCCGCACGCCGAGGAGGTCTGGCTGGACGGCCAGCGCGCGCGGCTGCCCGGTGTCAACGACGTGCAGTCGGCCATCGACGAGCTGCGCGCACGCGTCTGCGGCGAACGCAGCGTCTGGCCGGGCATGGATGCGCAGGCGCTGATCGACGGTCTGGCCAGCGGCGCGGACCTGACGCTGTGCTTCGAGGCCGGCCACTATGCGCTGGCCGGGCCGCTGCGACTGGCGGACCTGGGCCACCTCGTCATCCGCGGCAACGGCGCCGCCTCCCTGCTCAGCTGCAGCAGTGGCGAAGCGGCCTTGATCATCAGTGACTGTGACTCGCTGACGATCAGTGATCTGGCCGTCGAGGGCGGCCGCATCGGCCCCGGCAAGGGCGAGCTGGGCCTCGGCCTGCTGGGCGCGCTGACCGTCGTCGACGTACCCAGCGTCCACATCGAGCGGCTCAGCGCCAACTGCGACGATGCCGCTGCGCCAGGCGCCGCCTGCATCGTCGTGCGGCAAAGCGTGGCGGTGGCCGTGGCCGCCGTGGCCGCCGCCGCAGCGACTGAGGCCGTAGAAGCCTCCGACACCTTCGTCAACCGCCTGAGCGCCTTCGGCCTCAGCGGCGCCGAGAAGGCCGGCGATGCGTCTGGCGACGAGGCCGAGCGGCGCCGCCAGTTACGCCTGCTGAAGCGGGCCAAGAACAAGGGCGGCGCCGACAAGAAGTCCGAGTTGCCCGAGGCCAGCCATGTCTGCATCGTCGACTGCGACCTGCAGATCGGCGCGGCGCAGATCGGCATCCTGTGCAGCAACAACGCACTGACCGAGATCCGCCACAACCGCCTGCGCGGCCGCTACCGGCTGCAGCCGCCGGAACGCGGCATCGTCGTCGCCGGCAGCTCGGCGACGCTCGTGACGATCGCGCACAACAGCGTCATCCACGCGGCACAGGGCATCGCGATCGGCCTGTCGCGCAGCGACGCGCCCAATAGCGCGCCGCTGTCGGTCGAGCGGGCCAGCGTGCTCGACAACCAGGTGCAGATCGGCCTGGGCGAGCGCGACTTGACGCGCAACCGCTTCGGCATCTTCGTCGGCAATGCGCGCTCGCTGGCCGTCGAGGGCAACCGCGTGACGCAGCCGGAGGCGGCGCTGACGGGCAAGATCTCGCTGGAGGCGATACGGCTCAGCGGTGCCTACGGCCTGATGCTCTACGTGCGCGGCAACCACATGAGCGGCACCAGCACCGGCATCGGCTTCTCGCCGCTCGCGCCGCTGCCGGAGCTGGACGCCAACAAGCCTCGCAAAAACGCGAGTGCCTGCCTGTGGCTGTTCGAGGGAAATCTGGCCGAACAGGCGACCGAGGTCATCAAGGCCGACGCGGCGGCGCAAGACCTGATCACCGATGTGCTGAACCTGGCGGTATGACAGCCATGGGTCGGCAGACATTAAGTTTCAACGTGCAAGCCATGGTAGGTATTGCCGGTCGTGCTCGCGGATTTCGGTCCGGTGCTGCGCTCGGTTCAGCGAGTTCGAATCTCGCGCACGTGGGGGCGGGCTTTCACCTCCCGCCCCCGAATCCATTCCACGCGCGAAGGCCGCGGCCATGAACGGCGCGCTGTCGCACGCGATCCGCACCGTCCGCGTACCGGCGCGCCTGGCCGGCGAGCAGCGGCTGCGCCGTGGCTTGGAGCGCTGGCTGGCAGAGGCCGACCCGGCACGGCATGGGCTGCCGGGCGATGCCATCGTGCTGGTGCGGCGCCTGGCCATGCGCTGGAACGTGGTGCAGGCCGGCGCCAGCGCCACCCGCTATGCGCCGCTGGCGGCGCTGCTGGCCAGCGCGCGACGCGCCGCATCGGCCGATGGCGATGCCGAGGCGGTCTGGTTCGCCGACGAGGCCGAGCTGCTCGCCTGCCTGGCCCGCGATGCGCTGGCGGGGCTACTCGATCAGCGATGGTGGTGGCGGGTTGCCCTGCAGCAGCAGCGCGGCGGCCGCTGGGACTCTTCGTCGCTGCAGCAGCGACAGCAGCAGCAGGCATTGGCGCGCTGGCTGCAGGCGCCGCAGCAGATCCCACGCGCATTGCAAAGGCTGGGGCCGGCGCGCGCACGGGCGTGGCTGACCAGTCTCGGCGCTGACGGGATGAGTCGCCTTGTCACAGCGCTGGCCCAGGCCTATGCGCTGGCCGACGAGCTTGACGCATGGGTGCTTGGTGGAACCGAGTCGGCCTCACCAGACAGGCTCGGCTTGAAGCAGCCAACGAGAAGGCTGGCGGCCACGGAGACGACGGCTGCCACCACAGCCGAGCGGCTGCTGCGGATTTGCAACGCACTGCTGTCCGACGCGAGCGCCCTTGCCAGCTCGGCCGGACTCTGGCGGCTGGCCTCGCCGCTGGAAAGCGAATCGTTCGCTGACAGGGGTCGGGCCGTCGATCGAGCACCGCCCCTAGTGAGCGCTACAACGAAGCTTCAAGCCAGCGAGGCGGTCGGCGAACTTGCGAGCGCCATGCCGGAACACCAGTCGACGTGGCAGCTCACACCAAAGGCGACGCCCCGGCAAGCCCGCGACGGGCCATCGAAAACACCCGATTGCGATCACGATCACAAGGGCGACGACACCGCGGCACCCACGCGGGACACGCCACCCTCGTCGAACCGCGCCGAGGCCCGCCCGCCGGCCGCCCGCCCGGCGCTGCTGGCCGAGACCGGGTCGCTAGCCGCGCAGCTCGACATCGACGCCGCGCTGCCGCAGTGGACAAACACCCGCCACGGCGGCCTGTTCTTTCTGCTCAACGCCGCGCTGGCCTTGGGCCTGTACGGCGACTTCACGCAGCCGCGCCACCGCGGGCTGGCTTGCTCGCCCTGGCGCCTGCTGCTGTTGGCCGGCCAGGCTTGGGCAGGGCCCGGCTGGCGGCGCGATCCACTGCGGCGCCGGCTCATAGCGCGCAGTGCCGGCTCGCACGAGCCGCTGCCCTTGCCGCTGTGGCCGCGCCTGCATGCGCGGCTGGCCGAGGCCCTCGGCGATCACGAGGATCTGCCCGCGCGCGCGCATATCCGCCGCATGCTCGCCCTGCCCGCGCGGCTGCAGGACCGGGGTGAGCGACTGGATATCTTCTATCCGCTGGCCAGGTTGCCGCTTGCCGTACGCCTGGCCGGCCTCGACCGCGACCCCGGCTGGATCCCCGCCGCCGGCTGCGACATCCGCTTTCACTTCGATTGACGAGGAGCCGAGATGGACGCCAAGGTCATGAGCGCAGCGAGTCACCTGGCGCAATGGCAGCTGCGCAGCGCATTGGCGCTGATCCTCGATGCCAGCCCGCGGCTCGCTTCGCCGCAGGAAATGGTGGAGCGCTATCCGGTGCTGCATGTCTACGTCAACCAGGCAGCGCGCGCCGGCTTCGAGGGCCTGGAGCTGCCTGAGGCGCTGGCACGGCTCGATGCACAGCTGCTGGACCAGCCTACTCATGGACCTCCAGGCCTGCCACTGGAGCGGCTGCGCAGCGCCTTGGCGCTCGACGCGGCGGCACTGAGCGGCGTCCTGCTCTGCGCCTGGCTCGCCGACGAGCCTGAGCTGGCGCCGCTGGCCGAGGCGCTGGGCGGACACGAGGGCCGCTGCACGCGCAGCATGCTGTCGGGTCTGGACGCAGCGCTGGACCGGCTGATTGAGGGTGGCTATCTGCAGGAGCTGCCGCAGGGGCGCCGCCGCGTGCTGGAAATGCCCCCCGCCGTCTGGACCGCGCTGCGCGGCCAGGTGCTGAGTCCCTGGCGCCACACGCCCAGCGACGCGCTGCCTGACTGGGCCCAGCTGATCCTGCCCGAGGCGCTGCGCGAGGCTGCCATTCACCCAGAGGAAGGGGCCTGCTGGGCGCTGCGCGGCGTGCCCGGCAGCGGGCGCCGGGCGCTGGCCGGCGCGATCGCCCGCACCAGCGGCCTCGGCCTGCTCGAAGGCCCTTCGGACGACCCGGCGCTGCCGGCGCTGGCCACCCTGCTCGGCGCCATGCCACTGCTGAGCACCGACCCGGCACCGGGCCAGCGCCTGGCCCTGCCCGACTGGCCCGGCTACGCCGGCCCTATCGCCGTGAAGCTGCCACGCCACGGCGGGCTCGACGCCGCGCGCCGCCACCTGCGCTGGCTGGAGCTGGCGCCGCCCGATGCAGCCGAGCGCGAGCTGCACTGGCGGGCAGCGCTTGGGCGTGTACCGGTGATGTCGGCGCTGGCCGAGCTGCGTCTGCCGCGCGGGCGCATCCACACGCTGGCCGCCCAGGTGCCGGACATCGATCACCGCCCCGGCGCGCTGATGGCCGAGCTGGAGGCCGCCGGCCGCTTCATGCTGGACGGCACGGCGCGCCGCATGCCGCCGCTGGGCGAGGCCGAGACGCTGGCCCTCGGCGACGAATTGCAGCAGGAATTCGATGCGCTGCTGGCTCGCTGCCGCCACCGCGAGAGCTTGCGCGGCGTGCTGCCGGCGGCCTTCGGCCACGGCGGCGGCGACGGCGTGCGCGCGCTGTTCAAGGGGCCCAGCGGCACCGGCAAGACGCTGGCCGCACGCCACCTGGCCGCGACGCTGGGCCGCCCACTCTACCGGGTGGACCTGGCGGCCACCGTCAGCAAATACATCGGCGAGACCGAGCGCAACCTGGAGCGCGTGTTCGAGGCCGCCGAGGCGCTGGACATCGTGCTGCTGCTGGACGAGGGCGATGCGCTGATGGCCGGCCGCACCGGCGTCAACAACGCCAACGATCGCTATGCCAACCTGGAGACCAACTACCTGCTGCAGCGGCTGGAGAGCTTCGACGGCGTGCTGGTGGTGACGACCAATGCGGCCGAGCGGATCGACACCGCGTTTGCCCGCCGTATGGACCTGACGCTGGACTTCGCCCTGCCCGATGCGCTGCTGCGCCACGGCCTGTGGCAAGCCCACCTGCCGCCCAGCCATGCGGTCAGCAGCGCCGCGCTGGACGAGATCGCCCGCCGATGCCCGCTCAGCGGCGGCCAGATCCGCAATGCAGCGCTGCACGCCGCCCTGCTGGGACTTCAGCACGACGGCGATGTGGGCACCGGCGAGCTGCTGAGCGCGCTGCAGCGCGAGTACCGGCGGGCCGGGCAGCACTGCCCATCCTTGAGCGTCCTGCACTGAAGCGAGCATGGGCGCAGGCACCGCCAGCCGCACCGCGGCAGCACCGACAGCCGCCAAGGCGCCGCAGCCGTCCTTCCGCGCGGGGACGCGGGACGCGTCAGCCCGAACGTCGAGGGCCGCCAATGCCACCAATACCGCCAGTGGGCCGGCGCCCGTGCTGCAGCTGGGCGGCGGGCGGCAGCGCGCCCTGAGCGGCGGCAGTGCGCTGGCGGCGCATGTGCTGGACCGGCTCGAGCGCGGCTTCGGCGCCGATCTGTCGGCCGTGCGCGTGCACGAGGGGGCAGACGCCGCAAGGCTGGCCCAGGCCCACGGCGCGCGGGCCTTCGCCATCGGCCAGCATGTGGTGCTGGGGCCGGGCGAGAGTTCGCGCGATATCGGCCTGATGGCGCACGAAGTGGCCCATGTGTTGCAGCAGCGCGGCGCCGCGCCGGCGGTGCAGCGCTGCGACGGCTGCTGCGATTGCGGTGGTGGCGGCGGCGCACTGGAAGGCGAGGCCGCGGCCGCCGCCGGCAGCATCAGCAGCGGCGGGACTTTTGCGGTCAGCGGCCAGCTGGCGGCCGCGACGCCTCAATACGAAGGCGAGGATGAAGGCATCCTGAGCGGCCTGGTTTGGCGCACGGCCAATGCGGTGGCACCGCAGCTCGTGCCCATCATGAGGCGCGGCCCCGAGGGTGTGCTGGACTGGATCAAGGACAAGGTCAGCGGCGCGCTGCAGACCGTCGTCGACACCGCGATGGCGCCGGTCAAGACGGTCACCGACTCGGCCAAATTCCTGCATTCACATATCGCGCCCCTGCTCTCGTCCATGCAGGAGGCGGCCGCGCGCATCGCGCAGAATGACTGCAAGCCCATCACCGACGCCGCCGCCAAAATCGAGGCCTTGGCGACCCAGCTGATCACGCCGGTGATCGAAAAGATCCAGGGCGTGGTCGGCAAGGTGGGCAACTTTCTCTCGGGCGTCTGGGACCGGTTCGGCACACCGGTCTGGGACTTCCTGAAGAAATACGCCGGCGAGAAATGGCGCCAGGTGCAGCAGCTGATCGACTGGGTCTGGGACTTGGCCAAACCGGTGCGAGACCTGAGCGCCAAGGCCTGGACCTGGGTCAAGAACAAGATTGGCATCGGCGACGGGCCCGAGGGCCAGAACGGCATCTTGCAATGGGTGCAGGCCAAGGCCAAGACCGCCTGGGATTGGGTGCAGGCCAAGATCGAGCCCTACAAGAAGAAGATCCAGGCGGTGCTCGCCACCGTTGCCGCGGTGGCTGTGCTGGTCTCGCCGGCCGGGCCCTTCGTGCTCGCCGGCATCGCCATCTACGGCGCGATCCAGGGTGTCAAGTGGATCAGGGCCAATCTGGCCGGCGGCAATGCGCTGGTACGCGCTCGCGCCCATGCGCAGACGGTGCTGATCCCGCAGATGATCGCGGCGATCAATCGCATGACGGCTGCGGTGATGAAGATGGCCGCCGCGGTGACCGGCAAGCTCGGCGAGTTCGCCTCGGGCCTGGGCGCGATGGTCGGCGCGGCGGCCGGCTCGGCGCTGAACTTCCTCGTCGGCGCCGCACAGTGGCTGGCGGACAAGGCGACCGAGCTCGCGGCCTGGGCCACGACCAAGCTGAGCTCGCTGGCCGACTGGATACAGCGCGCGATGAGCCGGCTGATCGCCTTCCTGCAGCCGCTGCTGGACTTTCTGGCCAAGGTCGGCGCCCTGATCGTCGACGTGACGCAGCTGCCGCTGCTGCTCGCCGGCGCGCTGTGGAAGAAGATTCCCGCCTGCATCCGCGACCCCTTCGTCGACTGGATCGTGCCGCTGATCTTGCGCCAGATCGAGATCTTCAAGGAGCTGGTCAAGAACGACGAGGCCTGGGCCAAGACCAAGGCGACGGTGATGCGAATCGTGCGCGCGGTCTTCGTCACCCGCGACCTGAAGGGCGCGATCCGCGCCACATTTGAGCTGCTGCTGCAGGTCTTCAACCTGCCGATCGAGCTGCTGGTGCAGGTCAAGAACAAGGCCTTGGCGGCCTGGGACGTGGTCTCCAAGGCGCCGATCGCCTTCATCAAGAACGCGGTCAAGGCGCTGGGCCTAGGGCTGCAGCTCTACGGCGCCAAGCTCAAGGACAACCTGCTGGCCGGGCTGGAAGGCTGGCTGTTCGGCGAGCTGGCGGACAAGGGCATCGCCAAGCCCAAGAGCTGGACCGACCCCTGGGACCTGGTCAAACTGGCGCTGGACGTGCTGGGCCTGTCGATGCCGCATTTCTTCGAGCTGCTGGAAAAGCGCTTCGAAAAAGAAACCGTCGACAAGCTGCGCAGCGCCTGGCGCATGCTCACGAGCGCCTGGGACTGGATCATGGACATGAAGGCCAAGAAGCCCGGCGAGGTGGCCAAGGAGATCGTGCAGGCGGGCAAGGAGTTCGGCAAATCGGTGCTGGAGGGCATCGTCAGCTGGATCATGGAGCGGGTCGCGATCGAGCTGACGGTGATGGCCACGGCGGCAGCGGCCAGCGCCGGCCTCTCGGAAGTGGTGAATGCGGTGCGGCGCATCTACCGCGCGATCAAGACCGCCGTGCGCTGGGCGCGCCAGATCGTCGACATGGTCAACAAGACGCTGGACGGCGTGCTCGACATCGCTGCCGGCTCACTGGCCGGCCCGGCCGAGATCTTCAACCAGGCGATGAAGAAGGCCACGCCCGCCGTCATCGGTTTCCTCGGCGACCAGGTGGGCTTGTCCGGCGTGGCCGAGACGATCAAGGGCCTGATCGACAAGCTGCGCCTGAAGGTCGACAACGCCATCCTCGCCGTCATCGATGCGGTCAAGGGACTGTTCGCCAGCATCATTGCCGGCGCCAAATCGTTGGCGGGCAAGCTGTTGGAATGGTGGAAGACCAAGACGCCGATCACCGCCGGCACGAAGAGGCTAACGCTGATCACCGACGGCAGCGAGGAAGAGGTGCAGGTCGCGGTCGCCGCCTCACCGGCCAAGTCATGGAGCGACTACATCGCCTCCTTGCCCGACGAGGCCAAGGCCCTGCCCGAATACCAAACGGCGCTGGCGCTGGTGAAGAAAATCCAGACCAAGCAGCCACGCATCACCGAGAAGGACGACGCCAAGCGCGATGCACTGAAGTCCGCCCGCTCGAAAGTGCTGCAGGACGATATCAATGCACTGGTGCCGCTGATCAAGGCGCTGAACATGGTCGGTGACGCGGACACGCCGACCTCCGTGATCAGCTACAACGGCACCGGCAGCGATGACGGCGGCGGGGGCATGGAGGCCAGCATCCTCAGCAACAAGCACCCGCCCGGCAGCGAGCCCGGCGACTTCCCGCCGATCTGGAACAAGCTTGCCGGCCTCGGTGCCGGCCTCGGGGTCAAGGTGCGCGGCACCTGGTATGTGCAGGG
>JADMJQ010000071.1:1058-3243 GCA_018780415.1 Roseateles sp. | reverse complement strand
CGACCACAAAAACTGGGTGGAGACCGACGTCAAGGCCGCCATCGAAGCCGGCAAGGTGCTCAACTACACGGTCACCGTGCAGCCGGCCTGGGGAAGCCTCGCCATCCCTCGCCTGAGCGAGCTGGAGGACAAGGCCAAGAAGGGCAAGGCGAACACGGACGAGGTCGCCGAGATTGACTCGCTGAAGGCGCTGTCCACCTTGACACAGGGCTTCGTCTGCAACGTCCAGGAACTGAAGAAGAGCAGCGACGGCAAATGGGTCAAGAAGCCGGCAAAAGAGAAGCCACTGGTGATCCGCAACAAGCTCATCCCGAACAAGATCGTCAGCGCCGGCAAGGTCTATGGATATCCGTGACGCACCGCGGCTGGCCGCCTTCCGCGGCATCCATGCCGGCGAGCCCCTCATCGTCTGCGGCTGCGGCCCTTCGCTGCCCGAGCTGACCGGGCAGGCCGCGCGCTTCACAACGATTGGCGTCAACGACATGGGCCGGCTCTTCGACCCCGACTACCTCGTCGTCGTCAACCCGCCGCGGCAGTTCGCCGGCGACCGCTTCCGCCACGTGGCCGACTCTCGCGCCAAGGCGATGTTCACCCAGCTCGACCTGGGCCGGGCCATGCAGGCGCCGCTGGTGCGCGTCGAATTGGGCCAGCGCGGCGGCACCGACACCACCGGCGAGCTGCTCCACTTCACGCAGAACTCGCCCTATGTGGCGGTCTGCCTGGCCGCCTATATGGGCGCGACACGCATCGCGCTGATCGGCGTCGATTTCACCGACCATCATTTCTTCGCCCGCACCGGCAAGCACCCGCTGAGCGGCCGGCTGGCGCAGATCGACGCCGAGTACGGCGCGCTGGCCGAAGCGCTGGCGCGGCGCGGTGTCGAGCTGCTCAATCTGAGCGCGCAAAGCCGGCTGGCGAGCCTGCGCAAGACGACACCGGCAGCGCTGGCGGCAATGGCCTCGACCAAGGCGGTAACCGCAACGCCCATTGCCATGCCGGCGCGCAGCCTCGACATCGTCTCCTATGCAACCACGCCGGTGGCCGGCGTGCCGGCCTTGCTGGCCGACTGCATCGCCCACGCTACCGGCCATCGCGCGCAGTGCCTGTGGCCAACCGGCAGCTATGGCAACGGCGTGAGCTTCGAAGGCGGGCGCAGCTGGGGCCGCCAACCGCAGCAGGTGGTCGAAGCGCTGGCGGCGGCCGACATCGTGATCGTTCACAACGGCAAGATCGATCCGGCGCATGCCAGCGTGCTGCGCGGCAAGCGCCTCGTCACGCTGGCACACAACTACGGCTGGAACGTCGACATGAGCCATGTCCGGAACGGCGGCATGCCGGGCCTGGTGGTCGGGCAGTACCAGGCCACGCTGGCCGAGTTCGCGGGCTGGGGGCTGGTACCCAACCCCATCCCGCTGTGGCGGGCCGATCACAGCCCTGCGCCCAAGGACGCAAGTCTGATCCACATCGCCTACACGCCCTCGGGCCGCCACGAGCGCTACCCCGCCGGCCATAGGCTGTACTGGCACGGCAAGGGCTGGCAGACGACGATGGAGGTGCTGGCGCGGCTGGCCCGGCGCCATCCCGACAGTGTGCGCATCGAGAGCACCGGCCGCGGCCAGCTGAGCCATGCCGAGGCGCTGGCGATGAAGCGGCGCGCCCACATCGTCATCGACGAATGCGTGACCGGCAGCTACCACCGCAACAGCCTCGAAGGGCTGGCCGCCGGAGCGGTCGTCGTCAATGGCGTTGGCTTGCTGGACGGTGTCGAGCAGGCGCTGCGCCACTGCGCGCCAGGGGCCGAGGGCGCCCTGCCCTTCGTTTTCAGTACGCTGGACGGGCTGGAGGCGACGCTGCTGCGGCTGATCGACCAGGGCCCGCAGGCGCTGGCTGCGCAGGGCCGCGCCAATCGTCAATGGATGGAGCGGCACTGGGCGTTCGAGCGGCAATGGCCGGCCTTCTGGGCGGCAGCCTGCGGAGATGCAGCCGCGCTGGACCCGCCCTCGGCGCCTCCAATGAAGGAGCCTTCCCCCATGTCACCGCAGTCCGCTTCCCCGCAGGCGCCGCTTTCTGCCGATCCGCTGGTCTCGGTCGTCATTCCGCACGGCGGCGCCGAGCGGCTGCCGCAGCTGATGTGCACGCTGGCCAGCCTGCGCCAGCAGCAGGGCGTGCGGCTGGAGATCGTCGT
>JADMJQ010000071.1:0-1048 GCA_018780415.1 Roseateles sp. | reverse complement strand
GCGCCGGTGGCGCTGGACTGCGCACGCCGCTGGTCCTGCCTGCACCTGTTCATCGAGCATGGCGGCGCTTTTGAGCGAGCCCGCGCGCTGAACGCGGCGCAGCCGGTGGCGGCCGGCGAGCTGCTGCTGTGGCACGACAACGATCTGATCGCCGAGCCCGGCTTCATTGCTGCCGCGGTGCAGGAGCTGCGCGAGCGCCGGCTCGACTACCTGACGCCCTATGCCGGTGTGCGCTACCTGTCGCCGCCGGATTCGCAGGCGGTGATGCAGGGCCTGCAGGCGCCGGCGGGCTGCAAGCCGGTGCGCGTGCTGGCCTCGGGTTCGGGCGCTTCTGGCGGCGCAGGCCTGGTGCGGCGCAGTTTCCTCGCCAAGCACGGCGGCCTGATCGAGGGCTTTCGCGGCTGGGGCGGCGAGGACAATGCCTGGAATCACAAGATCGGCCTGCTGGGCCGCGCAGGCCATTCGCGCCGGCCCGGTCAGCAGATGCACCACCTGCACCATGCCTGCTCGGGCGGTCCGACGCCGGGCGCTGCCAGCGCTGCCAATCCACACTATGCGGCCAATGTAGAGCTGCTGCGCCAGGTCGGCACGCTGCGCCAGGCCGAGGCCTTCAAGGCGCGCTTCCCCGCAATGCTGCCGACGCCAGGATTGCTGAGCCGCTTCGATGAGGCCGTTGAGGGAGACAGGGCCGCTGAGGCCAATGAGGCCGACGAAGCTCCCGCACCGGGGCCAGGTCTTGCCGTCTGGACTTACTGGGCAGGTCCCTGCCCGGCCTGGATCCAAGCCTGCCTCGCCACGCTGCTCGCGGCTGCACCGGCGGCATTGCGGGTGCTGGACCGCGAGACCTTCGAGCGGATGCGCGCCCAGGATCCCGAAGGCGACCGCGACATCCATCTCGACCGCCTGCGCATCGCCCACCGCGCCGACTACATACGCCTGTACCTGCTGCGCCGCTTCGGCGGTCTCTGGGTGGATGCCGACTGCCTGGCCATGCAGCCGCTGCAATCGGTGCTGGACCTGTTGGTCGAGCACGAGACCGTCGGCCACC
>JADMJQ010000312.1 GCA_018780415.1 Roseateles sp. | reverse complement strand
GCTGAAGACCATCTACATCAGCCAGGCCGACCCCGACTACTACTTCGGCATCGAGGTGCTGAAGCAGTTCTTCCCCGACGCCCAGGTGGTGACCACGGCGCCGACGCTGAAGAAAATCGAGGCTACGCTGGCCACCAAGCTGCAGGTCTGGGGCCCGCGCATGGGTGCGAACGCGCCGAAAAGCGTGCCGCTGCCGACCGTTCTGGCGGGCAATACCATCGCCCTGGAAGGCGAGAAGATCGAGATCAAGGGCCTGGACGACAGCCTGCCGCAGCGCAGCTATGTCTGGATTCCGTCGCTGAAGACGATTGCCGGCGGCGTCAATGTCTACGCTGGCCTGCATCTGTGGACGGCCGATGCGCAGAGCGTGCAGGAGCGCGCCGACTGGAGCAAGAAGCTGAGCGCAATGGCCGCCTTGCAGCCGGTCAAGGTCATCCCCGGTCACAGCTTGGCTGGTACGCCGCAGGATATGTCGCAAATTCTTTGGAGCCAGGCTTATCTGGCGCGCTTTGAGTCAGAGTTGCCCAAGGCCACCAACAGCGCGGCGCTGACCGGAGCGATGAAGGCGGCCTATCCCGAGGCCGGCCTGTTCGTGGCGCTGGACATCGGCGCCAAGGTCAACAAGGGCGAGATGAAGTGGTGATGCAACAACTCCTCGGCGTAGCCCGGCGGTGAGGTCGCAGCCTTCGAGCAATTTGCCGACACCTTGCTGATTCAGCGCGCGATGGCCTGACGTGCAAGGCTGCCGGTGTCGGGTGTCACTTTGCGGCTTGTCCGGGCGTCACATGGCAGCCACACCCAACTTCATAGTCCTGGCGGCCATGCCCGCGGAGACGCCGCTGCCTGACTCCAGCGGCGTCTCCGTCTTTGTCACCATCACCCTTCATTGATGGCCCATGCCGGGCCGAACACCCGGCATCGTGCGGGGATAGCTGATGTGCCGAGGCGTCAAAATTCGAATTTTCTGCATGTGCCCAAGGCAGCGATTCGCCAGTCGCTTTTCCGCGCTTCGTTGACTCGGCCCGCCGCCGTGCTCATGGTGCCCGGGTCGGTTCTGACGAGCCGACTTCCCTCGGTGCTCACTGCGCGGGTCAGCGGCGGCAAACTCACTTCGTTCGCTGCGCTCACTGCGTTCAAACAGGTGCCGCCAAGTCAGTTGTTGAAGCGCGCTGCGCGCGCCTGACCCGCTACGCTGCGCTCTCGGCCGGGCACAAATCGCCCGTCGACGGGCCGAGCCAACGCCGGAGCGGGCATGTGGCGCCGGTGGATGAACGTAGGCGTTCGCGATGCAAGCGCACGGCGGCCCGGGCCGTTGCCGGGCGATTTGCGAGGGGCTGAGCAGCGCAGCGGCTTGGGGCAGCGCGCGAAGCGCGCATCGTCAACTGACTTGGCGCCGCCTGTTTGAACGAAACGAGCGCAGCGAGTGAAGTGAGTTCGGCGCCGGCCCCAAGTGGCGAGCAGCGCAAGGTAGTCGGCCCGCCAGGGCTGACCCCCGAACCATGAGCCCGGTGACGGCCCGGGTTGCCGTGCCTCACGCGGATGAACAAGGGTCCGCTACGGGCACATTCCGGCCGTCCGAATATGGGGCGCCTCGGCGCACACGCTTCCCTGCACTCAGCACGGACCAGCCATATGCAAGTCCCGCCCACCTCACCCCAACGGCGTCACCGTCACCTTCACCTGCAATTGCTGTGCGCCGCCGCCCAGCACGATGCCGCGCATCGGCGTCACGTCGCTGAAGTCGCGGCCCCAGCCCAGGGTGATGTGCTCGCCCTGCACCAGACAGCGGTTGGTCGGGTCGAAGTCGATCCAGCCATGCACGGGGCAGAACACCGAGATCCAGGCGTGCGAGGCGTCGGCGCCGATCAGTCGCGGCTGGCCGGGCTTGGGGTGGGTGAGGATGTAGCCGCTCAAATAGCGCGCCGGCAACCCTAAGCTGCGCAGGCAGCCAATCATCAGTTGGGCAAAGTCTTGGCAGACGCCCCGGCGGCCGCTCAAGACCTGCTCCAGCGGCGTGGAAATCTCAGTGGCGGCGGGGTCGAACTTGAAGTCGGCAAAGATGCGCTGCGTCAGGTCCAGCGCGGCCTCCAGTATTGGCCTACCGGGGCGAAAGCTGGGGCGCGCATACAGCTCCAGCGCGGCGCTGAGCTCGACATGCGGCGAGGCGTAGAGATAACGCGTTGCCTCCAGGGTGTCGGGCGACTGCGCACGCTGCACCACGTCACGCACCGCCTCCCAGGGCTTGGAGCCCTGCAAGGCCGCCATATTGGGCCGTCGGCTTAAGCTGACGACCGACTCGGCATGCACGTTCAGGATCTTGTGCGGCGCCATCAGGGTCAAGCGCCGCGTCGGGTTGCCGAAGTAGTCGCGGCCCTCGCTGGCTTCATGCTCGCCGGGGCGCACCACGACCCGGTGTGACTCGGTGGCTTGCAGCGCAAAGCTGCGCGGGGTCAGGTGCAGGTATTGCTGCGACAGGGTGACCGGGCTTTGATAGCGGTACTCGGTCTCATGCTCGACCCGGTAGCGCCAATGCGAACGGACAGGGGTGGCGGCGCTGTTCATGGTTTAACCGCCCGTTCGCCGGTGTAGCTGAAGAACTGCACGCTGATCAGCTCGGACATGGTCTCGCTGGCGCGCCGGATGCGCAACAGCAATTGGGTCAGACGTGCATTGCCGCGGTAAAGGTCGGTGGCGGGCGCGAGTGCGAGCAATTCGGCGCGAGCCGCTTGCATCTCGACCTCGCCGCAGCTCCCTGCACCTAAGGCGATCTTGTCCATGCCTTTGACGATACCGTCAAGCTGGAACAGGACAGAGCGCGGGTTGCTGGCGTCCAGTAATAGGAGGTCCAGCACCGGCAACCATTCGGGCTGGGCCCGGTAGCGCGAGCGGTAGGTGACGATGCTGTCGGCGAGCTCCAGCAGCCAATCCAGCTCGCCGTCGGCGTCCATGCTGAGCGCGCTTTGCAGCACCTGGCACTGATACTGCAAACGCTCCAGGCGCCGACCCAGCGACAAAAAGCGCCAGCCCAGGTCGCGGTTCATGCCGTCCAGGGCAAAGCCGGCCATCGTCATCGAGGCGGCGGCTGCATCGTCCAGCAGAGTCATCGCGTCGGCCTGCGACAGGCGCTTGGCCTCGGTCGGTGCTTGTTGTTGCAGCATGCGGTTGAGGGCACGCCAGTTGTCGATCGACAGCCGCTCACGTAACTGGCTAGCGCTGCGGTAGAGCTGCTGCTGCTGGCGCGCCAGGCCCGGCACCTCGGGCGACACCACGGCCAAGAGCAAGGCCTGCTCGACCTGCGCGTCGTTGAGCGCGGGCGCTTTTTCGGCGGCGGCTTGGTCTTTGGGCGGATTCTTGCCATCCAGCAAATGGTGTTGGGCACACAAGGCCTTGACGGTCGGCCATTCGGCGCCCTGGGAGGCTGGGCGCAGATTGAATAAAAAATTCAAGCTGACGCGCAGCAGACGGGCGATATTGTCGCAACGCTCGGCATTGCGGCCGAACCAGAACAGGTTCTCGGCCGCGCGGCTAGAGACATGGGTGTCGTCGCGCACCAAATCGTCGACGGTGGTGGTGCGCGACAAGGGTCTGTGCACATCGTGCAGCGGTAACTCGCGCGCCTGCACCCAGGTGTCTTTGCTGCCGCCGCCGCGTTGCAGCGTGATCACGCGCACATCGGGGCCGGTGGCCACGCGGGTGAGGCCGCCGGGCATCACCACATAGCCGGTCGGCGTAGCGCAGGCATAGACGCGCAAACCCATCGCACTGGCACTCAATCCACCATGCGCGCCGGCACGTGAGCCATGGCCAGGCTGCTTGGCCATGTCGGCTCGCCAGACCGGCGCCTGCGACAAATGCACCAGCTCCTGCGCCACATAGTTGGCCGGGTGGGCGCGCAGCTTGGCAATGAAGGCGGCCCGCTCGGCACCCTTCAGGTCCTGGCCGAAGACGGTGAACTGGCGGCTCTGCGGGAAGGCGGGCTTGATCACCAGGCGGTCCAGCTTGGCAATCACCTGGGCCAAGGCGGCCGGCTCGCCGCACCACCAGGTCGCCACCGAAGGCATCTTCAGCGGTGCGCCCAAGACGCGTTGCGACAGCGCCGGCAAAAAGCCCAGCAAGGCACCCGACTCCAGCAGGTTGGAGCCCAGGCTGTTGGCGATCAAGACATTGCCCAGCCGCGCCGCTTCAATCAGGCCGGGGATGCCCAGGCTGGAATCGGCGCGCAGCTCCAGCGGGTCGCAATAGTCATCGTCGACCCGGCGCATGATCACATGCACCCGCTTCATGCCGGACAAGGTTTTGTGCCAGACCATGCCGTTGCGCACGGTCAGGTCCGACCCCTCCACCAGCGGCAGGCCCAGGTGGCGCGCCATATAGGCTTGCTCGTAATAGGTTTCGTTGTACGGGCCAGGCGTCAGCAAGACGATCAGCGGCGGCTCGCCGGCGCGCAGCGGCGTGCTGCCGCTGTTGGCGACCTGGTGGCCCCAGTAGCTGAGGCTGTCGCGCAGCTTGTCGAAAAAGCCGGTCAAGGGGCGCACATTCAAGTCGCGCATCAGATCGGGGAAGGTGCGGCCAATCACCGCGCGGTTTTCCAGCGCATAGCCGCTGCCGGACGGCGCCTGCGTGCGGTCGGCCACCACCCACCAGCGCCCACTCGGTGCGCGCGCCAGGTCCACTGCATAGAAATGCAGGGCAATGCCGTCGCGGTGGCGCATGCCGTGGCAGGGGCGCAAGAAGCCGGCATGGCCGTGGATCAGGGCCGGCGGTAGCTGGCCCTGCTGCAACAGCAGTTGCGGGCCGTAGACGTCGAGCAAGATCTGATTCAAGAGCGTGGCGCGCTGCGTTACGGCGGCCTCGATCTCGGCCCACTCGTTGTGCGGCAAGATCAGCGGCAGCACGTTCAAGTCCCAGGGCCGGCCGGCACCACGCGTGTCGGCGTAAACGTTGTAGGTGACGCCGTTCTCGCGCACCTGACGCTGCACCGCCTCATCGCGCTCGCGCATCAGGCCCGGCGCCTCGCGCGCCAGCGCCGTCAGCAGCGCGCGCCAATGCGAGCGGGGCTGGCCATCGGCGCCCAGCATTTCGTCAAAGCGATCGGTGGCAGCCGGGTAGCCTGAAAGGAGTCGAGAAGGCACGTTGAAGCGAGAAGTTTCGCGAAGACTACAGGGCAGCGATTATCTCTGCGCTCGAACTTGCCCGTCTCACAGTGGCTGCCAGCGCAGATCCAGCGTCAGCGGGAAGCTCGGGTTCAGCGGCTCCTTGAACACCGTCATCGGCCCCGGCGTGTGGCCATGTGGCCAGAAGCGCGCGAAGCGGCGCGCTTCTGCCGCATTGGCGTTGACGGGCGAATGTTCCTCGCTGCGCCCGCCCGGATGGACGACGTGATAGGTGCAGCCGCCGATGGCTCGGCCGCTCCAGGTGTCGACCAGATCAAAGGTCAAGGGCGCTTGCACGCCAATCGTCGGGTGCAGCGCCGACCAGGGGCTCCAGGCGCGGAAGCGCACCGCCGCCACATACTCGCCCGGCACGCCGGTCGGGTGCAGCGGCAGCATGCGGCCGTTGCAGGCCACCACATGCCGCCCGTCGGTCAGGCCGCGCACCAAGAGTTGCATGCGCTCGACCGAGGAGTCCACATAACGGGCAGTGCCGCCGGCGGCCATTTCCTCGCCCAAGACATTCCAGGGCTCGATCGCCTGCCTCAGCTCCATCTCCACGCCCTCATAAACGACGGTGCCGAAGCGCGGGAAGCGGAACTCGATGAAGGGATCGAACCAATGGTCCTCGAAGGCATAGCCGGCCGCGCGCAGATCCCGCGCCACGTCGCGGATGTCTTGCGCGACGAAGTGCGGCAGCATCCAGCGGTCATGCAGGGCCGTGCCCCAGTGCACCAGCTTGGCTTGATAAGGCTGTTGCCAGAAACGCGCCACCAGCGCGCGCAGCAGCAGCATCTGCAAAAGGCTCATGCGCTCATGCGGCGGCATCTCGAAGGCGCGGAACTCGACCAGGCCCAGGCGCCCGGTCGGGCCGTCGGGCGAGTAGAGCTTGTCGATCGAAAACTCCGAGCGATGCGTGTTGCCGGTCAGATCGACCAACAAGTTACGCAAAAGGCGGTCGACCATCCAGGGCTTGTCGCCCGGCATCATGCCCGGCAAGACTTTGTCCATCTGCTGGAAGGCGATGGTCAGCTCGTACAGATTGTCATCGCGCGCCTCGTCGACGCGCGGCGCCTGGCTGGTCGGGCCGATGAAGGTGCCGGAGAACAGATAGGACAGGGCCGGGTGGTTCTGCCAATAGGTGATCAGGCTTTTCAGCAAATCGGGGCGGCGCAGCAGCGGGCTGTCTTCGGCGGTGGCGCCGCCCAAGGTCGCGTGGTTGCCGCCGCCGGTGCCGGTGTGGCGGCCGTCGACCATGAACTTCTCGGTGCCCAGGCGGGTCAGCCGCGCCTCCTCATACAGCGTGCCCATGGTGTAGACCAGCTCGTTCCAGCTTGCCGACGGATGCACATTGACCTCGATCACGCCCGGGTCCGGTGTCACGCTGAGCAGTTTGATGCGGGGGTCGCGCGGCGGGCCATAGCCCTCGATCCAGAGCTTCAGTTGCAGCTTGGCAGCACTCGCTTCAACGATCTGCACCAGGGCCAGATAGTCCTCGATGCGCTTGATCGGCGGCATGAAGACGTATAAACGTCCGGCCCGCACTTGCACGCACAGGGCGGTGTGGATGACGTCGCTCGGCGCCGGCGTGGCGTTGTGTTGGCCGGGTATAGAAGGTGGCGTTGCCTCGGATTCGGTACTGGTCGAGCGGCCCAAGGTGGCACGCGCCAACCGTTTGGCCGCAGCCAGCGCGGCACGTGGGCCCCGCTGAGTCTGGCGGTCAGCATTGGCGAGCTTGAGGTCCAGCGTAGCTTTGGCCTCCAGCAACGCGGCGCGCTCGGCGAACGGGTCGACGTCGAACTCGGCGTCCTGCTCTTCCGGCAAGACCCAGGGCAGCGAGTTCAGCGGCAGGCGCAGGCCCAGCGGCGAGTCGCCGTCGATCAAATACAGATGCTCTCGCTTGAGCGGCCAGGCCGAGCTGCGCCAGCTGCTGCTCAGGCTGATGCCGGGCTCAAATGGTGTCGGCGCCAGGGGCAGCACATAGCCCACGACTTCGCCCAGGCCCTTGTCCAGCAAGCGGGCCAGACGGCGGCGCTGTTCGGAGTCGCTCAGGTCTGCGAACAGCGGGTTCAAATTGCTCGGCAGGTTTTGTTCGATCTGCGCTTGCAGACGCACGTCTTCATAGGCGGGGATGGCGCTTGCGGCGGGCAGATGCAGACCCTCCAGCAAGGCGGCCATGAAGCGTTGAGCCTCGGCATCGCCGTAGCCATCGTCCTCGCCCTCTACCGAGAACAGCGAGGCGTCGCGCCACATCGGCTGGCCGTCGACCCGCCAATAGATATTCAGCGCCCAGCGCGGCAGCGGCTCGCCCGGATACCACTTGCCCTGGCCGTAATGCAGCATGCCGCCGGGGGCGAAATGCTTCTTCAAACGCAGCATCAGCTGGCCGGCCAGCTCGCGTTTGTGATCGCCATGCGCCTCGGTATTCCATTGCGCGCCGTCCATATCGTCGATAGACACAAAGGTCGGCTCGCCGCCTTGCGTGAGGCGCACATCATTGCGCTTCAGATCGGCGTCGACCTGCTGGCCCAGCCGGTCAATGGCCTGCCAGTCGGCGTCGGAATAGGGCTTGGTGACGCGCGGATCTTCATGGATGCGGGTCACCGTCATCTCGTGCACAAAGGTGACTTCGGCCTTGTCGGTGAAGCCGCTGACCGGTGCGGCGGAAGAGGGCAGGGCGGTGCAGGCGAGCGGGATATGGCCTTCGCTGGCCAGCATGCCCGAGGTCGGGTCCAGGCCGATCCAGCCGGCGCCGGGAATGTAGACCTCGGTCCAGGCATGCAGGTCGGTGAAGTCAACGGCGGTGCCGCTGGGGCCATCCAGCGAGGCTTGATCGGGCTTGAGCTGGATCAGATAGCCGGACACAAAGCGTGCGGCCAGGCCCAGCGAGCGCAGGATCTGCACCAGCAGCCAGGCGCTGTCGCGGCAGGAGCCCGAGGCTTTTTGCAGCGTTTCCTCGGGCGTTTGAATGCCGGGTTCCATGCGCAGCAAATAGCCGATGCGGACCTGCACGCGCTGATTCAAATAGACCAGAAAGTCGTTGGTCGGCAGCGAGCTGCTGAGCATCTCCGTGCGCACCGCCGCAATCCATTCCTTCAACATCGGGCCGGGCGGGTCGACCTGCAAATACGGCCCTAACTCCGCCGCCAGCTGGGCCGGGTAGGCAAAAGGGAAACGCTCGGCGTACTTTTCGACGAAGAAGTCAAACGGGTTGATCACCGTCATGTCGGCGACCAGATCGACGGTGAAACTGAGTTCCTCGGATTTTTCCGGAAACACGAAACGGCCGATGTAATTGCCGTAAGGGTCTTGCTGCCAGTTGATGAAATGCTCGGCCGGCTCGACGGTCAGCGAGTAGGACAGGATGGGCGTGCGCGCATGTGGCGCTGGCCGCAGCCTCACCTCATGCGGTGACAGCGCCACGGCGCGGTCGTAGCGGTAGCTTGTTTTGTGATGCAGTGCGACGCGGATGGCCATGTGTGCCTAATTGGTTATACCGACGGATTCAAGAAGTCGCGGCTGATGCCCACGCCGAGCTTGCCGACGCGATCCAGAAATTGGCTCAAGAAAACATGCAGGCCCGGTTGCAGGATCTCGTCGATGCTGGCGAACTCCAGGTCGGCATGGATGCGACCGGCCAGGCGCAAGGTCTCGTCCGACTGGTTATTGGCCAC
>JADMJQ010000284.1 GCA_018780415.1 Roseateles sp. | reverse complement strand
CGATGTATTGGCCGACCAGATCGTCGCGCGTCACCGCCACCAGATGGCCTTTGCGCAGATAGCCCAGCCGGTGCAGGATTTCGGCCATGCGCAGGGCCACCGTGGTCTTGCCGGTGCCGGGGTTGCCGGTGAAGCACATATGCAAGCTGGGGCTGCTGGCGGCCAGCCCATGGGCGGCGCGCAGGCGGTCGATCACCAGCAGCGCGGCGATATCGCGGATGCGCTGCTTGACCGGCGCCAGACCGACCAGCTCGGCCTCCAGCTCCCCCAGCACCGCCTCGACCTGGCTTTGCGCCAGCACCTCGGCGACGGTGCGCGGGGGCACCGCAAGCGCGGGCTCGGTCGCTTTGGAACTTGCTGCCGAAGCGGCAAGCGCAGCCGGGCTGTCGCTGCCCGGGATGGCATAGAGGGGCGCGTTCATCGCTCAGTCCTCAGTACCGCTCGCCTTCGGGCTTGGCGGCGGCATAGCCGGCGATGGTGTAGCGCATCGTGCGGCCGTTCACCTCCTGGCGCTGCAGCATGAAACCGGGCTCGCTCGTCGGGCGGTTGACGATGAAGCTCATCACGATCGATTCGACGCCGCGGGTCGAATCAAAGGCCATCAGGCGGATGTAGTGGCGCGGGAAAGCAGCGCGGCAGCCTTGCAGTTCCATCAGCACGCCGGCAGCGTCATTCAGATCGAACATCGGCTTGCCATACATCTCCCAATAGGTGTTGCGGGGGTGCGGGTCGTCGGTGTACTCGACGCTCCAGGCATAGCCCTTGGCGAGGCCGTAGTCGATTTGTGCACAGATTTCGCTGTCCGTGAGGTCGGGCAAAAAGCTGAACTGGCCCTGCGTGATGCGGCCGGTGGGGTTGCTCATCATGGAAGTTCTCCTTGCTCAGGCCACGCTGGGCGTGGTGGCGAAATCGCTGGTGTCGGTCGAGGCATAGTTGAAGCTGATCTCACCCCAGGTATCGAGCGCTTGTTGCAGCGGCGAGCAGGTCTGCGCGGCGCGACGCAGGATTTGCGGCCCCTCTTCAAGGATGTTCTTGCCCTCGTTGCGGGCCTTCACCATCGTCTCCAGTGCGACCCGGTTGGCCACCGCGCCGGCTTGGATCCCGCCGGGGTGGCCGATCGTGCCGCCGCCGAATTGCAGGATCACGTCGTCACCGAACAAGTGCAGCAACTGGTGCATCTGGCCGGCATGGATGCCGCCCGAGGCGACCGGCATGACCTTGCGCATATCGGCCCAGTCCTGGTCGTAGAACAGGCCGCGGGCCAGATCCTGCTTGGTGTAGCTGTCGCGGCAGACGTTGTAATAGCCCTGCACCGTCATCGGGTCACCCTCGAGCTTGCCGACGGCGGTGCCGGTATGCAGATGATCGACACCGGCCAGGCGCAGCCACTTGGCCATCACGCGAAAGCTCACGCCGTGGTTCTTTTGCCGCGTATAGGTACCGTGACCGGCGCGGTGCATGTGCACGATCATGTCGTGCTTGCGCGCCCAGTTGGCCATGCTCTGGATGGCA
>JADMJQ010000283.1 GCA_018780415.1 Roseateles sp. | reverse complement strand
AGCCGGCTGCTGAGCCAGTAGCGACAAGCGGCGCGACGGCGCGGCCGCGCACGACTGCGTCCGCCGCGCCGGTCCCATCGGAGCGCCAGGCGCCCGCGGCGCCCGGTGCCAAGATCGACGACTTCGGCGAGAAGCTGGTGGGCGCTCGCAAGGACTATGCGGCGACGCTGGGTGATGCGATGGCCGTAGACGTGGCGGCCGAGCCGCTGTCGAAGTCCTGGCCGGAACCTGACTACGAGAAGCTGCTGGCCGGCGGCACCGATCCGTTCGCGGTGGCCTGGGTGCATGCGGCGAGAGACGAGATCCCGGTGAAGCCGGTCAAGTCGTGGCGACTCACCGGCTGGGTGGACAACGTGAAGTTGCTGCGCGACATCGCCCAGCAGTTGCTAGACGGCCGGCTCAGCGCCGAGGCGGTGCGGACCAAGATGAAGGATCCGGCATACCGGAACGTGGCTGCTGCCGTGGGCGGCCGGGTCGAGCTCTACGAGGCGGTCGGGCATGGCAAGTCCCTGAAGGGCGTGAGCTTCGCTGAGCATCACTACTCGCTCTATCGCGGGGAATCGAATGTTCACAAGTGGGTTGTTGAACAGAAGGCCCGGGCGACGGCCTTCAGCAACTGGCCACGCACGATCGCCGAGGGCAACACCAAGGTCGAAGCGCTGGCTCTGTTCAAGGATCGGATCGCTTCGCTGGACCTGGGCGAGAAGGCTAAGAAGCAGCCGCAGTTCGTGATCTACCGCAAGCGCGGCGTGCCCGGCGCTTTCATCGGCAAGAAGATCGGCCGCGAACATATCGACCTGAAGAAACTCGACGATGTGGACGCAGCACGCAAGTACCTTGAGACGGGCGCGGCCCAGCTTGAGGCGGCGCTGGCCAAATACAAGGAGACGCCGCTGGAGCGCAATGCTGCGAACCAGCCGCGCGTGGGCGATGACCACCGCAATGGCGCGCCAGTGACGCCCGAGGTGTTCGCCGAGACCTTTGGCTTCCGAGGCGTTCAGTTCGGGAACTACGTCGAGCAGGGCCGGCGCCAGTCGGACCTGAACCAGACCTTCGATGCGCTGATGGATCTCGCTGCCGTTCTGGGTATCCCGGCTCGATCGCTGTCGCTCAATGGTCGGCTGGGCCTAGCCTTCGGCGCGCGAGGCAAGGGTGGCGTCAATGCGCCCGCTGCGCACTTCGAGCCTGGCAATGTCGTCATCAACCTGACCAAGGGCGGTGGGCCGGGCTCGCTGGCGCACGAGTGGTGGCACGCGCTGGACAACTACTTCGCGCGGCAGGGCGGCGACGGCGGCGGCTTTGTGACCGGCGGCGCCAAGACAGACCTGCTGCGCGAGCAGATGAAGCGGGCATTCGATGTGGTGCGCCGCGCCACGCAGATCGGCGCGCTGCGCAAGCGCTCGGCCGAGCTGGACAAGCGCCGGAGCAAGCCCTACTGGGACACGCCAATCGAACTGTCGGCCAGGTCCTTCGAGTCCTATGTAATCGCCAAGCTGCAGGACCAGAGTGCGGCAAACGACTATCTGGCCAACGTGGTGAGCCCAGATTCCTGGGGTGCCATCGAATCTCTTCGGGCAGGGGCCCTGGGCGAGCCGGTGGCGCCGTCATACCCGTACCCGCTGGCCGACGAGATGCCGGGCCTGCGGGCAGGCTTCGATGAGTTCTTCCAGGCGGTGGAGGCTCGCGCCAGCGACGATGGCAATGTCGCGCTACTGAGCCGCGGGGAAGGTGGCGGCGTTGATGCGTCCGAGCTTCGCAAGACGCTGGAACCACTGACCAAGAGCTGGGCCGCTGGCCCCGCCGGCGGCGTGCATGTTGTGCAGTCCGTCGATGACCTGCCTGCAAGGCTCAGCGAAGGCATCAAGAGCGTGGGCGCCGAGGAAACGGTGCGCGCGATGTTCGTCCCGTCGAGCAGCACGGTCTACCTCGTGGCCGACAACCTGACCAGCATCGAAGAGGCGCAGACGGCGCTGTTCCATGAGGTCTATGGGCATCTGGGCTTGCGGGCATTTCTCGGTGACCAGTATGCCGATGTGATGGGCCGCATGCGCGACGCAAATCGCAAGCTGGCCGGCGAGGCTGTAATGTGGTTTCTGGCCAATGGACAGGACGAGATCGATGTGCGCGTGCAGCGCGGCATGACAAAGGAGGCAGCGCGCCGGCAAGTGCAGCTGCTGGCCGTTGAGGAAGCGCTGGCCGACCGCGCCGGTCGTAACGAGCCGATCAGCAGTTGGCGGTTTCTGGCTGCTCAGTTGCAGAAGGCGCTGCGCGCCATCGGCTTGGACAAGGTGGCCGATTGGATGGAGGACAAGACGCAGGCCGAGGTGATGGATCTGCTGCGCCAGGCGCGGGATGCGGTGAAGCGCCGGCCGCCCGGCATGGCGCAGGCCGCGCGAGGCGCAGGCGAGCTGGCGATGAGCCGCGACGACACACCGGCGCTAAGCCGTAAGCCGTCTGAAGCAATCGCCGACCTGACCCCGCAACTGGTCAAGGACATGCTGGCTGGCCGCGGTTTCAAGCGCGTGAGCTGGTGGCACAAGTCGGTTGGCACCATGTTTGACATGGCACAGAAGCACCCCGCCTTCAAGAAGGTGTTCGACGGCGCTCAGGCGTACATCCAGGACACCAGCTTCTTTGCCAACGATGCCGCCGACCAGGCGCCGCAAGTGCTGCCACAGTTGAATGGCTTTGGAGACTTCAAGAAGGCTTTGTCGCTGCCGGATGCGGACCGCAAGGCTATCGCGGTGCCGATCTTCGAGGGCACGCTGAACTGGACGCGTGACGCGAAGGGCGCGCTGGTCGAGACCGACGACGTCGCAAGTGCCGGCGTGGTGTTCACACCCGAAGAGCTGGCCAGCCGCTTCAAGCTGAATGATCACCAGATCGGCCTTTACCGTGAATTCCGGGCGGCCGTCGATAGGTCGCTCGAATCAACCATGGCCGGTGACCTGATCCGCTACCTTGGCGATCACGCGCCGGCCGGCTCTAGGGATCTGGCGCGCGCCGGTGAGTTCAAGGCGCTGCGCGCTGCTGTGCTGGCCAAGGTCGACACATTGCCGGCCGGCAAGCTGCAGGACGAGATCCGCGCCGAGGTGAATGACAAGCTGGAGCGGCTCGACTCGCTGAAGGCCCGCGGCTACGCGCCGTTGATGCGCTTCGGCAAGTTCGCGGTGCGTGTGATCGGGGCCGGCGGCGAAAGCAAGTTCTTTGGACTCTACGAATCCGGCGCCGATGCGGCCAAGGCCGCGCGCCTGCTGTCTGAAGATCCTCAGTTCAAGAACGACGAGATCACCCGTGGCGTGATGTCGCAGGAGGACTTCAAGCTGCTGAAGGGCTTGAGCCCGGAGACGTTGGGCCTGTTCGCCAGCATCACCGGCACCGACAAGAACGAGGCGATGCAGCTGTGGCTGAAGCAGGCCACGTCGAACCGCAGCGCGCTCAAGCGGATGATCAAGCGTAAAGGCGTCGAGGGCTACAGCGAAGACGTCAGTCGCGTGTTGTCGGGCTTCATCACCAGCAACGCACGCGGCGCTTCGCAAGGCCTGCATTTCGGTGAGATGCAGCAGAACGTCAGCGACATTCGCGAGGGCGATATCAAGGACGCGGCCGAGCGGCTGCGCAACTATGTGCAGAACCCGGTTGAGGAGGCGGCAGGCCTGCGCGGCTTTCTGTTCGTCAACTTCCTGGGCGGGTCGATCGCCAGCGCGGCCGTCAACATGACGCAGCCGTTTCTGATGACCATGCCTTACCTGTCAAAGTTCGTCGGCATTCCCGGCGCGGCGCGCGTGATGGGAGCAAGCCTCAAGCAGATGACCGCCGGCGTGGATGGCGATATGAAGACGGCGCTGGAGATCGCCGAGAAGGATGGCATCGTCTCGCCGCAGGAGCTGCACCAGCTGCAGGCTATGGCCATGGGCCGAGGTTCGCTGCTGGGCCAGGCCGCGCGCTTCGCCGGCGCCAATGATCAGATTTCAGCGACGCTGGATGCCGCCGGCAAGCGTGCAATGTTCATCTGGGGCGCGCCGTTCGCGCTGGCCGAGCAGTTCAACCGTCGGCTGACCTTCATTGCGGCCTACCAGGTGGCGAAGGAAAAACACCACATCGACCCTTACGCCTTCGCGGCACAAGCAGTGACCGAGACGCAAGGCCTGTACAACAAGGCAAACCGGCCTGAGTGGGCGCGTGGCGCCATCGGCGCGACGCTGTTCACGTTCAAGCAGTACTCGATCAGCTATCTGGAATTCATGAAGCGCATGTGGACGGCCGGCGAGCCTGGGAGCATCGAGCGCGCTGAGGGCCGCAAAGCCGCGTTGTTCGGGCTTGCGCTGCTGGTGATGGCGGCCGGCGCGCAGGGCCTGCCAGGTGCCGACGATCTGGATGACCTGATCGACACCATCGGCCAGAAGATGGGCGAGGACACCAACTCCAAGGCGTGGAAGCAGAAGAACCTACCCGCTTGGTTGCAGTACGGCTTCAGCGCGCTGCCAGGTATCCCGCTGGACGTGGCCGGGCGCTTGGGCATCGGCAACCTGCTGCCCGGTACCGGCCTGCTGCGCAAAGACAAGGCCGACAAGTCTGGCGACGTGCTCGAGGTGTTTGGCGCTGTGGGCGGCGTGGCGAAGAACGCCATGCTCGCGGCCGACAGCGGCAGCCTGATTCCGATGCTGCCGACGGCGATCGCCAATGCCATGAAGGCGGTCGATATCGCCAAGACCGGCGCCTACCGCGACACGAAGGGCCGCCGCGTCATTGATGCAGACCTGGGTGACGCGGCAATCAAGGGCATCGGCTTCCAGCCGGCCACGGTCGCCGCGGCCTCGCGAGCCGACGGCCTCACCATCGCTCACAACACGCTGGCCAGGAACACCGAGGCATCAATTGCCAGTGAATGGGCGGCGGCTCGGTTCGAAGGCGATGCAGAGGGCGAGAAGGGAGCGCGGGCCCGACTCAAGCAATGGAACGACACGAATCCCGACACGCCGATCGCGATCAGCATGCCTCAGATCATCAAGAGGGTGCAGCAGATGCGCAGCACCCGGGCCGAGCGGATCGTGAAATCGACGCCGAAGGAATTGCGGCAGCCGGCCAAGGCGGGTTGACATATCGAGATTGCCCTGTGCAATCCCTCTATGCGACATTTCCTCATCAACTTCATCTTGTGCCTGCACTTGCTGGCCCCAATGGTTGCGCAGGCGCAGGCCATCGCAGTCAAAAGCCCGCTTGATTTGCCAATGAAGAGTTGGTTATTTTTTGGCACCTTTGCCATTCTTGGCGGCTTCGTCAATTGGCTGTCTCGCGTCAAGCGCGGCGAAGCTCAAGCGTCGAATGTCTCGCAACTCATTGGCGAGCTTGTGACCTCGGGCATGGCCGGGCTGATGGCCTGGATGGTCATGCAGTGGCTCCACATTGACGAGATGCTTCAGGCGCCGATTGTTGGCGTGGCCGGGCACATGGGCGCGACGGCATTGCAATGGGCGGAGTTTGCGTTGAAGAAGCGCGCCGAGGCGATTCTTGGCATACCGCCCCAGTCGAAAGACGACCTATGAGCTTGCTCGCCGACATCACCACCTCGGCCCTCAATCCAGCGCTGGCTCTGCTGCCCGCGCACATGGATAGTCTGGCCGCGCGGGTGCAGCTGCTCGCCAACGGCCTGCAAGAGTCTCGGCTGACCCAGCGTGTACAGCGCGTATCTGGCGGTGGCAAGGGGCCGGCACGCGGGCTTTGGCAATTTGAGAGGCAGGGCGGCGTGCGCGGCGTCTTGACCCACCAGCAAACCGCGCCGCTTGCGCTCAAGGTCTGCCAGGCGCGACAGGTCAGCGCCGTCACATCGGTCGTGTGGGCCGAACTCGAAACAGACGATGTGCTTGCCGCGGCCTTTGCCCGGCTGTACCTGTTTGCAGATGCCGCGCCATTGCCCCCCCGCGGCCGGCCTGATGCCGCATGGGATTGCTATCTGCGCACATGGCGTCCAGGTAAACCCCACCCTGAGACATGGCCAGCGTTCTACGCGCAGGCCCTGGGCTTCGTCACCGGATTCTGATCGTGTTCGATCGCTTCATAACGCCAGTGCTCGGCGCCATGTTGGCGCTGGCGCTTTTGCTCGCTGGATCGCAATGGCTCCGCGCCAGTCACGCGCAAGCCGATGCAGCTCGCATCACGGCCGCGTTCGCCGACTACCGAGAAACCCAAGAGCGCGGCACTCGTGAAGCCCTGCAGCGCCAAGCCACCGCCCAGGCTAAAACAGCCCATATCCAACAGGAGGCCATCGATGCCGAATACCTTGCCCGCGTGGCTGCTGAAGCTGCCGCTGATCGTCTGCGCGCTGGCTCTGGCCAGCTGCAGCGCTACGCCGCCGACCTTGCCGCCTCCCTTGGTGATCGAGCGCGAGATTCCGCCGCTGCCGAAAGCGGCCAAGCAGCCAGCACCGCCGCCAGTGTGTGTCCAATCCTGCTCGGACGGCTTGACGATGCTGCGGCTGCAATTGCTACCGTCGCCGATTCGTCTCGGCGAGCCGGCGAGCTCTGCCAGCGCCACTACGAGGCCCTGAGCCCGCCCTGATATGTGGCACGCTCAGCCCACCCGGTTGACGATGCGCTTTATCCGGCCGCCTGGCACGCCGCAGGACCATAGCGAGCCTGACGCTATTTGCCAAGTTGATCTCCGAACGGATGGGTCAGCGTTTATCCATGCCGCCAAGAGCCACCCGCCGCTGACTGTGCGCAATTGGCGCGAGCTGGTGCGATTGCTTCGACGCGATTGGGCTGTCGTCAGTATCGAGGCCGACCGAGGCGGCGCGGCTTTTGTGGTTGAGGCCGTACGGGCTGGTGATCTGTGATCGTCCGCTTGACGGACCCCGCCAGCATTGCGGCCTGGTACCGGATCCATCCCGAGCGCCATGGGCCGCAACTGGCCACGATCGCCAAGTTACGACCGCAGTTTGCCGGCGCGATCAAAGAGGCAGGTCAGCTGCTGCGCTTATCCACAAAACCTGTGGACAAGTAGCACGCTGGAGCCGTGAATGCCGCCCCGGCGCTGGGCCCGGGTTGATTGCTGCGGGATGCAGCAACTCTCGGCCGGGGGAGCCGGAAAAACATCCAACGGACGGCGGTTCAATTCCCAAATACGGAATTGAATCCATGCAGATGGGTGCGGTTTTCAAATTCACATGTTTCTCACATGCGATTATTGGATGGGGCAAGAAAGCCAGTATCTACGGTGCTTGCAGCGAGGTTGCTAGGGGGTTCAATTCCCCCCGGCTCCACCAATTTAGCATCCCAAGGGATGCAAGAAAGTAAAAATGCCCAAGTAAATCAATGACTTGGGCATTTTTTCGTCCAAAAATGTTCAAGGAGATGTGGGGGCATCTCTCCCCATTGGGGGCAACTTTGGGGGCAAGTCTAAAACTGGAAAAAGCTGGCTTGGCAGCTGCCCCCAGTTGAAGGACTTTCCCCTTGGCAAACGACAAAACCCATCAAGCTTGCGGATGGAGGCGGGCAGTATCTCGAAGTGCAACCCAGTGGGTCCAAACATTGGCGTTTGAAATACCGAATCGCCGGCGTCGAAAAACGGCTGAGCTTGGGGCTATCCGGCGACAAGACTGAAGGAGGCAAGGAGTAGTGCCGACGACGCGCACAAGCTGATTCGGGATGGCACCGATCTGAGTGAACATCGACAGACCCTTGCGGCAGAAATCCTGAACAGGCGTGAGGTCGATCGGCTGGCCGACAAGGGTTTGGCTCCGTTGGGGTCTTTTGAGAATGTGGCTAGAGGCTGGCTCGAGACCTCCCGCTCTGACCCCGGCTGACCCGCGTGCAGCGGCCGGCTGCTTTGGCGCCGCAGCCGATACTGCATCTGCTTATGTCAGCAGCCCGCCATAGCTTGGCGCCGGTCCATCCAATGGCAGACCATCGAGGCGCCAGACGGCAAGGCTTTTGTCGGCATAGGCGCCGCCGCCCTCGGTGCATTGCTCGTTGAGTACCAGCAGCGGCGGCGCAAAGGCGAACGGCGCCAGCTGCAGGTTCAATGTGCGCCAGTCGCCGCCGGCGGTGTCGCGGTTCGGCCGCGCGCCAGTGAAAGTGGTGGTCAGCAGGAACTCGGCGCCGCTGCGCTGGAAGTTACGCAGCACGGCGCGGATCTCGGCATAGGACAGGTGCGGCAACAGGTCGCGGCAAAAGACTGCGTCGGCCCGCGGCAGGTCGGCCTCCAGCAGGTCCAGACGCAGGAAGCGCCGCCGCGGGCCGGCATAGCGCCACTGGAGGCCGGCGATCACCTCGCCAAGTACATCCACGCCGGTGTACTGTTCGACGCCCAGCTTCACGCTGCGCATCCAGTTGAAGTCGCCGCAATCGACTCGTCGCGGTGCTGCCGGTACAGCTGCGCATGGTGGCTAAAGATGCGCTCGTGCGGCGAGGCCGATGCGGCGCCGCCGGCCGGTCGCCCAGTGCGGTCCAGCAGATATGCGAAAAAGGTAGCGGGCTTGAGCAGGTCGGCGCCCGGCCGCGCCGCCAGCAGCGGGCCGATGCGCGAGTTGGACAGCATGTAGCACAGTGCATCGGGGTCGAAGGCCTGCGCGTGCCCGGCCGCGCTGCGTTCGGTCAGAAAGGTCTCCGGCTCGCTCCAGCAAACCGGCTGGACGCGCCGGCAAGGCAGTTCGTGCCAGGCCGCAGGCAGTGCGTCGACGGCCGCGCCCAGGGGCTCCGAGCCCAGTGAGGTCCAGCCCAGCGGCCGGTGCGAACGCAGCAGAGCGCAGACGCGCGCGTAGGTCGCCTCGATGATGCGGCTACCGGGCCGCGCCGCCAGGAAGCCATTCGAGACCAGGCCGCTGCGCTCGCGGTGGCCGACGGTCTCGTGATCGACCAACAGGTCCAGC
>JADMJQ010000289.1 GCA_018780415.1 Roseateles sp. | reverse complement strand
GCTGAGGTACTCGACGATGCGCTTGATGCTGCCGTCCTTGCCGGCGGCATCCCGGCCTTCAAGTAGGACAAGAATGCGGTCGCCGCAGGCTATGAAGTGCCGCTGCAGCTTGACCAGTTCGACCTGAAGAATGTGGAGCTGAGCGTCATAGTCTTCACGGCTGATCGAGGCCACTGTCGATTCAGCGGCAAGATCGGACTCGGAAGGCACGGCCGCACCGGCTTCGACCGCCCCGCAACGCGCTTTCTTTCCCTTGCCGTTCTTCTTGCTCATGACTGCCCCTTTGCGCTTTGCGCGGGGCGAGCCTTCGTGACATAGCCGAGTTTGTTGATCGCGGACTCGATCTGGGCCGCGTTCACCCGAGCGGGATCGAAGAGCACGGTGGCTGTGCCCGGTTGAAGGATGACTTCCGCCTGGGCGACACCATCGACCTTGCTGAGGGCGCGCTGCACGCTGCCGGTGCAGCCACCGCAGGTCATGCCACTGACATCGAAGCTGATGGTTTGCATGTTGAGTTCTCCTTGGATTGAGGGGTCAGGCCTTCAAATCGATGCTCGCGCGTTCCTTCCGGGAGGCGGGCAGGAATCGTGGTGTGCGGGCAGCGTAGGCCTCGAATTCAGCGCCGAAGCGCTGGCGCATCTCGGCCTCTTCGGTCACCGCAAGTCGTGCGTACATGATCAGCAGGATCGGGAACATCAGCAGCGTGAGCAAGGTCGGCCACTGCAGCAAGAAGCCCAGCAGTATCAGCACGAAAGCCACGTACTGCGGATGGCGAATGCGTGCGTAAGGCCCCGCCTTGGCCAGCCCATTGCGCCGCTGCGCGTGGTAGAGCACGGACCAGGCGTTGGACAACAAATAGAAGCCGAAACCCAGGAACACATAGCTGGCGATATGCAGGGCGCCAAAGTGGGGGTTGCCGGTTTCTCCCAGCAGCGTCGACCACAGGTGACCGGAGTCGTGGGAGAACAGATCGAGACTCGGGTACTTCGTCTGCAGCCAGCCCGACAGCAGATAGATGGTCAGCGGGAAGCCATACATCTCGACGAAGAGGGCGACGACAAAGGCCGCGAAGGCGCCGAAGGTCCGCCAGTCCCTGGCCGTCTGAGGTTTGAAGAAGCTGAACACAAACATCAGGAAGAAGGCCGAATTGAAGATCACGAGCGACCACAATCCATAGCCAGAAGCATCGTGGTTCATGGCCGACCTCCGGTCTTGCTCGGCTGCGACGGGGCGGGTGTGTTGTCACCCTGATCGCTTGCTTCAGTACCGCCGTGATGGCCGGCATGCCCCCCGTGCCCGTGGTGCATGAAGACATGCATCAGGGGACAGGCCAGCAATATCAGGAATGGCAGCGCGCCCAGGAGGTGCGCGCGGTGCTCGCTGAGGAGAAAGTACGCGGCGATGCCGCCAAGAACAAGCAAACCGATGGCGTAGCGCGAGCGCCAAAAGCTAGCCGGCTCGGGTGCATGTTGGGAGTGGTCGTGGTTCATTCTTTCCTCCAGTGATCAGTTGCTGATCAGGTCG
>JADMJQ010000256.1 GCA_018780415.1 Roseateles sp. | reverse complement strand
GTTGACCGGGCAGCCGCTGTTGCAGAACGGCGTGCCGCAGTCCATGCAGCGCGCGCTTTGCAGCTTGGCCTGATCTGCGTTCAGGCCGATGACGAATTCCTTGTAGTTCTTGACCCGCGCGCTGATGGGCTCATAGCCCTCTTCCAGACGCTCGATCTCCATGAAGCCGGTGATTTTTCCCATGAGATTCCCCCTTATGCCTTGACCGGCTTGCTGACCGGCGACTTGGCTTGTTCAATCGTTTCGACGGCCTGCTTGGCGGCGTGCATCTCGCCCAAGGCGCGGCGGTATTCGTTCGGGAACACCTTGACGAACTTGGCGCGCGAGACGGCCCAGTGGTCGAGCAGATCGCGGGCGCGCTGGCTGCCGGTCCAGCGATGGTGGTCTTCCAGCATCTTCTTCAAGATGGCTTCATCGGTCTGCGCAGCCGCATCGGCCAGGTGATGCCAGATGGCGCGGTCCACCGTGGCTTCTTGCTCGGCAGCGGGCAAGAGCTTGTCCAGCGCCACCATGGCGGTGTTGCAACGCTTGGCGAACAGACCATCTTCGTCGTACACGTAAGCGATGCCACCACTCATGCCGGCGGCGAAGTTGCGGCCGGTCTTGCCCAGCACGACGACGGTGCCGCCGGTCATGTATTCGCAACCATGGTCGCCGGTGCCCTCGACCACCGCCGAGGCGCCGGACAGTCGCACCGCAAAGCGCTCGCCGGCCACGCCGCGGAAGAAGGCCTCGCCGCGGGTCGCACCGTACAAGACGGTGTTGCCGACGATGATGTTCTGGGTCGCGTCGCCACGGAAGTCAATGCTGGGGCGTACCACGATGCGGCCGCCCGACAGACCCTTGCCGGTGTAGTCGTTCGCATCACCAATCAAGTAGAAAGTTATGCCCTGGGCCAGGAAGGCGCCGTAGCTCTGGCCGCCTGTGCCTTCCATCTGGATGAAGATGGTGTGATCCGGCAGGCCCTCGGGGCGGCGGCGAATCAGCTCGCCCGACAGCATCGCGCCGACAGTGCGGCGCACATTCGTCACCTCCTGCATGAACTGGACCTTCTCGCCCTTCTCGAAGGCCGGCAGACACTTTTCGATCAGCTTGACGTCGAGTGCCCGGTCCAGGCCATGGTCTTGCACATCGTTGTGGATGCGCGCGACATCGCCGGCCAGCTCCGGGCGGTGGAAGACGCGGGCAAAGTCCAGGCCCTTGGCCTTCCAGTGCGAAATGCCCTTCTTGGTGTCGAGCAGGTCGCTGCGGCCGATCAGCTCATCAAATTTGCGTATGCCCAGTTGCGCCATGATCTGACGCGCTTCTTCGGCAATGAAGAAGAAGAAGTTGACGACATGCTCCGGCTTGCCGGTGAACTTGGCGCGCAGCACCGGGTCTTGTGTGGCCACGCCGACCGGGCAGGTGTTCAGATGGCATTTGCGCATCATGATGCAGCCCTCGGCGACCAGTGGCGCGGTCGCGAAACCGAACTCGTCGGCGCCGAGCAGCGCGCCGATGACGACGTCGCGGCCGGTCTTCATCTGG
>JADMJQ010000261.1 GCA_018780415.1 Roseateles sp. | reverse complement strand
ACTCTGAAGGATTCAGCGATGTAGACGATTGACCTTGAAGGAAGTCCCTGTAGACCGGTTAGGCCTCATGGAGCACCCGTTCCGCAAGTTGCTGGGCCCGCGCAACCGAAATGCCGTGAACTTGATCTAGAACGAACTGATCGGTATCTGCATCACTGCGATGAAGAACGACCTTGGGTCGCTGTTTCCCCAGTTGAAGGCGAACGTCTGAGGGCCTTGAGGAGTCCGAAGGATAAACATCGGGTGTGTTGCAAAGCCAGCCGAAGTAGCCGTCTCCTTCCACCGGTTCGTCGTATGTGTCTCTGTACCGCTGAAAGCTCATCTCGCTCAGCGAAACCCATACACCCCACAGAAATGGATCGACGACTCCATGAATCGGTACTTCAAGGACCGCGCGAATGAAGTAGTCGGTGCCTTCTTCGTGAGTGATGGTGCAGAAGTCAGAGCTGAGCTTGCCCATCGCGGTCTTTTGCTCGTCAGACAGCGTCGCGTACTGATCCGGAGCCTTGAACGCTATGCTCGGCGATCCCTCGTGGATCTCGCCGCAGCAGGTGCACTTGAACGCGAATATCGATGTCATGGTATTCGAATGAGGCCTAACGTGTTGTCGGGCGACAGTTTTGTCGCCAATTGCCCGCGAACTGTCGCCCTAAATCTGCAGCAAGAAAACGGACAAAACCCGCTTGAACATTGGCTTCACCGGGCATGGACTATGATTTCATACAGCAATAACAAATCGATAAAAGCAGCTACTCGATTGAGTGCCAAAACTCAGAGGGGAACCCGCATTTACTCGCCATGGAGGCGTCAATGTTGCATCCATCCGCTGCCAGCCTCCCTGCACCCGTTCGAGTCCGCTACGGACCCTTTCCGCCGCAATGCTTGCAGCCGACTATAGCGCCGAGCAAGGCGCCTAGGCTGCTGGATCAGTTGCGGGAACGCATTAGGTTTTTGCACTACAGCCTGCGCACCGAACAAGCCTATGTGTATTGGTGCAGGGCCTTCATCTACTTTCACGACAAGCGCCATCCGAGTGAGTTGGGTGGAGCGGAGGTTGAGTCGTTTCTGAGCTGGTTGGCAAGCGAGCGAAAGGTGTCAGCATCGACGCATCGCCAAGCCTTGTCGGCCCTGCTATTTCTTTATGGCAAGGTGCTGGACTTGAACTTGCCGTGGCTGCAAGCCATCGGTCGGCCCCAGGTGCAGCGTCGCCTGCCCGTGGTGCTCAGTCGTGAAGAAGTTGCTGCCGTGTTCCGCCACTTGTCCGGCGAGCATCTGCTGTTCGCGCGGCTGCTGTACGGCACCGGCTTGCGGCTGACCGAAGGGCTTCAACTGCGGGTCAAGGACATCGACTTTTCGCACCAGGCCATCGTCGTGCGTGAAGGCAAGGGCGGCAAAGACCGCATCGTGATGTTGCCGCAGGCCTTGGTGGCCGGGCTTCGCGCGCAACTGGCGAGCGTGCATGATATTTGGCTGGCTGATCAAGCCGGCGGGCGCAGTGGCGTCGAACTGCCTCATGCGTTGGAACGAAAATACCCGCGCGCAGGGGCCTCCTGGGCTTGGTTCTGGCTCTTCCCGCAAGCCACGCACTCGGTGGACCCGCGCAGCGGCGTGGTGCGGCGGCACCATATGTACGACCAGACTTTTCAGCGCGCTTTCAAGAAGGCAGCACTGCAAGCAGGCATTGTCAAACCAGCCACCCCGCACACGCTGCGCCACTGCTTCGCCACCCATCTGCTGCAAAGCGGCAGTGACATCCGCACCGTGCAAGAGCTGCTCGGCCATGCCGATGTGTCCACCACCATGATTTACACGCATGTTTTGCGCATGGGGGGCTGGGCGGTACGCAGCCCGCTGGATCAGCTATGAATCAACAGGGCTGCCTGCCTTCCCCACCTGCCATGCCCTGCCAGCCCAAAACGCATCGCAAGCTAACTCACTTCCCCCCCGGCACCTTGCTGTCCACGCCCTTGACATAGAAATTGACGCCCGAGAGGAATTTGTCGTCGGCCTGCTCGCCCTTCTTCACCACCTCTTTGCCGTCCTGGCCAATGATGGGGCCTTTCCAGATGGCGAAGCTGCCATCCTTCAGCCCGGCCTTGATCTTGTCGATCTGCGCCCGCGTGTCGGCCGGCACGGCCTCGGCAATGGACACCATGTCGATCGCGCCTTCCTTGACGCCCCACCAGGCATGTTTGCCCGGCCCCGCCGCCCATGTGCCGTCCAGCGCTTCGCGCACCGAGGCGATGTAGTACGGCGCCCAGTTGATCACAGCGGAGCCCAGGTGTGCCTTGGGGCCATAGGCGGTCATGTCGGAGTCCCAGCCGAAGGCGTACTTGCCGTTCTTCTCGGCCGTCTGCAGCACCGCGCTGGAGTCGGTGTTCTGCATCAGCACATCGGCGCCGCCGTCGATCAGGGTCTGCGCGGCCTCGGTTTCTTGCGGCGGGTCGAACCATTTGTTCACCCACACCACTTTCACCACCGTCTTCGGGTTGACGCTTTGCGCGCCGAGCGTGAAGCTATTGATATTGCGGATCACCTCGGGGATGGGGATGGAGCCGACCACGCCCAAGGTGCCGGTCTTGCTCATCTTGCCGGCGATGACGCCGGCCATGTACGCGCCCTCGTAGGTGCGCGAGTCATAGCTGCGCAGATTGGCGGCTTGCTTGTATCCGGTGGCATGTTCGAATTTGGTATCGGGGCTGTCGGCCGCCACTTTGAGCATGGGTTCCATATAGCCGAAGGTGGTGCCGAAGATCAGCTTATTGCCCTGGCTCACCATGTCGCGGAAGACCCGTTCGGCATCGGCCGCCTCGGGTACCTTTTCCACGAAACTGGTTTGCACCTTGTCGCCGAATTCCTTCTCGACCGCCTTGCGCGCGTTGTCATGCGCAAAGGTCCAGCCGCCATCGCCCACCGGGCCGACATAGGCAAAAGCGATCTTCAAGGGCTCGGCTTTGGCGGCGGCGGACGCAGCAGGGGCCACGGCCGAGGCTGCCGCAGCAGCCGGCTCTTCCGTCTTCTTGCCGCAAGCCGCCAACAGGGCGGCCGCGCCGGCTAGCGCCGTCAATGAACCCAATTTCAATACAAAGCTGCGCTTATTCATCGTCGTCATCTCCAAAATGAAAGAAAGCTTCAATCAAGACCCAGGAAAGAATGGCTTGCCCAGCGAGGCCGGCATATTGGCCCGTATAAAGGCGGCGTTACTGGAAATCAACACCAGCACCACAATGGTGGACAGATAGGGCAGCATGCTGAGGAACTGACTCGCCACTTCAACGCCTTGGCCTTGCAGATAGAACTGCAGCATGGTGACAAAACCGAACAAATAAGCACCAAGCAGGATGCGTGCCGGCCGCCAGGTGGCAAAGGTGGTCAGCGCCAGCGCGATCCAGCCCTTGCCGGCAATCATGCCTTCAACCCAAAGCGGCGTGTAGACCGTGGACACATAGGCGCCGGCCAGGCCGCACAGGCTGCCGCCGGCCATCACCGCGCCCAGGCGAATCCAGCGCACCGGGTAACCCAGCGCATGCGCGGACTCCGGCGACTCGCCCACTGCCCGCAGCACCAGGCCGGCGCGCGAGCGGTACAAAAACCAGGCCAGGGCGGCGGTCAGGGCCATAGCGCCGTAAACCAGCGGATGCTGCTTGAACAGCGCCGGGCCGATGAAGGGGATGTCGGCCAGATAGGGCCACTCGAAGCTGCTGCGGGGCCCAAGCTTCTCGGACGTGTAGCGGATGCCGACAAAGGCGGAAAAGCCGGTCCCAAACAGGCTCAAGGCCAGGCCGGCCGCATATTGATTGGTATTCAGCCAGATCACCAGCACGCCAAACAAACCGGCCAGCAAGGCGCCTGCACCCATGCCGGCGGCAAAGGCCAGCAGGCTGCTGCCGGTGTGCACGGCGGTGGCAAAGCCGGCAATCGCGGCGACCAGCATCAGGCCCTCGGCGCCGAGGTTGACGATGCCGGCGCGCTCATTGATCAACAACCCTAAGGCGGCCAGCGCCAGCAAGGTGCCGGCGTTCAGCGAGGCGGCGATCAGCAATGCGATGGCGTCCATGCTGTCCTTGGCTTAAGTGCTGCTCGCGCGCAGGCTGCGACGCAAGCGGTAGTTGATCAAGGTATCGCAGGCCAAGAGCGAGAACAAGAGCAAGCCTTGGAACACGCCGGTGATGGACTTGGGCAGGCCCAGGCGCGTTTGCGCCAGCTCGCCGCCGATATAGAACATGCTCATCAAAATGGCCGAAAACACAATGCCGACCGGGTGCAGGCGCCCGACAAAGGCGACGATGATGGCGGCAAAGCCGTAGCCAGCCGGCACATAAGGCGTGAGCTGGCCCAGCGGCCCGGCCACCTCCAGCGCGCCGGCCAGGCCCGCCATCGCGCCCGACAGCAGCAGCGCCGTCCACAGCGCTCGCGTCGAGGAGAAACCGGCATAACGCGCCGCCGCAGGGGCCAGGCCGCCGACCTGCAGCGCGAAGCCGGCATAAGAGCGGAACAGCAAGACCCAAAACCCCAGCACCGCAGCGGCCGCAATCAGCACTCCGATGTTCAGGCGGGAGCCGTCGAACAGGCGCGGGATTTTGGTGACAGCGAGGAAGCTGATGCTTTGCGGGAAGTTATAGCCCTGCGGGTCTTTCCAGGGGCCGTAAACCAGGTAGCTCAAGAGCAGATCGGCGACATAGACCAGCATCAGGCTGACCAGAATCTCGTTGGCATTGAAGCGCGCCCGCAGCAGCGCGGTGATGCCGGCCCAGGCCATGCCGCCCAGCATGCCGGCAAGCAAGATCCACAGCACGATGATGCGGCCCGTGTTGGCATCGGCCTGCATCGCCACGAAACCGCCGGCCAAGGCGCCGATGATGAACTGGCCCTCGGCGCCGATATTCCAGACATTGGCGCGAAAGCAAACCGCCAAGCCGAGCGCAATCAAGACCAGCGGCGTCGCCTTCAGGCCCAGCTCGCTCCAGGCATTGGCGGAACGGATAGGCTCCCAGAAAAACATCTGCAGGCCGCGCAGCGGGTCTTTGCCCAGCAACAAGAACAGGCTCACACCCAAGGCCACCGTGATCAGCAGCGCCAGCAGCGGCGAAGCCAAACCCATCAGCTTGGACGGCTGCGGGCGCTGCTCAAGCCTGAACATGGCTTGCCCCTTCCTTTGAATTCCACAAGCCGCTCATCCACTCGCCGATCATCGCGCGGCTGGCCTCAAGCACCGGCACGGCCGGCGACAAACGGCCCTGCGCCATCACGACCAGGCGGTCACTGATTTCAAACAATTCGTCCAACTCCTCGCTGAGCACCAAGACCGCGCAGCCGGCATCGCGCAGCTTCAATAACTCGCCGCGGATCTGCGCGGCTGCACCGACATCGACGCCCCAGGTTGGCTGGGCAATGATCAAGACCTTGGGTGTCGCGTCGATCTCGCGGCCGACAATGAACTTCTGCAAATTGCCGCCCGACAAGCTACGCGCCGCCGCTCCGGCGCCGCCGGCGCGCACAGAGAAGCGCGCGATCAGATGCTCGGTCAAACGCTGCACCTGCGCGGTGCGCAGCCAGCCCCAAGCTGTGACGCTGTCGGTGCGCGTCAACAAGGTGTTTTGTGCCAACGAGAGGCTGGGCACGGCGCCGCGCCCCAGCCGCTCCTCGGGCACAAAATGCAGGCCCAAGCGGCGCCGTTTGCGCGGGCTGCTGCGCGCAATGTCCTGCCCGAACAATTGCACCGAGCCGGGCTGGCCGCGCGGGTCTTCGCCCGACAGCGCGGCCATCAACTCTTGCTGGCCATTGCCGGAGACGCCCGCCACGCCGACGATCTCGCCGGCATGCAGATTCAATTCGATATCGACCAAGGTGGTGCCAAATGGTTCTGCCTTGGCCAAGCTGAGGCGGCGCAGGCTCAAGGCCAGGGCCCCGGCCTTGTTGGGAAGCCGCTGCAAGGGCGGCGGCTCGGCCCCAATCATCAGACGCGACAGCTCGCTATTGCTCTGAGTGCGCGGGTCGACCTCGCCCGTCACCCGGCCGGCGCGCAGTACCGTGCAGTGATCGCACAGCGCCCGGATCTCATCGAGCTTGTGGCTGATGTACAAAATACTGCAGCCCTGCGCGGCCAATTGGCGCAAGGTGACAAACAGTTTGTCAACGGCGCGCGGCGTCAGCACCGAGGTCGGCTCATCGAGGATCAACAACTTCGGCTCGGTCAGCAGCGCGCGGACGATCTCGACCCGCTGGCGCTCGCCGACCGACAAGCTGTGCACCGGGCGCTGCGGGTCCACCTCAAGCCCATAACTCTGCGCCACGGCGGAGATGCGCTCGGTCAACTCGGCAAGACTGGCGCCTTTGTCCAAGCCCAGCCAGATGTTCTCGGCCGCGCTCAGCGTGTCGAACAGCGAGAAATGCTGGTACACCATGCTGATGCCCAAAGCCCGAGCCTGCGCCGGGCTCTTCAGCGCAACCGGCTGACCATTCCAGAGCACCTGGCCGGCGTCGGGCTGCACCGCGCCGTAGATGATCTTCATCAGCGTGGACTTGCCGGCGCCGTTCTCACCCAAGACCGCATGGATCTGCCCCGGCGCCACCACCAAGTCAATGCCGTCATTGGCCTTGACCGCAGGGTATTGCTTGCTGATACCGGTGAGTTGCAGGCGGGTTACGCTCATGGAGTGGCGAGAGTTTTAAGCTCAGATCATAGGGGCGCCACGGGCAAATTTCTGCACCCCCGCCACATAGGCGCTGTGCAGGTTGCGTTCATCCGACAAGCCCATCCAGGCGAACACACGCTCATGCAGGCCGCGCACGACCTCGGCGCGGGCCTTGGCCACCGGGCCGGCGGACCAATCCCAGACGCAAACATCGGCCAGCGTGCCGGTGCCGAAGTGGCCCATCTCGCCCGCCAACCCCAGCGCCTCGGCCGCGCCGCGTGTGGCCGCGTACAGGCCTGCCCAGGCGCTCATGCGCTGGCCGGCCATGGCCTGCACCTTGTAGCCATCCAATAAATTGCGCTGCATGGACAAGCTGGTGCCGCCGCCCACATCGCTGGCCACGCTGACCGCCACACCGGCCTGCGCAGCGGCCGCCCAGTCAAACAGCCCGCTGCCGAGGAAGAGATTGGACGAGGGGCTGAAGGCAATCTGCGCGCCGCTGGCAGCAATCGCGGCGCGATCGGCGTCGTCCAGCCAGACGCCATGCGCAAGAACAGCGCGCGGATGCAAGAGGCCCTCGCGGGCATAGACGTCCAGATAGCTGCGCGCGTCGGGGAACAGCTCGCTCACCCAGGCCACCTCGGCGCGGTTCTCGGCCACATGGGTCTGCATATACAGCGATGCATCGGCGCGGCATAAGGCGCCGGCCATCGCCAGCTGGGCGGGGCTACTGGTCGGCGCAAAGCGCGGCGTCATGGCATAACTCAAACGGCCCCGGCCATGCCAGCGCGAGATCAGGTCGACGCAATCGCGCTCGGCGCTGGCCACATCGGGGTCCAGCAGCGCGGCCGGCGCATTGCGATCCATCAAGACCTTGCCGGTGATCAAGCGCATGCCGCGCGTTTGCGCCGCCTCGAACAGCGCCTCGGCCGAGACCTTGTGGACGGTGGCGAAGACCACCGCAGCGGTCGTGCCATGGGCCAAGAGCGCGTCCAGAAAGCGCTCCGCGCCTAGCTGTGCGACGGCCGGATCGGCATAGCGGCATTCGGCCGGGAAGGTGTAGGTGTTGAGCCAATCCAGCAGCTCGGCGCCATAAGAGGCGATCACATCGAGCTGGGGGCAATGCACATGGGTGTCGATGAAGCCGGGCAGGATCAGGCGGCCACTGTGGTCGACTCTTTGCCAAGTAGCGTCGGGCGCCTCGGCCTGCGTGCCTGCGATGCGGCCTGTTTCATCGATCAGCAGCCAATGGTCGGGCTGGAAGCGCACGCCATTAACCAAGCTGGGCTCAAGTTCGCCCCAGGCCGGCGCAGCGGTGAAGTCGAGCAAATCGCCGCGCAGGGCCAGGCGTTGAGAGCTGTTGTTGGTCAAGATCGTCATGGAATATTGGGGAGTTTATTGAACTCGGCCGGAGCCAGCGATTGCGCCGTCTCGCGTACCTGCTCGCGCAACCAGCGCAGCGCGGCCGATCTGTGCGTGAGCTGGTGCCAAAGTTGGTAATAGTTCATCGCCGGAAATGCGACCGGACAGGGCAGCACCGTCACCGGCAGGCCCTTCAAATAGCGAGAGCAGAACAGCCGTCCGGTCGTCAGCACCAAGAGGCTGCGCGCCACCATCTGCGGCAGCTGGCCGAAATGTGCGCTGCGCACGGCCACCTGGCGGCTCAGGCCCAGCCCGGACAGATGCTGGTCGATCACGCCGGGCTGGCCCGCTGCCAGCGGCATCGGGGCCAGGTGCTGGCAGTCCAGATAGCGCGCCAGCGTCCAACTGGCCGGATCGCTCTGCCAAGCCTTGGCGGCCGGGTGCTTCGCTGCAAGCAGGCAAACCACCTCGTCGCTGAGCAAACCGCCGAGGTGCAGCTCGTCGGGCGGCTGCAGCCAGTTGCCGATGACCAGATCCAGCTCGCCGCTGCTCAAACCCCGGCGGTAATCGAATTGCGCGGACAGCGGTTGCAGATCCAGCAGCAGGCCGGGTGCGGCCTGCTGCAAGCGGCCGACCAGCTCGGGCAGAAACAAGGGGTCGAGGTAGTCGCTGACGGCGATGCGAATGGACATTTCAGCGCTCGCAGGATCAAAGCTGGCGCCGCTGCGGCTATTGCGGCCGAACAGGCTCTGCGCTTCTTGCAAGAGTCGGCCGGCCGGCTCCAGCAGCTCCAGCGCGACGGCGGTCGGCGTCATGCCGGCGCCGCTGCGCACCAGCAAGGCGTCGCCGGTGAGCGCACGCAGGCGCCGCAGCTGCGCACTGACGGCGGGCTGCGTGCTGTTGAGGCGCATGGCGGCTCGCGATACGCTGCGTTCGCTGATCACTGTGTGCAAGACCCGGACGAGTTGGAGCTCGATCTTGTCGAAATCGGCGCGCTGGCTCATGAG
>JADMJQ010000286.1:3343-9015 GCA_018780415.1 Roseateles sp. | reverse complement strand
TCGTAATACCGCTGCTGCATGTACACCAAGCCGGTATCCGGATCATTCACATGCCCCGTGAAGCCAATGCTATTGGGCGCTGTGGGGGCCTTGCCGGTGAAGGTGGCGCCATAGGGCTCAAACCAAGTGCGGCTGCTGACGGCACCGGCGGCATCGGTACGCGCCACCGGGCTGCCCAGTGCATCGGTGTGCGCGTACTGCGTGCCTGCCGCGCTGTCCACCTCCGCGATCAGCTTGCCCGCCAGATAGATGTACTTGGTGTTGCTGCCGGGTTTGGGGCCGCCGCTGCTGGTAGCCCAGATGAGTTGGCCGGCGGCGTCATACATCTGGATGCGGGTGCTGCCGTCGGTACTGACAATCTTGGTGCGACGGCCTAGGCCGTCGTACACATAGCTGGCCTTGCCGGGGGCGCTGCTGATGCGGTTGCCCAGGTCAAAGGTAAAACTCTGCCCGCCGCGCTGGGTGATGTTGCCGTTGGCGTCATGGCTGTAGGCTTGATTGGCGATGCCTGTGCCCACAATGCTCTGCAAGCGGTTGGTGCTCGCATCGTAGTTGTGGGTGGCGGTGCGGTTGCCCACGGTGCTGCTGCGGATGTTGTCGAGCACGTCATAGCCGTAGGTGGCCTTGGCCCACAGCTCGGGGGCCTGCACTTCGACCAGGCGATCGAGCTCGTCATAGGCCATGCTGCGGGCGTTGGCGACTGCTGGAGCACTGGCGGCTGTAATGCCCATGCCCATCGACCGGCCGTCTGGCCCGGTGTGGGAAGCGCTCAAGGCCTTGGCGCGCAAGTTGTCGGGGCCGGCTGGCTGGGAACTGCCGGCCTCTGAGTTGCCCGACGACATTTTGGCCAACATGCTGCTCATCATGCGAGCCACTTCTTGGCTGCCGGCCAAAGCTTCAGGGTCTAGCTGGCTTGCGGGACCGGCGCCATTCGGGCCGTGGGCAATATCAAGTGGCGGCCCTGGCCGCAACTCAGCAGCCACTGCGTTGGACTTGTTGGCCACCGAACCCGGCGCGGCCGGCTGTGCCTGGCTGGCCATGAGCTTGCTCTTGCCCAGGCCTTCGGGCGATTTGAGGGCGGTCGCTTTTCTTGCCGGGGCCGGCGCCGGGTCATCGTCCAACAACAGCATCAGGATGGCGTTCAACACCGCCGGGTCTAACCCTGTTCCGACGGGTTTGGGCGGCGTGAGCCTGAGCAGGTCGGCGATACGGGTAGGGTTGGCGTTCTCGTCGTAGCTGTATTGGTCTTGCAAAACGCCCGGGCTGCCTGCCTTGGCGTCGCTGATCACCCAAGGCAGGCCGCGGGTGTTTTGGCTGAGGCTGTGAACGACCCCGTTGCCATAGGTGTAGCCCGCTACCGCGCCATTGGGGTGGTAGCTCAGGCTGGCCGCGTAGCTGCCGACTTGGTTAGCTTCACCCAGCGCGTTCGGGCTGTAGGCCACGACGGTGCCGTCGGGGTAGGTGAGCCCGCTCAGATGGCCGTTGGCGTCATAACCCCACTGGGCCGTGTAGCCGGCGCTGTTGCCGAGATAGCTGAGGGTTTCGCTGGTCGGCAGGCGAAGGCTGTTGTAGCCATAGGTCCACGTGGTGTCGGCCGACTTGATGGTCTCGGGCAGGCCATCAGCGGTGTAGCTGCGGCTGACGGTGGCGCTGCCGTCGCCATAACTGGTGCTGGTGAGTTGGTTGAGGGCGTTGTAGCCGAAGTCTATTTTTTGAGCAGCGCTGACGCTCTCTCGGTCACAGCTCTTGCTGGTGAGGCTGGTCCCGCCAGTCTTCCAGGCGATGTTGTTGGCAGCGTCATAGGCTTGCAGTGTGGCGCCGAGCTCGGGCTCGATGGTCTTGCACAGCCGCTGCTGGGCGTCGTACACATAGCTGCGCGTCACTTCGGCCGCTAGGCTGGTGCCGGGTGTGGTGCCGCTGCGCGTGATGGCGGTGGGTTTGCCGAACGCGTCGCGGCTGATGCTCACCGACACACCCTCGGGCGCCGCAATGCCGGCGAGCTGGGCCGTAGACGGGTCCTCCAGCGCCCAGAAGGATTGGGTGGTCGCCTTGCCGCGCGGGTTGGTCGTCCGGGTTTGGAAGCCGGCGAGGTAATCAATGACTGTGGGCAAAGTACCCAGTTCGCTGTCGGCGGCTATGCGCACCGGGCGGCTCAAGGCGTCGTACTGAGTACGCCGACCTGGCGACGTGTCCGTGACAGTGGCGATGTCGCGTTGCGGATAGCTCTCGAAGGTGGTCTGCCCCCTATGGTCGAATGCCTTGACCACCACCTTGCGGGTTGCGGCTTCGTTGTTGACATCGAAGCTGCGCGACATCACTGGGCGCCACAGGCCGTCGTAGTAGGTGATGGTCCTGGCCGCGCCTTTGGTGAGGGTGTGACGCCAGTGCGTGGCAGCCAGGTTGTATTCCGTGGTGGGCACCGGTTCGAACTTCAGCGTGGAAGACGCGAAGCCGGCCGGCGGCGAGATGCCGCTCATACGGCCCAGTGAGTCATAGCTGTAGCCGGTGGCGTAGCCGGCCGGGTTGGTGTACTGCGTGATCCAGCCCTCGGGGCTGACGACGGCACGCTCCAAGCTGGTGTCGGCGCGCTGGACCAAGCGCGGGACGCCGCGATACCAGTCACTCAGAATGCTGGTGTTGCCCTTGCCGTCGGCCAGGGTGCGCAGAGTGCCGAGCTGGCCGCTGCTGACACTGGAGCTGGTATCAAAGGAGCGCCTTCGCTGCACCACGCCAAACTTGCTGTCCACCAAGGGGAGCGCCGTTGCGGCGTCGTAGCCGGTCTCTTCCATCACGAAGGAACCCATACGGCGGCTGGCGATCTGCCCCATCACCCAGAGCTGGGGCTGGTCGAAATAGGCGATGTCTTCCAAGCGAGCGGGCGAACCCGGCAGCGTGCTTGACAAGTTGACGCGGGTTGCGCGCTGCAGCGTATCCATGCATACGACGCCCGCAATCGTGCAGCCGGTGTCCACCGCCCAGTTGAAGTCCGTGCCCTGTTGGGTCGTGACCGTCTTGATCTTGGGGCGTGGGTACTCGGAGGTGAAACCGTCACCTCTGTGTTGTGGGCTGGTACCGATTTTGGCCGCGAAGGGTTGGCCGCTTCTGGCAAAGTTGTAAGTGTGCTTGACGGCCTTCAACACCGTGCCTGCTGCGTCACTCGTAGTTTCGGTCAGCAGCTTGCCTTCGTTGTATTGGTAGCTGCTGCCAAATCGGTAGACGCGCTTGATACCGTCGGGTTCTGTCACCGTGTGTCTACGGATACCTGCACAGCTGTCGGTGAGGCATACCGGGTCCAAGCAGCTTGTAGTCGTGCAGGTGGGCGTCGACTGCCCAGCAGGATACTGGTAGCTCGAGGGTGCAAACAGGTCGTAGGTCCAAGTCTTTGGTACGAGCCCAGGGCCTGACAGCGTTTTGCTGGTGAGCACCAAACTGGTCACCTGGAAGGGAAGTGCGGGGTACTGGCGTGACGGCTTGTCTTGCGCAGAACCCGGCGTCGCCCAATTTGTGCAAATCAGTGGCACGTTGCTACGCCCTACCAAGCCGGGTGCAACCGTGAAGTCGCCCACTGCCCCTGACGGGCTGGTGATGCTGCCTGTAATCGCACCGGACGTGATGTCCGGTCGGGATGTGCAGCGGCGGGCGTCATCGTCACCATGGTTGATGTCGATTTCCGCATGAGCGAGTGCGTTGAGATTGAGGGTCCAACGGCTGTTGTCAGGCAGTGTGACCTGGGCCAAGGAATCCCCGTTAACTTGGGAGATGTAGCCGCTGGCGTTGTACTGGAGGGTCAGTGTTCGGCCGTCGCTTGAAGTGATCTGATTCAGGCGCACCGGTTGGTTGTAGGCGTTGCTGTAGCTGTAGCTGACCCAGTTGCCGAAGCGGTCCTCAATGCGTGAAGGGTAGAGCACGTTCTTGCGGCGGGGCGTGCTGATCGTGCTGGATCCGTAAGGCTTGGTCAGCCAAGGCTCTGCGTACTGGGCCAAGTGGTTGAACCAGTATTTCTTGCCATCGCTGGTGATCGCAAGAAAGCCCTCGCCTGAGCCATTGAGAATGCTGGGTAGGCAGCTGAAGTGAGTCTCGCCGGCGGTCAGCCATTGATAGGGGCCACCTGTCGTCGGTATGGGACGGCTGACAGTTGCGCTCAGCATTTCGCCGCCACCGGGCATGTCGGCGGTATTGCCGTGCCAATAGTCCCCGCCCCCGAACACGCTCAAGACCGTTGGCGGCTTTGGCACACTGCAGCGAGCATCATGCCAAGTGGTCGCAAACGTGCCACTCAGGCGCGGAATGTCCAGGTCCCAATCAGCAAATGCGTAGTCCCGCTTCTCGTAGAAATCCTTGCGATCGGCGACCGTGAACTTGCGCCGCACTGCAACTGGCAGGTCAAAATTGCCAGGCAAATCCACCTCCGACGCTGAAAAGCCCAACGAGCCAGAGTAGTAGTCGACTTGATCGCCAAAGACTGAATCCGCGCTCAGGGCGCCTATGCTCTGGCGGGCTTTGATGAGAGGCCCATAGTCCTCCCACATCATCCTGCCCGTCTGCGCGGCAACTGCCGGCGTCACTGCCTTGCAAGACTTTGCACGAGCCGGCGACTGACCGTCACTCAAAGCGCTCGTGGCGGCATTGGGCTTGGTCTGGCAGATCTCGTGTTGTTCCTGAAGACGATCGGCCTCACCAGGACCATCATCGATTGCTTGTGCCGACACGGTCGATGCCGTCAAAGCGAAGATCAAAAGGACCCGCAAGCTTGCTCGCCAATCAATTCTGTCGATCATGATCGCCCCCTTGATCCGTGATTCAACGCCGGCGCCGCTCCTGCAGCAGCCAGTCTCATGAGTAATGCCGCCCCGCATCTCGCCGACCGGGCCCCAAAAACAGTGCCGATTTGGAAGCAGGCAGTGGTTCTCGGCGTCATGAGATTGAAGCAATAGCCCAGCCTGGCCGCACACAAACGGTGGCGATAGAGCACAGCAATGGAAGAATCAAATTGAGGGTTAGTGACGCTGCGTATGGCATGGAGTCCACGGAGAAGGCAACGCCACGCATCCGAAGCGCACCACGCATGCGCACACCTTCCGAGTGCAAAGGACTGAAACGACGGGCAACTTGACACAAAACACTCCCTGCATATGAATCGTTACTTCGGCTGACACCAAGTAGAGGTTCAACGCCATCGCAGTCGAGCTCAAAACCGGGATCAACATCTGAGCTCGCTTCGTGCCAACCCTTGGCTGAATCAATTTGCTGGCGAGTGTCCCTGCGGTTTTGTACTTCAGAAACAGGGGTTTACCCAGTGATCCGAACCGATCGCCTTGACGGCACGAACCGCCGCCGCAGGCACTTCAGCTTGAGGTGGCTGTACTACGAAATCCCCTGCACTCGCCGTCAACTTTTGGAGAGTCTCATCACTGCAGATCGGTGGCAATACCCCCCAAAGGGGGGCTTTCGCAGTAGTGTTCAAATCCCAGGGATGGCCTTGGTGTACAAACTGAAGGCCGTGTCTGGCTCGCCGCCCGCAGGCTCAATCGTGGCAAGTTTGTCTGGTCGCATAACATCTTAGACACGCTGATCTTGAGACTCTTGCAGCTGGATGCCGTGGTGCTGGGCCTGCCTGTTGGCGCCGACGCCGCATTTATCCACTTTTGGCACCAGTGCCGATATTCTGTTGA
>JADMJQ010000286.1:0-3333 GCA_018780415.1 Roseateles sp. | reverse complement strand
GTTCTCCCGAACGACGTGTATGCGCTTAAAAACTGGATGACTGCTTCCGACCGCCTGGCACCGAACGCGCTCGTCAGGCGGGACCTCGACAACTGCAAGTAAAGCGATCATGAGCCATTCTCTTTGCGGGCTAGACAAAACGAATTTGCGAATTCAGCGGGCCGATCTCTCGCGCAGGGGGCTGGGGCTAATGTGCCTGCAAAGCTCCGCCAGGGCACTCGGTAGGTCGTCTGACGAGGCCTTGCAAATTCGCAAGGCGCAGATCCATGATTGAATCTACCAACTTGTCGTTGGATTTCAACCGGCGCGAAAGCTGTCTTTGCATCACCCTTGAGCGGTGCGCCCATTGTCACCCCAGGTGTGGCTGACTCAGTCGTTGCTGCGATGGCCCGTTTTACGCCCGAAGCCAACAGCAAGCAAGCTCAAGATTACGCAAACACTAGGGCCCGGACAGCTTGCTCACGTTCGAGGTCGCCTGCGCGTCCTGGTCCACCGGCTTTATCCTGCGCAAGAGGCTGGGTGCGACGGTCCAGCTTTGCCCGGCTTCGGTGATAACGGTGACGGATTTTCGGTTGTATTTGGTGATCACGCCGAAGAGGACAGGGTGGCCCGGTGGTTCGAAAGCCACGCGTTGGCCAAGACTGAATTCAAGCATGGCGGAATGCGCGCGCACGTGCTGGAGAAATTTCAGCCGCGCCACGATGCGGTGGTTGAGATCGACCAGTTCAGGCTCACTCAGCTGATCAATGTTGATGGGCAAGAATGGCTCCTGAAATCGTGAAATGTAGTAAACGGTCGGCGCCGATAAGCTCAATTCAAGGGCTGATCTGCGGCGCGACCCAGGAACTCAAGCGGTTCCGCGTCCAGTGCACGAAACGCCTCGGTCAAAGCTTGTTGCTCCGTCTCAAAAGGCTCATCCCAGACATGGGAGGCATTTTCTGCGTCAACGATCTCAAGGATCCATCCCTCATGAGCATCGCCGTAAATCTCCACATCGACCGTCACACCGTTTCGAGTAACGGTCTGGCTGAGCGGCGAGTTCGTGAAGTCGGGTTCTGATTCTGCGTCGCCTTCGCTTGTACCGTGCATGTCGTCGAAGGGTGCCGCCGAAGCCGCAATCTTTCTGGACATCGTCGCTGCCATCTGCTCCGCGTGTTGGCCGCCAGACAGTCTTGCGCGTTTGCAGGATTGCACCGCCTTGTTGATCTGCTCATCGGCAACGATGGTCATACGCTGGAAGTTCTGCAGCAAGGCCTTGAGCTCTTGATCAGGCGCTAGCTGCGCCGGATCTGCCAGCAGTTCGGCCGCGCCGACGAACATCTCGTACAACTGAGCCAATGCCACCACGGCATCGTGTGCCTTTTGCGGCAGCACCATCTCATCGTCGGGTCCAAGAAGGCCATCTACGAAACCCTTGAGTTCCTGGGCCCGCATTTCTGCCAAGCCATGCAGGGCTTGTTGTGAGGCAGTCACCTCGAACCGTGTCAGCTTGAACGGCTTGCGGGAGCTCTGGTGCTCAGAGAGCCGATTCCACAAACCGTACATGAGCACGCTCATCACATCATCCATCTCTTCCGCGGAGCCGAACACAGGCAATTCGCCGCCCCAAGCTTGCATCAAAGGCGCCATGGGCGAGACCTCCAGGCCAGGGCTGGCGATGTGACCCAGCATCAGCGTTCGCAGGGCGTGCAATGCTGTTGGGCAGCGATACCGCGTCAAGATATCTTGGACTTCTTCGTCGAGTGCCGCACCAGAATGTGCGAGCGGTTTAGGTGCATTCATCGATGGGGGTTTGCAATAGAAATTTGGGCGGCCACTTTGGCGCCTGATCTGCCGGGCTTCACAATGTCACAACGACATCAAGAACTCTAGCGCTGACTCAGCCGCCTGCTCGTAGCTGGGCTGGTAATCCAGTACATCAATGGCCTCGAATTGTGCTTTCAAGACTGGCTTGCGCTGATCCACTTGTTGCAAGAACGCTTCCCGGTGCCGTAACAAATAGGGACGCGCCGTTGCTAGCGCCTGAGGCTCTCGTGCAATGACGAGCGCCAGGTCAAAGAGGTCTCGCGCGGTGGCCTGGTCGCCGCGGTGCCAGAGCTTTTTGGCCACGATTTCCGCAGAAGTTTCGACCTTGATCTCGCGGCCAAGCAGTTCCCACATCTCATAGGGCGCGCTGGTCAGATTGGGCGATGCGACAAAATCGATCTCCCCTTCTGCACGCAAAAGCTTGATGTAGCCAGGCCCTTCCACATACTTGTCGGTGACGCCCTCAGCCACGTCACTCAGGCGCGGCGAAACAAAGCCCAGGTACTGGGGGTCGGGCACAAAAATGTCGATGTCCTTGCTCAGGCGGTGCCGGTAGCGCAGCATCAAGACCGTGCCACCACCAAAGGTCCAGAACGGATCCTTGATGCCATGGGCAGCGATTTCATCCACCAGCGCATAGGCGTGCTGCAGCAGGATCTGCCACACACCCCCTGGCAGGGCGCCGGGGGTGCTCAAAACCTTTTGCATCAGACCCATACCCCTCTGGGCGAATGCAGCGCATGAGCCCAGGCAAAAAGGTGCTTCCAAAGCAGTTTAGGCGCCGAGTTGGACTTTGCAGCAATTTCCTCAACGGCTGCCACGATCAGCGACAGGGGGGCTTCATCCAACAAGGTGGCAACGTGGGCCGTGAGGTGCTCGGGCAGTGCGCCGTCCACCAATGCAGCGGCAAAAGCATTGGGATCCAACACGGACTTGTAACTCACGCTGGCCGTCTGGCTGACCGATTGCAGCGCATGTGTCTGGCCCTTGCTTGTGCCGGCATTCAAGTTGATTCCCACGAGGTCCAAGAGTGCAATCAGCTTGGCGGCGCCCAAGTCCACGAGCGAGCCCGTTTCAAGCTGGATGATGGTCGCTCGCGACAGACCGCTCATCGCAGCCAGGCGGGCTTGCGAAAGTCCCAAGACGGTGCGGCGCTCGTGCAGGAGATGGCCTATTTCTGCGAGGTTCATGCGGTTGATTGGGCCATATTTTCAAAAAATGTCAAATATGCTGTACAAATTTTGGCGTGCGGGCTTTGCGCTTGTTTGCTGGGTTCCAGCAAGGGCAAGACAAAGGCCACGCAGCGAGCTCAATGGTAGTTTGACGCACGAGAAGTCGAATTGGGGTGCATAAACTCCCGTGTGATGGAGCGGGCACCGGCAAGAGCCGAGCTTATTGAGCTTGACTGATGGCGCAACTGAGCGAGTCTGCTCTGCGCGTCAGCCGAAAGTATCAAGTTGAGTTGTGCAAGCGCGCTCACACAACCGAAGTTGTAACCCATCAGCGCATGAATATCACCCATGTAAG
>JADMJQ010000147.1 GCA_018780415.1 Roseateles sp. | reverse complement strand
CCATCCCCGGCCCCGGCGCCGATACCAGAGCCAACTCCGGCACCAGCTCCGCTGCCAACGCCGGCCCCTACCTCTACCCTGCAGACTTGGGTTCCTGCTGCCACGTATGCAGCCCAGTCAGCCGAGCTCGAGGCCTTTCAGACGCTCAATCAGGAGCGGTTGAACTGCGGCTTCGGACTCCTGCGGCAGAACGATCTCATCGACAAGGCGGCCAAAGGTCACGCTGACTATGTCGCCCGTCACATGAGCACACCTGGCTTCACGGGTCGCCACTACCAAGACCCAAGCTTGGCGGGCTTCACAGGCATTGAGCCCACCGATCGCGCAAAAGCTGCAGGCTATGCAGCGTATGTCGGCGAGGTCATCACGGCGGGCTGGTACAGCACCAAAACTGAAGCCGATGCCCAGTTACCGGGGCCGATGCGTTCGGGTGAATTTGTTGTGCGCAACTTCATCAATACGATTTATCACATGGCGGCCATCTTGAGTGATGCACATGACGTTGGCGTCGGCATCACCACCCGCTCGGCACCTATGCCGTACACCATTGAGACAGCCACAGAAGTCAAGTCAGGCTTTAACCCGGCCAAGGTGCAAATCAGCGTGATCAACCAGGGCAGCCTAGGCAAGGGGCAAAAGCCGCTGCCGGATACGGTGCAGTCCTATCCCTGTGAAGGTAGCAAAGGCTTGATGATCGAGTTCGGGACCGATGGCAATGCCACGGGGGAAACGCCTGATCCGTTCGAGGGATTGCGCGCTAACGTGCTGAAGGCGCCATCCTGGGGGCATCCTCTCTATTTCTTCAACCCCTCGGGCGGTAGCCTCACCATCAGCTCAGCGCAGCTGACCGATGCTGCCGGCGTGTCAATTCCCTTGTTCCATTTCACGCATGAGGTGGACCCGCATCGCCGGCTCAGCGCAAGCCAGGTGTTTCTGATCCCGCTGAAGAAACTGGACAAGAACGCCAGCTATTTTCTGCAGGTGCAGGGCCAGCAAAGCGGCAAGCCCTTCGCCAAGGCATTTCGTTTCAGCACCGGCCACATGACGCCGCTGGACTGAACGCAGCCGCAGCCGAACTCGCACAAACCGAAGCTTGACGAGCCACTGGCCGACGCACTTGCCGACCCACTCGGCGGCAAGTGTCGCCAACATCGGCATCACTTTCCGCCAAGGAAGACCCGCTTTGAATCTCCAACTCAATCGTTTCATGCCGCGCCTGCCCTTCACTTGGGCCGACGCTGGCAGTTTCAGCAAACTCATCTTGAGTCTGGGGTTGCTGACGTGGATCAGCACCGACTTTGTGCTGAGGCCTGCCTGGGCTTTGTGGCGCGCCAACCCCGCCATATTGCAGGCGGTGTGTGAAGACTTGCCTGGCTGTGCCGACGTTGAGTTCTCGTTTGAATGGGACGAACAAGCGGGCGTGATTGTGCAGGTGCGGTTCTTCACGCGCAAACCCTTCAAACAGGAGGCGCGGACCCGGCTCACCCAACTGGTGATGGCGGGCGAGGCCCCCCACGCTGGCCGCCCTCCCC
>JADMJQ010000224.1 GCA_018780415.1 Roseateles sp. | reverse complement strand
TCTGGCATTACATCGCCACGTTTGATGTGCCCTTCAACGCGCTGCACGACCAGTTCATGCCCAGCATCGGTTGCGCGCCCTGCACGCGGGCGATCTCGGTCGGTGAAGACTTCCGCTCGGGGCGCTGGTGGTGGGAGGATGCAAGCGCAAAAGAATGCGGCCTGCATGCAACACGCGTCCCTGAATTGACCAATGGAGCCTCGGCATGAACGCCCCCGTTAATCTGAACCAATTGCTGCCGAATATCGATCACCGCCACCTCGATCACCTGGAAGAAGAAGCGATCTTCATCCTGCGTGAAGTGGCCGCCGCCTTCGAGCGGCCGGGCCTGCTGTTCTCCAGCGGCAAGGATTCTTGCGTGGTCTTGCGTCTGGCCGAAAAAGCCTTCAAGACCCGCCAGGCCGACGGCAGCTACAAGGGCAAGCTGCCCTTTCCCCTGGTCCATGTGGACACCGGCCACAACTTCCCCGAAGTGATCGCCTTCCGCGACCAGTTGGTGGCCGAATCGGGCGACCGACTGATCATTGCGCACATGGACGAGTCGATCAAAAAAGGCACGGTGCGCCTGGCCTATCCGCTGGAGTCGCGCAACGGCCACCAGACCGTCACGCTGTTGGAGGCGATCGAAGAGAACCGTTTCGATGTGCTGATCGGCGGCGCCCGCCGCGACGAGGAAAAGGCGCGCGCCAAGGAGCGCATCTTCAGCCACCGCGACAGCTTCGGCCAATGGCAGCCCAAGGAGCAGCGGCCCGAGCTGTGGAGCTTGTTCAACACGCGCATTCGGCCGGGCGAGCATTTCCGCGCCTTCCCGATCAGCAACTGGACCGAACTGGACGTCTGGCTCTATCTGGCCCGCGAAAACATCCCGCTGCCCAGCCTGTACTACAAGCATGAGCGCCAGGTGATTCGCCGCAAGGGCTTGTTGGTGCCGCTGACCGAGGTGACGCCGCCGGAAGCCGGCGAAGTGGTCGAGACGGCGACCGTGCGCTTTCGCACCGTCGGCGACATGACCTGCACCTGCCCGGTTGAAAGCAATGCCGCCACCGCAACCGACATCGTCGCCGAGACGCTGACCGTGACCGTCAGCGAGCGCGGCGCCACCCGCATGGACGACAGAACTTCGGAGGCCTCAATGGAGCGCCGCAAGAAAGAGGGCTACTTCTAATGAGCACGGTTTTGAACAATCTGGTCCACGACAACGAGATCGACACCCACCACCGCGCGCTGCGCTTCCTGACCGCCGGCAGCGTTGACGACGGCAAGAGCACGCTGATCGGCCGCCTGCTGTTCGACGGCCAAGCGATCCTGGCCGATCAGCTCGATATGCTGGAAAAGCGCGCTGCCGGCCAGCCCCTGGACCTGAGCCTGCTGACCGACGGCCTGGAGGCCGAGCGCGAGCAAGGCATCACCATCGATGTGGCCTACCGCTATTTCGCCACCAAGTCGCGCAAATTCATCATCGCCGACGCACCCGGCCATGAGCAGTACACCCGCAATATGGTGACGGCCGCCGCCGGCTCGGACGCTGCCGTTGTGCTGGTCGACATCACCAAGTTGGACACCAGCGTCGATGCGGTCACGCTCTTGCCACAGACCCGTCGGCACAGCCTGTTAGCGCATCTGCTGCGCGTGCCCAGCATCGTCTTTGCCGTAAACAAGCTCGACGCCTTGAAGCAGCCCGGCCCGGCCTTCGCGGCGGTCAGCAAGGCGCTGCGCGCCTTCGCAGAACAAGCCGGCATTGACGTGACCGCCATCGTGCCGGTGTCGGCCCTGCGCGGCGACAACGTGACCCAGCCGCTGGATGGCGAATGGGCGACCTGGTACCAAGGCCCGTCGCTGCTGCAAGTGCTGGAAAGCCTGCCCGGCGTGCAGGAAAAGGTCGAGGGTGGGCTGTCGATTCCGGTCCAGTATGTGGCGCGTGAACCAGGCGATGCCGGTGATGGTGTTGGTCACCAGCCGCGCACCTTGTGGGGCCGCATCGCCCATGGCCAGGTCAAGGCCGGCGACCAGATTCAGATTCTGCCGAGTGGCCAAACAGCCATCGTCGCCGAAGTGCGGCGTGCCGGTGAGACGGTCGCGCATTGCGTCGCCGGCGAGTCGGCCGGCGTGCTGCTGGACCGCCAGCTCGACGTCTCGCGCGGCGACTGGATCGTCACGCCCGGCTCGGCTACGCCGACGCAAAGCTTTGAGGCAACCCTCGCCTGGCTGGACACCGAGCCTGCCGTGGCCGGGCGCAAATATTGGCTGCGCCATGGCAACCGCTGGGTGCAGGCGCGCATCAGCTCAATTGAGCACCGCTTGGACATCCACACCTTGGCCGAGCAAGAGGCCGCCGAGATCAAGGTCAACGAAATCGGCCATGTGCGGATAGAGACGCAGAGCGCGCTGCCGGTTGAGCCCTATGCCAACAACCGCATCGGCGGTGCGCTGATCGTGGTCGATCCGACCAGCAACCGCACCAGCGGCGCCTTGCTGGTGCGCGCAGCGAGCTGAGCATGAGTGCGAACAAAGGCCGAGTCATCTTCGTCAGCGCCGGCCCCGGCGCGGCCGATTTGATCACCGTGCGCGGCGCGCGGGCCTTGGGTCTCGCCGAGGTCGTGCTGTTCGACGCGCTGACCGACCCGGCCTTGCGCGAGCTGGCGCCGAACGCGGTCTGGATCGACGTCGGCAAGCGCGGCTTTTGCCATTCAACCAAGCAAACCGCCATCAACGCAACCCTGGTCAAGCAGGCCTTGAGCCACAGTCTGGTGGTGCGACTCAAGGGGGGCGACGCCAGCATTTTTGGCCGCTTGGAAGAAGAGTTATTGGCCTTGGCCGAGGCGGGCATCGCCTGTGAAGTGGTGCCCGGTGTGACCGCCGCGATCGCCGCTGCTGCACAGACCCAGCGCCCGCTGACAAGGCGCGGCACGGGGCGCAGCGTCAGCCTGACGACCGCGATGACACAGCTGGGCGAGTTGCAAGCCGCACGCTCCGCCGACACCGAAGTTTTCTACATGGCCGGTCGCCAGCTTGGGCCCCTGGGCCGCAAGCTGATCGAGGCCGGTTGGCCGGCGGACACGCCGGTCAGCGTAGTGTCCAAAGCAGGCTGTGTCGATGCTTTGGCCAGCGATCACCGGGTGGACTCGCTCGCCGCGGCCTCATTGCTGCACAAAGGCCGGCCGACCGTGGTGACCGTTGGCGCCGGCGCCAAAGCGCTGGCTTTGACCCCGCCGCAAACCCAGGCCCTGCGAACAAATTCCAGCATCACGCCGGGTCTTGCGACGCATCAAGTCGGAATGAGCACCCCGAGCGATTAAAATCCGCGTTTTGCCGTTCATTTCACCGCCGGGTGAATCGCACGAGGCGGCAATTCAAGCCTAAACAACAACACGAGCTGCACCATCATGACCCACGTCGTCCTCGAATCATGCATCCGCTGCAAGTACACCGACTGCGTCGATGTCTGCCCGGTCGATTGCTTCCGCGAAGGCCAGAACTTTCTGACCATCGATCCCGATGAGTGCATCGACTGCGCCGTCTGCATCCCCGAGTGCCCGGTCAATGCGATCGTGCCGGAGGAAGATGTGCCGGGCAATATGCAGCACATGATCAAGCTGAATGCCGACCTGGCCAAGAAATGGCCCAGCATCACCAAGCGCCACGCCCCGCTGCCGGACGCCGATGACTGGAAGGACCGCACGGGCAAGCTGCCCGAGCTGCTCCGCTAATTTTGTAAATTGCCGCCTGGCTCCAAGCTCAGGCCCCAAGAAAAAATGGATGCTCAATTGAACGCAGAGATTGCCACGACGGCCGGCGCCAACCCAACGCCCGGACCCGACGCGATTCAGACCGATGCCGTCATCGTCGGCGCCGGTCCGGTCGGACTGTTCCAGGTCTTCGAGCTCGGTTTGCTCGAAATCAAGGCCCATATCATCGACTCGCTCGCCTACCCCGGCGGCCAGTGCATCGAGCTGTATCCGGACAAGCCGATTTATGACATCCCGGCCGTGCCGATCTGCACCGGCAAGGAGCTGACCGACAACCTGCTCAAGCAGATCGAGCCGTTTGGCGCGCCCTTCCATCTGGGTCAGGAAGTCACCACCGTCTTGAAGCAAGAGGATGGCCGTTTCTTCGTCGAGACCTCCAAGGGCACGCAGTTCCTGACCAAGACCATCTTCATCGCCGGCGGCGTGGGCTCGTTCCAGCCCCGTACGCTGAAGGTCGACGGCATCGAGAAGTACGAAGGCAGCCAACTGCATTACCGCGTGCGCAACCCGGCGCAATTCGCCGGCAAGAACCTGGTGATCGTTGGCGGCGGCGACTCCGCACTCGACTGGGCCTTGAACTTCTGCGCCGGCAATGCCGACGGCAGCGCCAACAAGGCCGAGAGCGTGATCCTCTTGCACCGCCGCGACGGCTTCAAGGCCGCGCCCGCCTCGGTGGCCAAGATGCGCGAACTCTGCGACGCCTACGAGATGCAATTCGTGGTCGGCCAGGTGACGGACATTGTCGAAGCCGACGGTGTTCTCACCGACATCAAGGTCACCGGTGGCGACGGCGTCACGCGCGTGATGCCTTGCGATCAGGTGCTGGTGTTCTTCGGCCTGAGCCCAAAGCTGGGCCCGATCGCCGAATGGGGCCTGGCGCTGGAGCGCAAGCAGATCCTGGTCGACACCGAGAAGTTCCAGACCAATGTGCCGGGCATCTTTGCGGTCGGCGATGTGAACACCTACCCGGGCAAGAAGAAACTGATTCTGTCGGGCTTCCATGAATGCGCTTTGGCGGCATTTGGCGCCGCGCCTTATATCTTCCCGGAGAAGCGTATTCATCTGCAGTACACCACCACCAGCCCCAAGTTGCACAAGGTGCTGGGCGTGGAATCACCCGTCTTCGACTAAGCGAAAATCGCTTGAGCAAAAGCCCGCTGCACGCGGGCTTTTTTCATGGGCCGATACAATGCCGATCAAGCAGCGATTCACATCGCTGCCTACGCTAGGGGTGCTGATCCGGATCAAACCGCGTCGGCTGAGAATTGTCCCTTTGAACCTGATTGAGGTAATCCTCGCGCAGGGAAGCAAGCATCACAGCCCACGTCGTTCTGCCGATTTCTCATGACGTGAGAGCGCTGCCGTTTGCTGCCCTGTCATCGCCTGCTGTTCCGATGACAACAACAACAACTCCAATTTCCAAGAAGTCCTTGCTGGCCGCTGCGGCCGGACTTATTTGCGGTTCAGCCGCGTTGGCGCAAAGCGTCATGCCGACCGTGTCGGTCAGTGGCCGCTCGGCGGATACGCCGTCGCAAGTCGGCGGGTTCGGCGAGATCCCGGTCGCCAAGCTGCCGCTGCAACTCAGCCTGGTCAGCAGCGAGCGCCTGCTGGATGCCGGTATCAACGCCTTGTCTGGGCTGACCGCGCTGGACGCCAGCGTCGGCGACGCCTACAACTCGACCGGCTATGTGTCCTATTTGAAGGTTCGCGGCTTCGACCTCGACAACCGTTTCAACTACCGCCGCGACGGCCTGCCCATCAATGCCGAAACCGCCCTGCCGCTGGGCAATAAGGCCAGCGTCGAAGTGCTGAAGGGCAGCAGCGGCATCCAGGCCGGCACCAGTTCGCCCGGCGGCCTGGTCAATCTGGTCGTCAAGCGGCCGACAGCTCAGCCCTTGACGGTGCTGGGCCTCTCGCTCAGCGAGCGCGGCACCGCCGAGGCCACGCTCGATTGGAGCCAGCGCTTCGGCGCAGCCCAAGCCTTTGGTTTGCGCGTCAACGCTGCAGCCGCGGAACTGAGGCCTGAGCTGCGCGACGCCAACGGGCGCAGCCATTTGCTGGCGATGGCCGGTGACTGGCGAGTTAGCCCGGACACCTTGGTCGAAGCCGAATTCGAGCTGAACAAGCAAAGTCAGCCCAGCCAGCCCGGCATAAGCATGCTGGGCGACAAGCTACCCAGCGCCAAAGACTTCGATCCGCGCATCAACCTGAACAATCAAAGCTGGTCGCAGCCCGTGGTGTTTGACAACAGCCATGCCTCGCTACGCCTCACGCAAAAGCTCGGTGCCGACTGGCATGCACAAGCGCATCTGGGCGTGCAGCGTCTGAAGACCGATGACAGGCTAGCCTATGCCAGCGGAAAGTATGACCCTGTCAGCTACGAGTGCGCCCCTTGCGACCGCTACGACTCCGATGGCAGCTTCACCATTTGGGACTTCCGCAGCGAGAACGAGCGCCGCAAGAGCGAGGCGCTGGATTTGTCGCTGGCCGGCAAGCTGGTGACGGGCGGCATCCAGCATCAAATAAGCACCGGCGTCCTGCTCAGTCGCTTCAACAGCCGCTTCCAAAAGCAGGCCTACAACCTCGTCGGCACGGGCACGATTGACGGCAAGGCCATCACCAACGCCGACCCCAGCTTGACAGACGAGAACACCAATCGCGACGAGCGCAGCAGCGAGCTCTATCTGCGCGACGCCATCCAACTCAGCGCCGACTGGCAGGCCTGGGCCGGCCTGCGCCACACCCGACTGGAGCGCGACAGCGTGCGCACCGATGGTTCACGCACCACCAGCTACACCCAGAACATCACCACGCCCTGGCTGGGCCTGAGCTATGCGATCAATAGCCAATTGCTGGCCTACACCAGCTGGGGCGAAGGGGTCGAGAGCGAAGTCACGCCGAACCGCAAGCGCTACGGCGACGCGGCGGGCCGCGCCCTGCCCGCTCTGACCAGCCGCCAGGTCGAAATCGGTTTGAAAGCTGGCTCCAACACCGTCGATTGGTCGATCAACTGGTTCAACACCAGCCGCCCCAAGTGGGCCGACTTCGGCGCTTGCGATGACGACATAGGCGGCAGCTGCGTGCGCCGCGCCGACGGCATTGCCCGTCATCAAGGCCTAGAAGCGCAGGCCGACCTGAAATGGGCCGGCGGCGGCCTGCTGGCAAGTGCCATGCAGCTCAAAGCACGCCGCGAAAACAGCGTCGACAGGGTCATCAACGGCCTAAAGCCCGAGAACGTGGCCGAGCGCAGCCTGCGCTTGCAAGCGCGCCAGGATGTGCCAGGCTTGAGCGGCCTGCAATTGCAAGCGGGTCTGGTCTACGAGGGGCCACGGGCGGTGTTGGCCGACAACAGCGTCTTCATTCCCGGCTGGACCCGGTTGGACGCCGGCGCGCGCTTTGAGCAAGCGCTGACGGGCCGCCAAATGCTGGTGTGGCGCGTCGGCGTTGACAACCTGGCCGACAAGCGCGCCTGGAAAGAATCGCCGTTCCAGTTCGGTCATGTCTACCTCTACCCACTGGCGCCAAGAACTTTCCGGGCGAGCTTGGAATACCACTTGTAAAGCCTATAAAAACTGGTCTATAATCTGAGGCTCTGTTCCTCGATAGCTCAGTTGGTAGAGCGCCGGACTGTTAATCCGTAGGTCCCTGGTTCGAGCCCAGGTCGAGGAGCCAAACTAAACCCCCAGCATCTTCCAAGGTGTTGGGGGTTTTTTCATAGCCGATCGTTTTTTACCCCCCTGCCCATGAAGCCACTGATCCGTTTCTTCTTCAGAACGCTGCGCACCCTGCTTGGGCCCATCATGCTGCTGAAGGAACGCCTGACTCGCCCCGCAGCCTTGCAGCGCAGCGCCGAGCGGCAAGCCGAGGTCGACGCACAATGCGCCAGCTTGGCTCTGTATCAGTTCAAGACCTGCCCGTTCTGCATCAAGGTCAGGCGGGAGATGGATGCCTTGGCGCTGCCGATAGCGCGCCTGGATGCCCAGCATGATGAGAGCAATCGCGCAGCCCTGTTGCAGGGTTCGGGTGCCACCAAGGTGCCCTGCCTGAGGATCACCGGTGCCGATGGCTCGGTGCAATGGCTGAGCGAATCGGGCGCGATTGTTGACTATTTACGCGGGCGCTTTGCCGTCTGATTCGGCTGGCTGAGCCTCAGCTTCGGTACATCACCACCGGGCTGACAGCCACTTGGCATCCGCCACCCTGGCAAGCGCCGCTCTTGAGCATGGCCGCGTCAAAAACTTCCCGCGCACAGTCGTGGCAGCAACCGCAGGCCGAGGCCACGCCGGTTTCGTCCTGCAACAGTTCGAAATTGCTGACGCCGGACGCCACCTGGCTGCGGATGTCGCGATCGGAGATTCGGCGGCACAGACAAACAATCATGAGCGAGTCGAAAAAAAGGCAACTCGGGTTGAGTTGCCTGGACTTTATCGCAAATGCGAATGTTTCTCAATGTCGTTCAAAAAGCCATCCGAATCACCGGGCTTTGCTTCGCTCATTTGAGGCTCAGGATGCGCTACCCATCTGCGACTGCAGCCAGTTCTGCTCACCCACCTGCGCCACCAGCCCGATCTGAGTCTCCAGATGGTCGATATGGTCCTCGGTATCCTTGAGGATGCTGGCCAGCACCTCGCGCGATACATAGTCGCGCACCGTCTCGCAGTGGGCGATCGCCTCCTTCAGCCCGGGCTGCGAACCTGCCTCGAGCTTCAAATCGCAGTGCAAGACCTCGACGGCGCTCTCGCCAATATAGAGCTTGCCCAAGTCCTGCAAGTTCGGCAGTCCCTCCAACATCAAGATGCGATCCATCAGCTTGTCGGCATGCTTCATTTCCTCAATGGACTCGTCATGCTCATGCTTGGCCAAACGCTCGAAGCCCCAGCTCTTCAGCATCCTGTAGTGCAGAAAATACTGATTGATCGCCGTCAGCTCGATCTTCAGCTGCGCGTTCAAATACTCCAAAACTTTTGCATCACCTTGCATCGCCGTCTCCTTGGTTGGTCGAACGACATTGTGCTTGGCGGCCGAGCTTCACCAAAGCAAAGCCACAAGTTTTTGCTCTGCATAGGACGCGTTCTCAACCCCTTCGAACCAAATAGTGGGGCGGCTCAAGTTTTTATTGCCAGTACGAATCATTCGCATTTAAGATGCGGGCATGCAAACATCTACAAGCACTGAGCCGGTCGCTGCCCTTTCGTCGCATCTGGAAGATGGCGCCCATCTCCAGGACTCGCCCCCGGAAGCCGACAACCCGGCGCGTAAACGCATCAGCAGCGCAGTATTGCTGGGCAGTGAGCGCGAAATTGAAATTCAGCATGGCGCCCAGCTCTACCGGCTGCGGCTGACGGCGTTGGGCAAGCTGATCCTGACCAAGTAA
>JADMJQ010000228.1 GCA_018780415.1 Roseateles sp. | reverse complement strand
CTGCGGCGCCTACCACGGCTGGTGGGAGGACGTGCAGCCCGGCCCCGGCAACCCGCTGCCGCCGCGTGAGACCTACACGCTGCAAGAGATGGACGCGCGCAGCTTGCAAGTGCTGCGCACGCGCAAGGATGTCGCCTGCGTCTTGATCAACCCGCTGCAGGCCTTGCACCCGAACAAGGGCGCGCCGGGCGACTCGCAACTGTTGGACAGTGGCCGCAGCGCGGGCTATGACCGTGCCGCCTACACCGCCTGGCTGAAGGCCCTGCGCCAAGTCTGCAGCGAGCGCGGCATTGTCTTGATCTTCGACGAGGTGTTCCTGGGTTTTCGCCTCGCCCCCGGCGGCGCGCAGGACTATTTCGGCGTGCGCGCCGACATGGTCACCTATGGCAAAACCCTGGGCGGCGGCCTGCCGGTCGGTGTGGTCTGCGGCAAGCGGGCGCTGATGAAGCGCTTTCGCGAAGAGCGGCCGGCCGATATCTGCTTTGCGCGCGGCACTTTCAATTCCCATCCCTATGTGATGGGGGCGATGAAGGTGTTTTTGGACCGGCTTGAAAGTCCCGCCATCAAGGAGATTTACGCGGGCCTCGACGAGCGCTGGAATGCGCGCGCCGAACGCTTCAATGCGGCGCTGCAGAGCGCGGGCTTGCCGGTACGGGTTGCGCATATGCAGTCGATCTGGACGGTGTTCTACACCGAGCCCTCGCGCTACAACTGGATGTTGCAGTTCTATTTGCGCGAGCAAGGGCTGGCCTTGAGTTGGGTGGGCACGGGCCGCTTGATCTTCAGCCTCAACTACAGCGATGCGGACTTCGATCAAGTCACGCAGCGTTTTGTCAAGGCGGCGCAAACGATGCGGGCCGAGGGCTGGTGGGAGGCCGATGCCGCGCTGACGAACAAGGCCATCAAGCGCGGCTTGCTGAAGGAGATGCTGCAGCAGCTGTGGAGCGGTAAGTCCTAATTTGTTCAGCAAGGTACTTCAACCACTCTCGCTCTCTCTGCGATTCTCTGCGCCTCAGCGGACTCAGCGTCCGTCTTCAGTTGGACGCAGAGGGCGCAGAGCAAGCGCAGAGCACGCGGAGCATCTCGGTTCAATCAGCCGTGCTTCGCATTCAAATCATGCGCAACATGGTTCATCGGGTCGATCAACTCGCCACGCAGCAGGTACAGCGGCGCCTTGTGATACAGCATGATGTCGTGGAACGGGTCGGTCAGGATCTTGGTCATCCAGGCGACGCCCGTCATCAGGTCCTGCTGCACCCACAGCTGCAGGACGCGGAAGATCAAGCCGGCCGCGCCGAGCGCCAACCAGGCGATGCCCACATCATGCAGCCAGCCTTGCAGATCGGTGGCCGGCTGGATCAGGCCGAACAGAGACGGCTGCAGCCACAGCGCGGCGGGAATCGCCACCCAGATCGCCAACAACACGATCTTGCGCTGGATGTTGTAGCCGATCTTGATTTCTTCCTTGTGCTCGTCGCTGGCCTGATTGATGTGGTCATAACCACGCGGCTCGAAGAAGAAATGCCCCGCTTGGCGGCTGGTCATCGAGACGGTCCAGGCCAGCAGCGCGGCCATCGCCGGGTTGAAGAACAACATCGCATACGAGATCAGAAAGAAGATCGCGCTGAGCAGATGCAGGCTCTGGTTGATGCGGCTGTGGTGGTAGTAGCGGTGGTCATCCCAGCGCTGGACTCGCAGTGTCTCGGCAAGGTTTTTCAGGATGTCTCTCACAGGCGTCCTCGAACAATGATGATGTGTCGCGGCCCGCAGCGCCGGGATGGTGCTGCCGGGTTCCGGTGACAGATGGTGACGACGCTGCATGAAAATTCTGTGACGACGAATGCGGCGGGTAATTCGGTGGCTGTCATCGAACTGTTATGCGCGGGGTGCACTATGCGCCCATGAAGAACGTTACGACCGCACCCAATGGCATCCTGGTGGATAACTACCCTGCGGCGCAGCGCTCTTTGCGCATCGCCTTCGTGACGGAGACCTACCCGCCCGAGGTCAACGGCGTGGCGATGACGATTGCCCGTATCGTCGAGGGTCTGCATGCGCGTAACCACGATGTTCAACTGATACGGCCACGCCAGGACGCCAGCGATGCGGCCGAGACCAGCGTGCGTTTCCACGAGGTCTTGATGCGCGGCCTGCCGATCCCGCGCTACCCGAATCTGCGCATGGGCCTGCCGTCCAAGCGTGCCCTGGTGCAGCTGTGGTCGCTGAACCGGCCCGACGTTGTGCACATTGCCACCGAGGGCGCCTTGGGCTGGTCGGCGCTGCAGGCGGCCGTGCATCTGAAGCTGCCGGTCTGCTCGGACTTCCGCACCAATTTCCACGCCTACAGTCGGCATTACGGCATCGGCTGGCTCTACAAGCCCATCATGGCTTACCTGCGCAAATTCCATAACCGCACGCAAGCGACGATGGTGCCGACCGAGGCGCTGCGGCGTGATCTGGAGGCCGGCGGCTTCAAGAATCTGAGCGTGGTGTCACGTGGCGTCGACGTGCAGCAGTTCTCGCCGCTGCGGCGCAGCCAGGCGCTGCGCGAGCAATGGGGTGTGGCGCCCGATGATCTGGTGGTGGTCTATGTCGGCCGCATCGCGCCGGAGAAGAACCTGCCCGCCCTGGTGGCCGCCTTCGAGGCGATCAGCAAGAACGATGCTCGCGCCAAGCTGGTGGTGGTCGGCAGCGGCCCGCAGCAGGCCGATTTGCAGCAGCAGCTGCCGCAGGCGATTTTTGTTGGCCAGCGCAAGGGCGAGGATCTGGCGGCGCATTACGCCAGCGCCGATCTGTTCTTGTTCCCCAGCCTGACCGAGACCTTCGGCAACGTCACCACCGAGGCGATGGCCAGCGGCTTGGGCGTCGTCGCCTTCAATTACGCGGCGGCTGCTCAGCTGATCCGCAGCGGTGTGAACGGTCGCGTGGTGGAAATCGATGACGCGGCCGGCTTTGTGCAAGCTGCGGTCGAGATGGCCGCCGATGCCGCCGGCCGCCGGCGCATGGGTGAGGCGGCCAGCGAAACCGCCCAGGCGCTGGACTGGAGCAGCATCGTCGCCCGCTTCGAGGGCGTGCTCGACTCGGTGATCCACCGCGCCGATCAGCCCTACCGCTCCCCCATCGTCGCCTCTAAACAGCGCACGGTTTAACCGCGCCGCTGCGGCGCTGCGCCGCCCAGATCAACAAGCTCATCAAAGCGGCGATGCACAGGCCAAAGCCCCACATCACGCTGACGATGGAGACGTCCAGCGCCAACAGCCCGGCGTAGAGGGCCAGCATGCCCAGCACGCTGGCGTTCTCGTTGAAGCCCTGCACGGCAATCGAGCGGCCGGCGCTGAGCAAGCAGTAGCCGCGATGCTGCAACAGTGCGTTCAAGGGCACCACCATCAGCCCGCCGACGGCGCCCACCAGCACCAGCAGCGGGATCGCCACAGCCAACGAGTCGGCGCTGGCAATGGCCGGAATGAACAGCCCCAGCAGCACGCCAAAGCCCAGCATCCGCTTGGCCGCATGCAGCGGCACCCAGCGCCCGGCGATACCCGCGCCAGCGATCACGCCGACCGCCACCGCTGCCTGCAAATAGGCCGCCTGCGACAGCGGCAGCCGCAACACGTCGGCGGCCCAGCGCAGCACCGCGAACTGCAACGTTGCGCCGACGCCCCAGAACAGCGTGGTCACCGCCAAAGAGAGCCCGCCGTCGGCATCGGCCCAGAGCCGCCGGTTGGCTTGCCAGAAGTCTCGGCACAAACGCCGCGGATGCATGCCGCTCGTCGGGTAGCGCGCGCCGCTGTCCGGCACGCCCAGGTTGAGCAGGGCCGCCAGGGCATAGACCAGCAAGAGCAGGGCGATCGACAGGCTGAGCCGGCTCGGCGTCAGCCAGTCCAAGCCTTGCAGCCCTTGTTGCGCCGCGCTGAAGCCGCTCAAGCCCAGCAACCAGGGGCTGACCAGCAGGCCGCCCAACACGGTGCCGAATAGCGCCGCGCAGACCACGCTGACCTCCAGCCAGCCATTCGCCAGCACCAGGCGCTGCGGCCCGACCAGCTCGGTCACCAGGCCGTACTTGGCCGGCGCATAGGCGGCCGCGCCGAAACCGACCACGGCAAAGGCCGCGAACGGGTGCATGCCCAGGGCCAGGGCCAGCACGCCCAGCAGCTTGACCCCATTCATCCAGGCCATCAGCCGCGCTTTCGGCACGGCGTCCGCCAGCGGGCCGACAAACGGAGCCAGCACCACATAGGAAATCGTGAAGCCGAACTTCAACATCGGCGCCCACCAGCCGGGCAGATTCAGCTCCTGCAGCCTGGCAATGATGACGATCAAGAGGGCGTTGTCGGCCAAGGCCGAGGCGAACTGTGCCGCGATCAATAGATAGAAGCCGGAGGGCATCAGCGTTCACCGGTGAATTCGAAGGCAAAAGCGTGACAGCGCCGCGTGAAACGGTGGTGACAAGCCGGGCCTGGCCATGGCGCAAAATACCGGCCCAACCCTCTTATTGCGCGCACCGGGCCCCCATGAAATCGAAATCGAGTTCTGTTGACGCCCTGCGCAAAAACCTGCAGCACATCGGCCTATGCACATCCTGCTGATCGAGGACGATCTGGATCTGGGCCGGGCCCTGGTCCAGGCCTTGCAGCTGGACGGTTTCAGCGTCGAATGGCTGCGCCGTGCCGCCGATGCGCCGCTGCGGCTGGATGACCCGGCTTGCAGCGCCGCCTTGCTGGACCTGGGTCTGCCCGACGGCAGCGGCCTGCAGCTGCTGCAGCGCTGGCGGCTGGCGCACAGCACGACGCCGGTGATTGTGATCACCGCGCGTGGCGGCTTGGACGACAGGCTCGGCGGCCTGGACGCCGGCGCCGACGACTACCTGGTCAAGCCCTTCGAGATTGCCGAGTTGCTGGCGCGCTTGCGGGCGGTGCTGCGGCGCAGCGCGGCCCAGGCGGGCGAGACCTGGCATTTCGGCGCGCTTTGTCTGCTGCCCCGCAAGGGCGTCGCCCAGCTGGACGGCCAGCCGCTGAAGCTGACGCCGCGCGAGTTTCAGCTGCTGCTGGCCCTGGCGCAAGGCGGCGGCGACGTGGTGGCCCGTAACACCTTGGCGCAACGGTTGGAGCCCCTGGGCGAGGCGCTGGACATTGCCGCGCTGCAAGTGCATATGAGCAATCTGCGCCGCAAGATCGGCGCCGAGCGCATCGGCACCTTGGCGGGGGTCGGCTACTGGCTGGAGTCGCTATGAAGCGCAGCTTGGGGCGCCGGCTGGTGGCGGCGCTGCTGTTGGCATTCGTACTGATCACGGTGCTGGTCATCACCGTGAATTACTGGACCGCGCGCAGCCAATTGGCCGAGAGCTCGAACGCCGCCCAGCTCGGTTCCTTATTGCTCAAGGGCTTGGACGAGCTCGACGATGCCGCCGCCGCGACGGCCGCGCTGCGTGGCTTTGCCAGCGAGCTCAAGCTCTTGCGTCAGCAAAGCGGCCAGGTCAGCGGCGAGGTCTGGCTGCGGCTCGCTCGCCCGGATGGCAGTCTGGTTTATGAGAGCAGCGCAGCGCTGCAGGGCCGGGCCTTGCCTGCGCAAGCGCCCCAGCTGAGCCGGCTCGATCTGGCCGGCCGGCCGCATGCGCTCTATATCGCCCAGGGCCGGCGCTGGACCTTGGCCGTGCTGGACCCGCTGCCCACCGATGCCGAGCTGCTGCGCTGGCTGCTCGGCCAAGTGGTGGCGTCATTGCTGATTGCCTTGCCGGTTTTGCTGCTGACCTTGTGGCTGGCGGTGCGCAGCGGTCTGCAGCCGCTGCGCAGTTTCTCCCGCCGCATTGAGGGCCTGGATTTCCGCAAAGACTTGCGCCCCCTCGGGCTAGATCTGCACTATGCCGAACTGCAGCCGCTGGCGCGCGCTTTTGATGCGCTGCTGGCAAGGCTGAGCGAGCACCTGGCCAAGGAACGTGCCTTTCTGCAAGATGCCGCCCATGAGCTGCGCACACCACTGGCGGCCTTGGGTGCGCAGGCCCATGTGCTGCTGCGCAGCCCGGACGACGCCAGCCGTACCGAGGCCGCCCAGGCTCTGCAGCTGGGCCTGCAACGCACCGCCCATTTGGGCCAGCAGTTGCTGGATTTGTCGGCGCTGGACCCCGACCGTCCCGGCGCGACGCAGCGGGTGGACTTGTACGAGTTGGCCAGCGAGGTGTTGCGCCACGCCCACCCGGACGCGCGCCGCCGCCGGGTGAACCTGTCTTTGCAAGCGACCCAGCCCCTGTTTTGGCGGGGCGAGGCGCAAGCCTTGCAGTCGATCTTGCAGAACCTGGTCGACAACGCGCTGCGCTACGGCGCTCAGCATGTAGAGCTGCAGATTGCAGAACGGGGTGGCGAGCGGCCGGGGAGCTTCACACTGGCCGTGCTGGACGATGGGCCGGGCATTGCGCCCGAGCATCACGATCGGATCTTTGATCGCTTTTGGCGCGGCCCCGCCTCCGGCGAGCCGGGCAGCGGCTTGGGGCTGACCATCGTCAGCCATGCAGTCACCCGCTTGGGCGCTGGTTTGCGCCTGGGCACCGGGCTACAAGGGCGTGGCCTGGGCTTTTTCATCGAGCTGGATGGGGCCAGCTGAGGCCTTCTTTAGGGCTTCTTTAGAGCGCAATTTCCACAATGGCGGCCTCCTTCACTTCTTTTGCCCGCCATGTGTCACTTGATAAAGCGCCGCGCCGCCCTGGCCAAAACCTTGTTAACCCTGACGGGCGCGCTATGCCTGGCCGCTGGCCTCAGCGCCTGCGGCGGCGCCGAGGGCGACGAGCTGCGCAATCCCATTCTGCTGACCGAGAACCAAGCCCTGCGCGAACGCGCCGACGCCTCGGTGGCGGAAGGCTTGGTGGGCGCCGTCTATGCCAGCCAGCAGGCCAGCACCGAAAAACTCTACCTGGGCGCGGCCGGCAAGTCCGCCGTCGCCGGCCCGGCGCTGCAGGGTAGCGAGATGTTCCAGCTCGCTTCGCTGTCCAAGTCGATGACGGCGGCGCTGCTGGCCCATTGGGTGGAGCAGGGGCGGCTGCGCTGGGACAGCCGGCCGGCCGAGCTGCTGCCCGAGCTCGCGGCCTTGCAACAAGGCGCCTATGCCCATGTCACCTTGGCCCAACTGCTGGACCATCGCAGCGGCCTGCCTGCCCTGAACGAGCCGGCCGATCTGGAAAAGCTGGCCGACTACCTGCAAACCCGGGCCGAGCCGCCGCCCGCGACCGAGTCGGGCCGGCGCCGCTGGCTGGCGCAATGGGCGATGAGCTTGGCGCCGGCGGCCAAGCCGGGGCAGGACTTTGTCTATTCCAATGCCGGCTATATCGTCGCCGGCGCCATGTTGGAGGCTGCCACCGGCCAGGACTTTGCTTCCCTGTTGCGGCAATGGGCCGAGGCGCGTGGCCTGCGGCCGACCTGGCTGAAGCCGGCGCAGGCGGCCACCGGCTATGAGGGTGCGTCAGCCGCGCAGCTGCAGCCGGTGAGCGAGTACCCACCCGAGCTGCAGCCCTGGGTCGACGCCATCAAGCCGGCCGGCGATGTCTGGATGAGCCCGGCCGACTACGCGCGCTGGTTGGCCGAGCATCAGCGCGCGCTGCAGGGCCGCGCCCACCAGCTGCCGCCCGCCTATGGGCAGCGCTTGCGCGAGCTGAAGACGGGCGACTATGCGCTGGGTTGGGAAGGCTCCCAAATCAACGGTCGCAAGGCCCTGATTCACAGCGGCGCCGACAAGGGCTTTATGGGCCTGGTGGTGCTGGAGCAGGACGGCCGCAGCGCCTACTTTGCGCTCAGCAACACGCTGGGCGTGCGCGCCGACGGCAGCAGCTGGGTGCTGGACTCGCTCAATCGCGGGCTGCTGCAGTTGCTGTCGCGTTGAAGCAAAACCCTGGTGCGGCCGTCACGCGTTGAGCCGTAGGTCCGGTAGGTAATTGCGGACCTCGAACAGTTCGGAGCCGCGCCAGCCTTGCTCAGGGCTGAGCCGTGTGCCGCTCTGTGCGCGCTGCGCCAGCTCCGGGCAGCGATTGGCCAAGAGGCGGGGGAAGGCGCGGCAACAGGACTTGGCGACGCCGGCCAAGTCCGCAAGTTGGCCGTACTCAAGCATCTTGTCTTGGGGGACCTCTCGCATCACCTGCACAACCCGGTCCTGCCAGGCGTCGCTCATCGGCGGAATGCTCGAGGCGAAGTGGTGGATCGGATCACCGACGCGGACGGTTCCGCCGCGCAGAACCCGCGCCAGAACGCCACGGCGCCCGTCCAAGGCCTTGACCACCCCGGGCTGGCGCCGGTCAAGCAGCGTGCAGGGTTCGCACTGGAAGGTGATCCAAAGCACAAGTTCGCGGCCGACCCGCAAGAGACTGCCCGAGGCAAGCTGTTGCGTCGGGAAGTCGATCAGCAGGTTCTCGCGCAGCACGGCCGCCGGCAGGCGCAAATCCCGATACGTGTCAGCGCTGGCGATCAACAGCTGGCGCGGCGACAGCGGATTGGCGTGCCGGTCACCCCGGAGCCCGGCATCGGTGATGGCCAGCGCTTCGGCAACCGGCCGTGGCTTGGCTGATTGACGGTCGCGGATATAGAGCTGCTGAACCGAAGCTATCGAACGCCAGGGCTGAGCCTGGTTAGTTGCTGTGGTTGAAAGTTGGATTGAGGGCATCAAGGAGGGGGCTGATCTGGTGGTGCTGTGGCGTGGCGTGACGGCGCTGGCTCGGCTAGGCAGCCGTGTCCAGGGCAAGGTTGAAAATAGCATCATTTGACATTGAGGTCCTTGTGAAGCCATCTACTGCCCATGCCGCACTCATCGCCACCTTCCGAAGGGCGCAGGCCGACGCGGCGCACAAGTTCGGGCTGATTCAAACGGTCGCGAAAAAGGGTCCCAAAGCCATACAGGCCGCCACCGATGCCGCAAACAAAGCAGCCAAGCGCAGGGACGCCTACGCGAAAAAGCTGAGTGACCTTGGGCTTGGTCTGCCGGACTGAGCGTGAATTCAAAGAGCAGGCGCTGAGCAAAGCCAGGCAACGCGGGTCGCGTGCGCTGACAGGTCCAACGATAGTTTTCACAAGTTGCGAAATAGCTTCGTTGCGCCGCTGGCTCAAACGGCGAACTTGCTCGTGTTGGTCAGCTCGGTGCCCGGAGCAGCGATTCGCCAGTCGCTTTTCCGCGCTTCGTTGTCTCGGCCCGCC
>JADMJQ010000301.1 GCA_018780415.1 Roseateles sp. | reverse complement strand
CCGCGATCGCGCCGCCGTTGACATTGAGCTTGTCCATGGGGATGCCCAAGGTGTCGGCGCAGTACAGCACCTGCACCGCAAAGGCTTCGTTCAGCTCCCAGAGGTCGATGTCGGCGACCGTCAGGCCCAGGCGCTTCAAGACCTTCGGAATCGCATAGACCGGGCCGATGCCCATCTCGTCCGGCTCACAACCAGCCACGGCGAAGCCCAGGAAACGGCCCAGCGGCTTCAGGCCATGGGCCTCGGCATAGCGCTCGCTGGTCAGCACGCAAGCACCGGCGCCGTCGGAGAACTGGCTGGCATTGCCGGCCGTCACCACCCCGCCGGGCAAGGCCGAGCGCAGATCCTTGATACCCTCATAGGTCGTGCCTTCGCGCAGGCCTTCGTCCGCGCTAACGGTGACTTCACGCGTGGTCAGGCCACGTACCTTGTCGGCCACGCCCATGGTGACGGTGATGGCGGCGATCTCCTCGGCAAAAAGCCCGGCGGCAAGAGCCGCGCAGGCGCGCTGCTGGCTTTGCGCGCCGTATTCGTCCATCCGTTCGCGGGCGATCTGGTAACGCTGGGCCACGTTCTCGGCCGTCTGCAGCATGCTCCAGTAGATCTCGGGCTTGTGTTTGAGCAGCCAGGGGTCTTGGATCATGTGGCGATTGGCTTCGTTCTGCACACAGGAGATGCTCTCCACGCCGCCGGCCACGAACACATCAGCCTCGCCGGCGATGATGCGCTGGGCGGCCATCGCAATCGACTGCAGGCCGCTGGAACAAAAGCGGTTGATGGTGAGGCCGCCGACCGTGATGGGCAGACCGGCACGCAGCGCGATCTGGCGCGCGATATTGTTGCCGGTCGCACCTTCCGGGAAGGCGCAACCCATCACCACATCTTCGACGTCCGCGGCCTCAATGCCAGCCCGCGCGACGGCGGCCTGCACCGCATGGCCGCCCAAGGTGGCGCCATGGGTCATATTAAAAGCGCCCTTCCAGCTCTTGGCCAGGGGAGTGCGGGCGGTTGAAACGATGACGGCTTTAGTCATGATCTGATCTCTGTTAATTGAATGTCTTGCCTTCGGCCACCAGGCGCGCCAGCAACGGCGCCGGCGTCCAAAACTCGGCGTCATCGAGCGGATTCTTGGCGAATTTTTTCATCGCCTGCACGACGTTGAACAACCCCACCTGGTCGGCGTAGCACATCGGCCCGCCGCGCCAGAGCGGGAAGCCGTAGCCGGTCAGATAGACCATGTCCACATCGGACGCGCGCTGGGCGATGCCCTCCTCCAGCAGATGGGCGGCCTCGTTGACCAGGGCGTAGACCAGGCGATGGACGATCTCGTCATCACTGATCTTGCGCGGCGTGATGCCAAGGGCGGCGCGGTGCTTGTCCAACATTTCAATCACCACGGGCGACGGGATCGCGTCGCGCTTGCCCACTTGGTAGTCATACCAGCCGGCCTGCGTCTTCTGGCCATAACGGCCCAGCTCGCAGAGCAGATCGGCAGTCTTGGAGTAGCGCAGATTCGGCTTCTCCTGATAGCGGCGTTTGCGGATCGCCCAGCCTATATCGTTG
>JADMJQ010000036.1 GCA_018780415.1 Roseateles sp. | reverse complement strand
CGGCTTCTCGGCCAAGACCTCGCTGAGCCTGGCCCAGGCCCTGTACGAAAAGCACAAGGTCCTCACGTACCCCCGGACCGACTCGCGCTATTTGCCCGAGGACTATCTGGCGGTGGCCAAGCAGACCGCCGAGATGATCGCCAACGAGGACATGCCGGGCCCGCTGCGCGAGCTGTCGGTGCACGCCCGCAAGGCGCTCAAGGAAGGCTATATCAAGCCGACCAAGAAGGTGTTTGACAACGCCAAGGTGTCGGATCACTTTGCCATCATCCCGACCCTGCAGGCGCCCAAAAGCCTCAGCGAGATCGAGGCCAAGCTCTATGACATGGTGGTCAAGCGCTTCTTGGGCGTGTTCTTCCCGCCGGCCGAATTCATGGTCACGACGCGTATCTCTACCGTCAAGGCACAAGGTCAGGAACTGAACTTCCAGACCAACGGCAAGATCCTGGTCAAGCCGGGTTGGCTGGCCGTCTATGGCAAGGAAGTGCAGGAAGACGACGCCAACCTGGTCGCGGTGGCCCCCGGCGAAGTGGTGCGCACCGAGTCCGTCGATGTCAAAAGTTTGCAAACCAAGCCGCCGGCTCGCTACACCGAGGCTACGCTGCTGTCGGCGATGGAAGGGGCGGGCAAGCTGATCGACGACGAGGAGCTGCGCGCGGCCATGACCGAGAAGGGCCTGGGCACGCCAGCCACCCGTGCGGCGACGATTGAAGGCCTGATCATGGAGAAGTACATGCTGCGCGAAGGCCGTGAGCTGATTCCCACCGCCAAGTCCTTCCAGCTGATGACGCTTTTGCGCGGCCTCGATGTGGAGATCCTGACCAATCCGCAGCTGACCGGCGAGTGGGAGTTTCAGCTCGCCGAGATGGAGAAAGGCCGCCTGAAGCGCGACGAGTTCATGGGCCGAATCGCCGAGATGACCGAGCGCATCGTCAAGAAGGCCAAGGAATATGACCGCGATACCATCCCGGGTGATTACGCGACCCTGAAAGCCCCTTGCCCGAAATGCGGCGGCGTGGTGAAGGAGAACTACCGCCGCTACACCTGTACGGGCGCTGGCGGCGCGGCCGAAGGCTGTGGCTTCTCCATCGGCAAGATCCCCGGCGGGCGCAGCTTCGAGTTGCATGAGGTCGAGAAGTTCTTGACCGACAAGAAGATCGGCCCGCTGGAAGGCTTCCGCTCCAAGGCCGGTTGGCCCTTCACCGCCGAGCTGGCCCTGGTGCATGACGACGAGATCAATAACTGGAAGCTCGAATTCGACTTTGGCGAAGATGCCAAAAAGGCCGAGGGCGACGGCGAGCCGGTCGACTTCAGCGCGCAGACCTCGCTGGGCGCATGCCCCAAGTGCCAAGGTCATGTCTATGAGCATGGGGCTAACTATTTATGTGAGCATGCTGTGGGTGCTGCGGTGACTTGCGACTTCAAGAGCGGCAAGATCATCCTGCAGCAGCCCATCGAGGTCGCGCAGATGCAAAAACTGCTGGCCGAGGGCAAGACCGCGCTGCTGGAAAACTTCGTCTCCAACAAGACCCGCCGCAAGTTCAAGGCCTTCCTGGCCTATGAC
>JADMJQ010000138.1:6513-9390 GCA_018780415.1 Roseateles sp. | reverse complement strand
TGCCGCCGTACTTGATGACGATGGTCTTGCCGTGGAACTTGCGGATATAGGGCAGCGCCTGCGACAGGATTTCGGCCTTCTCGCGCGGGGCGATATGGGAGACATCGGTGCTGTGTAATGCGGCGGTATCGTTCGTCATGGCGGGCTTTATGGCGGGTGAACAAAAGGGGCTGAGACTGCCGCGCATTGTAGGGTGACGCTAGGCCACAGGGCCCGGCCGAAGTCCGAGAAAAATCGGTCAGAATCCGGCTGCCCCCCGGAGGGATGGGCGGTCTGAAACCAAACAAAACAGAGAACTCCTGATGTCAAAACTAACGGCCTTTTTGAGCGGTTGCACGGCCACCGCCACCGCCATCATTGCGATCACCCTGCTGTCCGGCGCCAAGGCCCCGCCGACCAAATTCGAGGAGATCGACGTCGGCCGCATCAATGTGCGCGAACCGGACGGCACGCTGCGCCTGGTGATCTCCAACCGCAGCCAGTTCCCCGGCCTGCCCTGGCAGGGCCAGGAGATTGCGCGCCCGGACCGGCGCAGCTTTGCCGGCATGCTGTTCGTCAACGACGAGGGCACGGAGAGCGGCGGCCTGATCCAGAAAGGCAGCGTCGGCGCCAATGGCAAGCCCGATGCCGGCCTGAGCCTGACCTTCGACCGTTTCCGCCAGGATCAGGTGCTGCAGCTGCTGCATGCCGAGCAAGGCGGCGAGGCCATGACCCATTTGCAGATCAACGACGAACCCTCGCACGCACTGATGGACGTCAAGCAGCGTATGCAGCGCTTTGACGAAATCGACAAAATGAAAGCACCCGAGCGGCGCCAAGCGATGCAGGAGATGCGCGACCAGGGCCTGATGCCCGCCAATCGGGTGCGCCTGGGCACCACGCGGGACAAGGCATCGGCCCTCTCCCTGGCCGATGCCCAGGGTCGCACCCGCATGCTGCTGACTGTCAGCGCCGACGGCAAACCCAGCATCCAGCTGCTGGATGAGCAGGGCAAAGTCGCGAAAACCATAGGCTTGGACACAACGCCCTGAGTAGAGCCTGGGCGGCGGCGACAATAGCGCCATGCAAGTCAGCGCTTATCTGAAGTTATCGGTCGGGGTCGCCCTGGCCACCATTGTTCTCAAAACCGGCGCCTGGTGGTGGACCGACTCGGTCAGCCTGGCCGCCGATGCGCTGGAGTCGCTGGTCAATCTGGCCGGCGCGATGTTCGCGCTGGCGATGGTGACCATCGCCGCCCGGCCGCCCGACGCCGAGCACCCCTACGGCCACCACAAGGCCGAGTATTTCTCCAGTGGCTTCGAAGGCGTGCTGATCATCGCCGCCGGCGTCGGCATCATCTGGGCCGCCTCGCAGCGCTTGCTCGACCCCCAGCCGGTCGACGCGCTGGGCATCGGGATCGCGCTGGCCGTGATCAGCTCAGGCCTGAATGGCGCACTGGGCTGGGCGATGCTGCGCAAATCGCGCGAGCACCAGTCGATGGCGCTGGAGGCCAATGCCCGCCATATGTTCACCGACGTCTGGACCTCGGCCGGCGTGGTGGCCGGACTGATCGGCGTGATGCTGACCGGTTGGCTCTGGCTGGACCCGGTGCTGGCCATCCTGGTCGCGCTGAATATCTTGCGCGAGGGCGTGCAGCTGGTGCGGCAGTCCAGCGACGGTCTGATGGATCAGGCCTTGGACACCGAGGCGATGCAGGCGGTGCAAACCGTGTTGGACGACTTCGCCCACCAGACCATTCGCTTCGACCACATCGTCACCCGCAACGCCGGCCAGCGCCGCTATATCGACCTGCATATGCATATGCCCTCGAGCTGGGACTTGGGCCGTGCCGCCACCGTGCGTGGCGCGGTCGAGCAGGCCTTGATGAAGGCCGTACCTGGGCTGCGTGCAAGTATTCAGTTACTGCCGATGGACGTAGAAGCCCATTTCGACGATCCGAAGGGCCTGCTGTGATTGCTGTGCTGCAACGAGTTCGGCATGCTCAGGTCGAAGTGGCCGGCCAGGTGATAGGCGCCATCGATCAAGGGCTGTTGCTGCTGGTCTGCGCCGAGCCCGGCGACGGCGAGGCGCAGGCCGAGAAGCTGATCAACAAGGTCTTAAAGCTGCGCATCTTCGGCGACGCGGCTGGCAAGATGAACCTCAGCCTGCAAGACGTGGGCGGGGGCTTACTTGTCGTTTCACAGTTCACGCTGGCGGCCGACTGCAGCGGCGGCAATCGGCCCAGCTTCACCGGCGCGGCCCGGCCCGAGCAGGGCCGGCGCCTGTATGAGCATTGCCTGGCCTTTGCCCGCAGCCAGCACCCGGAGGTCGCAAGCGGTGAATTCGGCGCCGATATGCAGATCAGCTTGATCAACGACGGGCCGGTGACGATCCCGCTGCGTGTCAGCTGAAAATGGCGTCGCCTAAAAGATCAAGGCGACGATAAAGATGCCCACCATCATGAAGGCCAAGACCACCTTGGCCAGCATGCCCACCATCATGCCGACCCAGGTGGCCACGCCGACCTTGATCGCCCGGCCCTCGTTGCGCTGCGCCAGATACTCACCGGCGGCCGCGCCCAGCAGCGGCATGAACAGCACGCCCACCAAGCCGGTGAATATGCCCAGCAACGTGCCCAAGGCGGCGCCGATCAGCGCTTGCCGGCTGGCCCCGACCTTGCGCGCACCGAGCAGGCCGGCCACATAGTCCAGCACCCAGGCCAGCAGCGCCAGCGCCGTCACCACCGCGATCGTGCCCCAACCCACCGCTTGGAAGTCACCAATCCAGGCGCCCAGCACGATGCCCAGCAGCACCAGCATCGTGCCCGGTAGCAAGGGCAGAACAGTGCCGGCCAAGCCAGCCAAAATCAGGCCGGCGGACAGCACCCACAGCGCCACA
>JADMJQ010000138.1:0-6503 GCA_018780415.1 Roseateles sp. | reverse complement strand
ACTGACCCGCTTGCCTGAGCCGCGCTATGCGCTGCTCCATCGGCGGATGGCTGGAAAACAGCGCCATCAAGCCGCTGGGTCGCGCGCTGATGCCCATCGCCTGCATAGACTTGGGCATCTCGCCAGGGTCCAGGCCGCCCAGCCGGGCCAGGGCATTCATCATCGGCTGCTTGCGCCCCATCAGCTGGGCCGCACCGGCATCGGCACGAAACTCGCGCTGGCGCGAGAACCAGGCCACGATCATCGCCGCCACCACACCCAAGACGATGTCCATCACGATGGTGGTGATGAAGTAGCCCATGCCGGGGCCGTCGTTTTGATTGCGCAGCACAAACTTGTCGACCAAATAGCCGATCACGCGTGAAATGAAGACCACAAAGGTATTCATAACGCCTTGGATCAAGGCCATGGTGACCATATCGCCATTGGCCACATGCGCGCCCTCATGGCCCAATACGGCCTCCACCTCTTCGCGGCTCATCGACTCCAGCAGGCCGGTGGACACCGCCACCAGCGCCGAGTTCTTGAAGGCGCCGGTCGCAAACGCGTTCGGCGGACCCGCGTAGATGCCGACCTCGGGCATCTTGATGCCGGCCGTTCTGGCGAAGCGCTCCACCGTCGTCACCAACCACATATGGGTGGTGTCACCCGAGTCATTGATCAGCTGCACGCCGGTGGTCCATTTGGCCATCGGCTTGCTGATCAACAGCGAGATAAAGGCGCCGCCGAAACCCATCACCAGCGCAAAGCCCAAGAGGCTGGTCAGGTTGAGGCCATTGGCGGTGAGGAAGCGGTTCAGGCCCAGCAGGTGAACGGCCAGGCCCAACACCAGCATCACGCCCAGGTTGGTCAATAAAAACAAGGCGATACGTTTCACAAACAAGCCTTTCAAAATATGGCGGAGCAAACAAGAACTTTCGGCAAGCAGGCCGCGCTGTGCTGCAAACCGGGGGCTCGCGACTGGGCGCAGCATCGGGCAAAAATCACTTCCGATAAACCAGCCAATTCAATAGCTTTGCTCACTTTTTTCAGAAATAACGACGCAGCGCCCGGGCCGACCGTTCAGTCGTCCCGCCGTAGATTCGGTCAGTTAGAACTTTCGCTCGAGATCTGCCAGTCGCCAGTTTTGCCCTTTTGCAGGGTCAAGGTCTTGTCGTTCTTCATCGTCAAGGCGTCGGCGCGGTAGTCCTGCTTGAAGCTGGCGGTGGCGGTGTTGCCGCTGAGCTTGACCTGGATATCGCTCAACACAACGCTGATTTCTTTCTTGCTGGAAATGCGGGCGATGCGATCGGCCTCCCAGGCCTTGCGGCTGGCCGCCTTGCCCTTGAACTCGGGGCTGTAAGCGGCGAAATAGCCCCAGATATCGCGCTTGCTCCAGGCCTGCGCCCAGGTCTCAAGCGCCTTTTGAATGGCCTGACTGTCATTGACCGCAGGCTCGACCTTGGTCGCTGGAGCGGGCGACGCCGGTTTTGCCGCCACGGCCAGCGCAGGAACCGCGGCAACAGCGGCGGGCTGCGCCGGCTTATTGGTTTGATGGGCCAGGCTGTTGATGACGGCCGAGGTCAGCGGGTCAACGGCCTTGCTCGGTTCGACAAGAGCTTTGGCCGGCGCCGGCGTTGCTGTTGCAGCTGCGATCGCCGCAGGCTTGGCCGGTGCAGGCAGCGGCGCGCTAGCGCGAACCGGCGCACCGGGCTCAAAAATATTCTGCACCGCCGCGATCTTCAGCGGCAAGGCCAAATCCGACTTATCCAGTGACAGCGATTTGGCATAGGCCTTTTCGGCCAGCCGCGCATGAATATCGCCTAGATTCTGATAAGCGGTGGCATAGCCGGGGTTGGCCTTGACCGCCTTCTCCAGCGACTCGCGGGCCTTTTCGTAGTCACCCTGGTTGGCATAGAGCACGGCCAAATTATTGTAGGGACCGGGCATCTCGGGGTTGCTCGCGACCAACTTCTTGAACACCTCGATCGCTTCCGGGTTGCGCCCCAGCAAGGACAGAGCGATGCCGCGCTGCAGGCGCAGCCGCGCGTCGGTGGGCTTGGCCTTCAGCAACTCGTCGACCTTCTTCAGCCCCGCGGCCGAATTGCCATTGGCCAGCAGCGCCTGCACATCGCTGACATCATCGGCATGCGCCAGGCTCGGGGCCAGCGTGCAGGCAAGCACAGCCGCACAGACCAATGAACTGGCGCTCCAGGCGAGCGATTTTTTTGCTTTCTGAACTATCGACATGGAGCGGGCCTTGATTGAAAAGTGCTGAAGCTGTGAGTGCCGCCATCAATGGGGCGAGCTGCACTATAGCGAAGCCATCGTGAATCCCGCCGCACCGGTATTTCACTGGTAGCTACGTGCGTCCTCAATCACCAAGCCATCATTGGCCAGGCTGCCCGGTGCCGCCCAAACGACATCGCCGCGCAGCTTGGTGACCTCGCGGATCGCCGCCTCGATTTGCTCGCTCAGGCCCTCGACGGCTGCCATGGCCCGGGCCTCGATGTGCAAGCTCATGCGGTCCTGCGCCAGCGCGCCCTCGACCACCAAGCGAGCCCGGCCCAGGGCCGGGAAGCGCCGCATGATCTCGGCCACCTGGGCCGCATGCACGAACATACCGCGCACCTTGACCGACTGATCGGCGCGGCCCAGCCAACCCTTGATGCGGGTATTGCTGCGCCCGGTCGGGCAGCGACCCGGCAAGACGGCGGACAAGTCACCGGTGCCGAAACGAATCAAGGGGTAGTCGGGATTCAAGCTGGTGACGACCAACTCGCCCACCTCGCCGTCCGGCAACGGCTCGCCCGAGCCCGGCCGCACAATCTCCACGATCAGCCCCTCGGCCAACACCAGGCCCTCGCGCGCGCTGGTCTCATAGGCGATCAGGCCCAGATCGGCACTGGCATAGCATTGGTAGGCCGCTACGCCGCGGGCCGAGAACCAGTCACGCAGGGACGGCGTGAACGCCTCGCCGCTGAGCAGCGCCTTGCTCAAAGACGCCGTCGGCACGCCCAGCTCGGCGGCCTTTTCAAGCAAGATCCTCAAAAAGCTCGGCGTGCCCACATAGGCTTGCGGCCGCAAGTCGGCGATCGCCTGCAGCTGCAGCTCGGTGTTGCCGACCCCTGCCGGGAAGACGGTGCAACCCAGCGCATGGGCGCCGCCCTCCATCATTGAGCCGGCCGGCGTCAGGTGATAGCTGAAGCTGTTGTGCAGCAAATCACCGGCCCGCACACCTGCCGCAAAAAGTGCCCGCGCCGCCCGCCAATAGTCGGCCCCCTGCCCCTCTGGCTCATAGACCCCGCCGGGCGACTGGAATACCCGCTTGGCACCGCGCCCGCCGCGCGCCGCCCAGCCAATCGCCGAGTAGCCACCAAACGCGCCCAACGCATCGGTGCCGCGCAAGCGTTGTTGGCGCGCCTGCAGCTCGGCCTTGCGCGTGACGGGCAAGCGCGCCAGGGCCGCGCGGCTGTTCACGCCGGCCGCATCAAGGCCGGCAAACAACTCAGCAAAGGCTGGCGCCGCCGCCATGGCATGTTGGACCTGCGCCGGCAATGCGGCCATCAAGGCCAACTCGCGCGCCAGCGGATCGCGGCATTCCAGCTCATCAAAGTACGGCTGGTCTCCCGGCGGCGCACTCATAGCGTCTCATCCGTCCAGCGCGCCACCCGGCGCTTGATTTCGTCTTGCAGCGCGCGCACTTCGGCGCTGTTTTTGCAGTCGCGCAGCTCCCAGTCGGGGCTGCTCGCCGGGCGCTTGGCCAAACGCGCCTGCAAGACCGCGCCGGTCAGGCTCAGCCCCAGCACGACCTGACCCTGCAGGCTGTACTGGTTGTTGCGCTCGCTCAAGGGCCGGATATCACGCAGCACGCGCTTGAGCTGGGTCAGCGCCTCGTCCGGTTTGAAGGCCGGCGGGGCGAAGAAGTTGTCGTCATTCATGGCGAAGTTCTCCACGGCAAGCCCTACTCAGGCCAACCAGCGTTTGCGGCGCTTATAGCTTTTCACGTCCTTGAAGCTCTTTCGCGGGCTGCCATCGTCGGTGCCGCCCAAGCCCAGATAGAACTCCTGGACGTCCTCGTTTTCACGCAGCGCCGCCGCGGCACCGTCCAGCACGACGCGGCCGTTCTCGAGGATGTAGCCGTGGTCGGCATAGCGCAAAGCCATATGGGTGTTCTGCTCGGCCAGCAAGAAGCTCACACCCTCGCGCTGATTCAGGTCTTTGACGATCTCGAACACCTCCTCGACGATCTGCGGCGCCAGGCCCATTGACGGCTCATCCAGCAGCACCATGGTCGGGTTGGCCATCAGCGCTCGGCCGATCGCGCACATCTGCTGCTCGCCGCCCGAGGTGTAGGCGGCCTGGCTGCTGCGTCTGGCCTTCAGGCGCGGGAAGTAGTTGTAGACCTTGTCCAGCGTAGCGGCAATCGCGGCCTTGCCGTCCTTGCGGGTGTAGGCGCCGGTCAGCAGATTCTCTTCGATGCTGAGGTGGGCAAAGCAGTGGCGCCCCTCCATCACCTGGATCACGCCGCGGCCCACCATCGCAGCGGTTGAGAGTCTGTCGATGCGCTCGCCGCGCAGCTCGATGCTGCCCTTGGTGACCGCGCCGCGCTCGCCCGCCAGCAGATTCGAGACCGCCCGCAAGGTGGTCGTCTTGCCGGCCCCATTGCCGCCCAGCAAGGCCACCACCGCGCCTTCCCTGACCTGCAGGGACACGCCCTTCAGCACCAGGATCACATGGTTGTAGATGACCTCGATGCCGTTGACATTCAGCAGTATGTTTTGGCTGCTCATGGGGTACTCAAGACTGGCAGTCTTCGGGAGTCCTGCGCGTCAGCTTCTTCTCCGCCGCATAACGATCGGCCGAGGCCTTGACCAGCGGCTTGATGATCTGCTCATCGGCCTGCAACCAGTCCGAGGCCCAGACAAACTTGGCGCCGTCCCATGTGTGGACGCGCGCCCAGTTGGCACCGAGGTGGTCGGCGCAGCTGGTCGAGACCGGCCGCATCACGCCCTTGAAGCCCAGCGCATCGAGCTTGGCCTGGGTCAGGTTGAGGTTCTCATAGCCCCAGCGGGCCTGCTCACCCAGCATGGGCTTGCCCTTGCCGAAGCGCTCCTGCGCCGCCCGCACGCCCTCCACCGCCAGCATCGCGCCGACCGCGCCGCGCATATAGAGCACGCTGCCGACCTCCTCCTTGGGGCCGCTGCCCTGGCCCTTGGCGTGGACCTTGTCGAGAATCTCCTTGACCACCGGCGAAGCCAGCTCGGCGCCATGCTGCATCATCACCGCGCTATAGCCCTTGGCGGCGGCGCCGACATCCTTCAGATCGGGCTCGGCGCCGGACCACCAGGTGCCGAACATCTTCTCGCGCGGGTAACCGGTGGCAACCGCCTCCTTGATCGCCGTCGGTGTCATCACGCCCCAGGTCTGCATCAGCACGAAGTCGGGCTTTTGCTGGCGCACCTGCAGCCAGATCGCCTTTTGCTCGACACCGGGCGCCGGCACCGGCAGCAGCAAGAGCTCGAAGCCATGCATCTTTGAGCGCTCGGTGACGATGGGCAGCAGCTCCTTGCCGAAGGCGCTGTCGTGGAAGACCACGGCGATCTTCTTGCCCTTGAGCTTGTCCCAGCCGCCTTCTTTTTTGGCAATGTGCTGCAGCACGGTGTCGCCGGCAACCCAGTAATGGCCGATCAGCGGGAAGTTCCATTTGAAGACGCCGCCATCCGCCGTATCACTGCGGCCATAGCCGGAGGTAATCAAGGGGATCTTGTCGGCCGGCACCTTGTCGGTCAGCGCAAAGGTGATACCGGTGGACAGCGGCTGGAACACGGTGGCGCCGCCATGCTTGCCCTTCAGGCGCTCATAGCACTCGACGCCGCGGTCGGTCGCGTAGGCGGTTTCGCATTCCTCCACCAAGGTCATCACGCCGTTGATGCCGCCGCGCGCATTGACCAGTTTCATATAGTCGTTATGGCCATTCGCCCACGGCGTTGCGTTCGGCGCCACCGGCCCGGTGCGGCCGGACAGCACCGGGAAGAACTGCTGCTTGGGTTCGGCTTGGGCCAAACCAGCAGCAGCAACGAGAGCCACCAATGCAAAGGTCTTGATCTTCATGCTTGTCTCCGGTGAGTTTTAGATTCAGTGAGGGATCAATGTGGAAAAGGCCAAACACGCAACTTCTCTTTGCCAATCGACCATAGCCGCGCCAGCCCATGCGGCTCAACGACCAGGAAGAACACGATCAGGCCGCCGAACAGCATTTGCTCGCTGTGCGCGATCACGGCGGTGCTGATGCTGACGCCGACCAGCGCACCCAAGCCCGGCAAGGCCTGGTTCAAAAAGATCGGCAAGATGACGATGAAGGCGGCGCCGAAAAAGCTCCCCATGATGGAGCCGAGGCCGCCGATGATGACCATGAAGAGCAGCTGGAACGAGCGCTCGATCGAGAACGCCGCCGGCTCCCAGGAGCCCAGATGCACAAAGCCCCAGAGCGCGCCGGCCACGCCGACGATGAAGCTGCTGAC
>JADMJQ010000263.1 GCA_018780415.1 Roseateles sp. | reverse complement strand
CAGGTCGAGAGCTCCTGGATATTCATCTGGATCGAGCCCTCGCCGGTGATGCAAAACACATCTGCCTTGGGCCGCGCCATCTTGATGCCCATTGCGTAGGGCAAGCCCACGCCCATGGTGCCCAGGCCGCCGGAGTTGATCCAGCGGCGCGGCTGCTCAAAGCGGTAGAACTGAGCCGCCCACATCTGGTGCTGGCCGACGTCCGAGGTGATGTAGGCGTCGCTGTCCTTGGTCAGATTCCACAGGGTTTCGACCACCATCTGCGGCTTGATCACATCGCTTGAGGTCTTGTAGACCAGGCACTCGCGGCGGCGCCATTCATTGATCTGGCTCCACCAGGCATTGATGGAAGCCGCATCCGGTTTGGCCTGTGCCTCCTTGATCTGGAAGATCAATTCCTGCAGCACGTCCTTGACGTCACCGACGATGGGGATGTCGACCCGCACCCGCTTGGAGATCGACGAGGGATCGATATCCACATGGATGATCTTGCGCTCAACCTGGGCAAAGTGCTTGGGATTGCCGATCACGCGGTCATCAAAACGCGCGCCCACGGCCAGCAGCACATCGCAGTGCTGCATGGTCATGTTTGCTTCGTAAGTGCCGTGCATGCCCAGCATGCCGAGGAACTTGGGGTCGCTGGCGGCAATCGCCCCCAGGCCCATCAAGGTGTTGGTGCAGGGGTAGCCGAGCAAATTGGTCAGCTCGCGCAGCTCGGCCGAGGCCTCGCCCAAGATGACGCCGCCGCCCGAATAGATGTAGGGCCGCTTGGCCTGCAAAAGCAGTTGCACCGCCTTGCGGATCTGGCCGGTGTGACCCTTGCGCGCCGGGTTGTAGGAGCGCATCTCCACATGCTTGGGGTATTCGAAAGCTGCGCCCAGCATGGCCATCGAGACATCCTTGGGGATGTCCACCACCACCGGGCCGGGCCGGCCGGTGCGGGCGATGTGGAAGGCCTTTTTCATCGTCATCGCCAGATCACGCACATCCTTCACCAGGAAGTTGTGCTTGACGATGGGACGGGTGATGCCGACGGTGTCGCATTCCTGGAAGGCATCGAGACCGATTGCCGGCGTGGGCACCTGGCCGGTCACGATCACCATCGGGATCGAATCCATATAGGCGGTGGCGATGCCGGTGACGGCATTCGTCACACCCGGCCCGGAGGTGACCAGGGCGACGCCTACATCACCGGTGGCGCGGGCGTAGCCGTCGGCGGCATGCACGGCGGCCTGCTCGTGACGCACCAGCACATGCTGAATGGTCTCTTGTTTGTACAGTGCGTCGTAGATGTACAGCACCGCGCCGCCGGGGTAGCCCCAAAGGTATTGAACGCCCTCGGCCTGCAGACAGCGAACCAGGATCTCGGAGCCGTTCAGCTCCGAGGAAGAATTTTGTGTTTGGGAATGTGGCTGTGCCGGGCCGGCACGCTTGACTTCCGCGCTTGACATATCCATTTAGAACCTTTGTGAATTTCTCTAACGAAAAACCATTGGTGTTCCTACTCGTGCCCTCGTGAGGCGGACTCGGAACCTGCGCGATCAAAAAGGTGGTGCCCCGGTCGGGCTGCCAGCTGAAGACCAGAATTTTCTTTGTGCGAAGCAGCATTATGCACCGGACTTGAGGCCGGGACGGCGCCGCGACTAGGGCGCGCTCCCGGAATGCGATACTCCCCGCTGTTTTGCCAGCATCGGGTTCGTCCCTTCTCTCTCCTTGGCCACCGACAAAGAACTCAATGATTTCCTGCGCGCCGTCGACCGGCGGGCGTTCAAACGCACCGCCTATATGGTGCGCGACGACGACGCAGCGCTGGACATCGTGCAAGACGCCATGATCAAGCTGGCGGAAAAATACTTCGATCGGCCGGCGGCCGAGCTGCCGTTGTTGTTTCAACGCATCTTGTCGAACGCGACGATGGATTTCTTCCGTCGCAAGAAGACTCGAACTGCGGTCATGCAAAATATGTCGGACTTCGAGTCCAGTGACCCGGACGGCGACTTCAATCTGCTTGAGGTGCTGGAGGCGCAAGAAGGCACGCTCGGTGCCTTGAGCGCCGCCGACGAGGTTTCGAGAATGCAGATTCTGCAAGTCATCGACGCCGAGGTGGCCGAATTGCCGGCACGTCAACGGGAAGCCTTCCTGCTGCGTTACTGGGAGGAAATGGATGTCGCTGAAACTGCGAGCGTCATGGGTTGCTCGGAAGGCAGCGTGAAAACGCATTGCTCCCGAGCCACTCATGCATTGGCGAAGTCGCTGAAGGCCAAGGGGATTACCTTATGAACAAGTCACAATTTGGGATCGAGCAGCCATCGAATGTGGACGCTCGCGTCGCCCGCTTCGGCCTGCGCGTGGCGGCCGGCCTGAACGAACATGCGCAAACCTTGCCGCCCAATGTCGCCGAGCGCCTGAGCTTTGCACGTGAGCAAGCCTTGCTGAAAGCTCGCAGTGCGCGCGCCAGCCAAACGGCCACGGCAACTGTCGTCACGGCCTCGGGCTCGACCTTGACACTGGGGCGTGGGTCAAACTCGCCGCGCTGGTTGAAGTTGACTTCCCTGCTGCCTCTGATCCTGCTGGTGCTGGGCTTGGCGTTGATTCAGCACAGCCAGTGGTACGAGCAAATCTTGGCGGCGGCGGAAATCGATACCAGCCTGCTGTCTGACAAGCTGCCGCCGGCGGCCTACGGCGACCCAGGATTCAATGAATATCTGAGTGATGAGCAAGAAGAATGACTTCATGCCTATGAAGAGAGTTGCCGGTTTACCGGGCATCGATTGCCGCAAGTCACAGCAAGCCGGCTTGCTGCTTGCGGCAATCATTTTGTTCACAGCGCAGCCGGCACTCGCCCAAAGCGCGCCGCCGCCCGTGGACGCCCCTGCCAGCAGCGCGCCGCTGCTACCTGCAGGCCCCGCAACGGAAGCACCCCAACCTGCCGCGTCAGCAAGCTTGAAGCGGCTTAGCCCGCACAAGATTGCCGCACCCAATGCACTGCTGCCCGCGCCGACCTGGGTGGGTCTGACGCAGGCGCAAAAAGCGCTGCTGCAGCCACTGCAGCAGGACTGGGATGGCCTTGATGAGGTCCGCAAGAGCCAATGGTTGGAAGTGGCAACGCGTTTTTCGGGTTTGCCGGCACAGGAGCAGTCCCGCGTGCAAGAGCGCATGCGTGAATGGGCAAGATTGAGCCCAGTCGAGCGCCAGCAAGCCCGCGTCACTTTTCAAGGCGCCAAGAAGATCACCGCCGACGAGCGCCAAGCCAAGTGGGAGGCATATCAAGCGCTGCCCCAAGAGCAGCGCCAGCAGTTGGCCGACAAGGCCGCCAAGAAGTTGCAAAACCAATCCAGCAAGTCTGCCACCAGCGCATCGCGTGCCCCATCGGGCAGCACGCCGCAGGCCAAGTCCAATTTGGTGCCCTTGGCAACATCCAATCAACCGCCGAAAGCGATCGCGGCCTCCTTGCTGCAAGCCAAGCCAGGCGCCACGACGGTGCTGATCACGCAAGGCAAGCTGGTGCCTAGCCATCAGCGGGCCGGCCACACCAAGGTACTGGCCAATCCCGAACTGGTCGACAGCAAGACCTTGCTGCCCAAACGCCCAGCCAGCGGGGCTTCGCGCCCACCGAGCCCATGACCTTGGCGAGCCCCGAGAGGCCTAGTCTGAAACGCCGCATGGCCGCCTTTATCTATGAGGGCGTGGTCCTGTTCGGAGTGGTGTTTGCCACCGCATTCGTGTTCGGCACCCTGACGCAGCAACGACACGCTTTGCACGGTCAACATGCACTGCAAGCGGTCTTGTTCGTGGTGTTGGGCCTGTACTTCAGCTGGTTCTGGACGCGCGGCGGCCAAACGGTGGCGATGAAAGCTTGGCATATCCGGCTCGTCGACCTGCATGGACAAGCCTTGAGCAAACCGCGCGCCTTGGCCCGTTATTGCCTGAGTTGGCTCTGGTTTGCGCCTGCCCTGATCAGTGTTTGGCTGATCGGTGTGCGCAGCACCGGCGCCATCTTTGGCACTTTGATCGCGGGCGTGACTACCTATGCGCTGCTGAGCCGCATCCACCCAAGCGGGCAGTTCCTGCATGACGTGATCTGTGGCACACAACTGATCACCCAAAAACCAATCAAACGATGAGCAACCCCTACAAGGGCAGAACCGGTCTGGCCCGCATTCTCCACGCGACCGGCTATTCCCTGGCCGGCCTGCGCGCGGCTTACACCGGCGAAAGCGCCTTTCGGCAAGAGACCTGGTTGTTGATCATCGCAACGCCCTTGGCCTTCTGGCTCGGCCAAGGCTGGGTGCAAACCGCCCTGCTATTGGGCTCATTGATGCTGGTGCTGATCGTCGAGTTGTTGAACTCGGGCATTGAGGCCGCGATCGACCGGGTCTCGTTCGAGCTGCATGACCTGTCCAAGCGCGCCAAAGACCTAGCCAGCGCCGCAGTGTTGCTGTCACTGGTGCTCAGCGCCGGGATTTGGGGTGCGGCGCTGTGGCAACGCTTTTGTAGCTGACGCGTTTCGGTAGCTCCCGGCCCCGTTCAGACCGCCTCTTCGTCGGTCTCTCCGGTGCGGATGCGCACCACCTGCTCGACCGGCGTGACGAAGATCTTGCCGTCGCCGATCTTGCCGGTTTTGGCGGCCTTCAGGATCGCGTCGATGCAGCGCTCGACGTCCTCATCCTTGACCACCACCTCAACCTTGACCTTGGGCAAAAAGTCGACCACATATTCGGCGCCCCGGTACAGCTCGGTGTGCCCTTTTTGACGCCCAAAGCCCTTCACCTCGGTCACCGTCAAACCCGACGCGCCCACTTCGGCCAAGGATTCACGAACTTCATCCAGCTTGAAAGGTTTGATGATGGCGGTGATTTGCTTCATGGTCTAAGGCTCCAAAACAGGTGAGATTGCTTCAATTTAAGCACGGAACTTTGAAGTAATCGGATAGCGCCAATCGCGTCCGAAGGCGCGGTGCGTGATGCGTATCCCTATCGGTGCCTGGCGGCGCTTGTATTCATTGATCTTGATCAGCCTTGTGACGCGTTCGACATCGGCTTGCGGGTACCCGGCCGCCACGATGTCGGCGATGGCGCAGTCGTCTTCCATATACATCGCCAAGATGGCGTCCAGCACCTCATAGGGCGGCAAGCTGTCCTGGTCGGTCTGGTCGGGGCGCAGCTCGGCCGAGGGCGGGCGGGTGATGATGCGCTCGGGGATCACCGGCGACGGGCCTTGGGTATTGCGCCAGCGTGCGAGGCGGAAGACAAGCGTTTTAGCCACATCCTTGATGACCGCAAAACCGCCCGCCATATCGCCGTACAAGGTGCAATAGCCGGTCGCCATCTCGCTCTTGTTGCCGGTGGTCAGCACGATGGCGCCGAACTTATTCGACAGCGCCATCAACAGCGTGCCGCGCACGCGGGCCTGAATGTTCTCTTCGGTGGCGTCGAGCGCCAAGCCCTTGAACTCATCGGCCAAGGTGCTCGTGAAGGCATCGAACATCGGCGAGATCGACATCTCGTCATAACGCACGCCCAAGCGCTCGGCCATATCGCGCGCATCGATCCAGGAGATGTCGGCCGTGTAGGGCGATGGCATCATCACCGTGCGCACCTTGTCGGCCCCTAGCGCGTCGACCGCGATCGCCAGCACCAGGGCCGAATCGATGCCGCCGGACAGGCCCAGCAGCACGCCTGGGAAGCCGTTCTTGCCCACATAGTCGCGCACACCGGTGACCAGGGCGGCCCAGACCTGCGCTTCCAAGCCAGGCAAAGGCAAGACCTGCCCCTTGATTTCACCGACAGCCCCGCCGTCGGCATCGATTTCCAGCAGCGTCAGCGCCTCCTCGAACATCGGTGCACGCGCGGCCAACTCGCCCCGCGCATCGAGCGCGAACGAGGCGCCATCGAAAACCACCTCGTCCTGGCCGCCGACCAGATGTGAGTACAGCAGCGGCAGGCCTACATCGCGGGCACGCTCGGCCATGCGCTGCTCGCGCTCCTCGGCCTTGCCGACATGGAAGGGCGAGGCGTTCAGCACGCACAAGACCTGGGCACCGGCCGCCTTTGCCGCACGGGCCGGCTCGTCAAACCAGGCGTCCTCGCAAATATTCAGACCGAAGCTCAGGCCGCCAACCTCGAACACCGCCGCCGGCTCGCCGGCGTCGCGGCCGGAGACAAAATAGCGCCGCTCATCGAAGACTTGGTAGTTGGGCAGCTCGCGCTTGCAATAGGTCAGCAAGACCTGACCCCCTTGCAAAACCGAGGCCGCATTGAAGCGCGCCGGCACGGCCCAGCTCTTGGACCTAAGATCGCGCTGCGCCGGTTTTTGAAAAGGATGTCCGACCACCACGCTCAAGCCCTCACAGCCGGCCAGTTCTGCTGCGATGCCCTGCAGGGCGGCGTCGCAGGCCTGCATAAAGGCGGGGCGTAGCAACAGGTCCTCGGGCGGGTAGCCGCACAGGCTCAGCTCGGGCGTGATCAGCAACTGTGCGCCGGCGGCATGGGCGCGCCGGCCATAGTCGACGATCTTTTTTGCATTGGCTTCAAGATCACCCACGGTGACATTTATTTGCGCGAGCGCGACGATCACAGACATGGATTTCACCGATGAAATGCAGATGGAAATAGCTGCGGGCGATTATGTCATCCGGGTGTTTGGGGACCCGGCTCAGTTGCCCCAGGCGGATTGGAATGCCTTGCTGGCCGCGCAGGCGCAGCCCACACCGTTTATGCGGCTCGAGTACCTGAAAGCGCTGCATGACTCGGGCAGCGCCGTCGCTGCCACCGGCTGGCAGGCTCAGTTCGTCAGCTTGTGGAAACAGGATCAGTTGCTCGCGGCCTGTCCTGCCTATCTGAAGAGCCATTCCTACGGCGAGTATGTATTCGACTGGGCCTGGGCCGACGCCTACCAAAGGCATGGCCTCAAGTACTACCCCAAGCTGCTGGTGGCCGTGCCCTTCACGCCGGTGCCGGGCAGCCGTTTGCTGGCCGTCAATGCCGAGGCGCGCACGCTGCTGATGCGTGGGCTGCAGGCCCTGGCAAGCAAGCAAGGTCTGAGCTCGGCGCATCTCTTGTTCGGCGATGCGGCGGACGCCCTGGCGGCGCAGACTCAATCTTGGATGCAGCGCCAGGGCGTGCAATTTCATTGGCAAAACCGCAGCCCCCTGCCCTACGCCTCGTTCGAAGATTTCCTCGCCTCCCTGCAGCGTGACAAGCGCAAAAAGATCCAGCAGGAGCAGCGCCGAGTGCGCGAGGTCGACGTCCACTTCGAAGTGCGCCAAGGCGCACAGATCATGGAAGCCGATTGGGACTTTTTCTACCATTGCTATCAGCTGACCTACCGCGCCCACCGCAGCACGCCCTATCTGACGCGCGAGTTCTTCCGCTTGATGAGCCGCGACATGCCCGAAAACTGGCTGCTGTTCACCGCCGTCCGGGCCGGCGAGCGCATTGCGGCGTCGCTGATCGCGCTGGACCCGCCACAAGGCGCGGCCTTCGGGCGCTACTGGGGCGCGGTCGAGAGCGTCTCATGCTTGCATTTCGATGCCTGCTATTACCAGCCGCTGGCCTGGTGCATCGCCAATGGCTATCGGCGCTTCGAGGGCGGCGCCCAGGGCGAGCACAAGATGGCGCGCGGCCTGCTGCCCGTCGCGACGCAGTCAAGCCACTGGCTGGCCCACCCCGACTTCAGCAACGCGGTGGCCGATTTCCTGGCCCAGGAGGGCCAGTCCATGCGCGCCTATGTCAACGAGCTGGAAGAACATCAACCTTTCAAAAGCTGAACCCAAGAAAAAAGCGCCCGGCGGTCGCGGGGCGCTTTTGACAAACCAAAGGTCTGGAGATCAGCCCAGCTTGGCCTTGTTGTATGCCTCGATGCCAGAGACGATTTCGGCCTTAGCGGCTTCGGGGCCTTCCCAGCCCTGCACCTTGACCCATTTGCCCGGCTCCAGATCTTTGTAATGCTCAAAGAAATGCTGGATCGCATTGAGGCGCATCTTGTTGACGTCCTCGGGCTTTTGCCAATGCTGGTACATCGGCAAAATCTTGTCGATAGGAACGGCCAGCAGCTTGGCGTCGCCGCCCGCTTCGTCTTCCATCTTCAAGACGCCGACCGCGCGGCAGGTCACCACCACGCCGGGTGTCAGAGGGAATGGCGTGACGACCAACACATCGACCGGATCACCATCATCCGACAGGGTTTGCGGGATGTAGCCGTAGTTGCACGGGTAGTGCATCGCGGTCGTCATGAAACGATCGACGAACATCGCGCCGGTTTCCTTGTCGACCTCGTACTTGATCGGGTCCGCATTCATCGGAATCTCGATGATGACGTTGAACTGTTCGGGCGCTTTGGCGCCGGGGGTGACGTTATGCAGGCTCATGTTTATCCGTTGGTCAGGCAGGGGAAACCCGCATTCTAAGGGCAGGCCTTGCCGCCAGCTGACAGCACCTTAACGCATCGTTTACCCGCAATCCTTGGGTAAACACCCACGTTCGGCAATTGCAATGCGCCCGCTCGATCTCGTAGCATCCGCTGCAGCGACATGACCCTCATATTCATCTGATGATGCGAGGTGTCAAACCTCGGCTTTCCCCTCAACTGCAGATAGAACAATAGGAGACATCTACATGTCGACGAGTTTGGCGCTGTATTTCGCTCTGGCCTGCGGCCTAGCGGCCGTGTTGTACGGCTTCATTCAAAGAAGCTGGATCTTGAGTCAGGACGCGGGCAATGCCCGTATGCAAGAAATTGCCGCCGCCATTCAACAAGGGGCTGCCGCTTATTTGGCGCGTCAGTACAAGACGATCGCCGCCGTGGGGCTGTTGCTGGCAATTTTGATCGCAGTCTTTCTGGACGGCATGTCGGCGGTCGGCTTCGTGCTCGGCGCTGTGCTCTCGGGCGCTTGTGGTTTCATCGGCATGAATGTGTCGGTGCGGGCTAACGTGCGAACCGCACAGGCCGCGACCAAGGGCATTGGCCCGGCTCTGGACGTTGCTTTCAAGGGCGGCGCCATCACCGGCATGCTGGTCGTAGGCCTAGGGCTGCTGGGTGTGAGCCTGTTCTTCTGGTTCCTCAGCGGCGGCGAGAAAATTGACGCCGCCACGCTCAAGCCGCTGCTGGGCTTCGCCTTCGGCTCGTCGCTGATTTCGATCTTCGCGCGCCTGGGCGGCGGCATCTTCACCAAGGGCGCCGACGTAGGCGCCGATCTGGTCGGCAAGGTCGAGGCCGGCATCCCCGAGGATGACCCGCGCAACCCGGCCGTGATTGCCGACAACGTCGGCGACAACGTCGGTGACTGCGCCGGCATGGCCGCCGACCTGTTCGAGACCTATGCGGTGACCCTGATCGCCACGATGGCGCTGGGCGCCCTGGTGGTGACCGCAGCACCGATGGCCGCCATCCTCTACCCGCTGATGCTGGGCGGCGTGTCCATCATCGCCTCCATCATCGGCTGCT
>JADMJQ010000148.1 GCA_018780415.1 Roseateles sp. | reverse complement strand
AACCGTACTTGCGCCTCGGCTTCCATCGCATCGGCCTGGGCGCCGGCGCGCTTGGCCTGGTTGCGGCTGCTAGATCCCAGCGGGAAGCGAATGCCCAGCGTGATGCTGTGCTGGTAGGCCTCATCGAACTGCCCGCGGTCGCGGCTGGTGGCCAGCGTCAACTCGGGGTTGGCGCGGGTCTGCACCTGGGCCAGGTCGGCGGAGCGTTGGGCCACATCCGCACTGTCCTGTAGTTCGGCAACCGCCGGGTGGGTAGCTAGCAGTGCGGCACTATCCGCAGGCAAAACAGGCATGGGCTCAGCGCCAATTGCAGCGCCGCTTGTGCCAACAGCGGGGACTTGGGGCACAAGGCCGGTCAATGTGCGCAAGCGTTGGGCGGCTGTCGCCAAAGCGCCTGTAGCCTCAGCAAGATTAGCCTCAGCTGAGGCCAGCGACCCTTCTGCCTGATGCTGGTCCGCACGCGCTAGGTCCCCAGCGCGCACACGTTTGGCAACATCCTGTGTCAACTGTTGTGCATGTCCCAGCAGTTCACCGGCCAACCCATGGTCCGTGCGTGCACGCTGCCATGTCCAATAAGCCTCGCGCACGCTAGCTGCGGTGCGCAGTTGCGCTGCACGTACTTTGCTACCCGTAGCACGGGCCTGCGCATCGGCCACGGCAATGGAACGTGTACGTTCACCCGGCAGCCAAAGCGGAATGCTGATGCCGGCCACGGTTTCGTCACGGCCCAGATTCTGGTTGAGGCGATCGGTCTTGGTAGACAACTCCAGCGCAACCGGTTCTGCGGTCCAGCGGGTTGCGGCTTGTTGCTGGGCAGCGGCTGCTTCCTGGCGCATCTGTTGTGACAGGGCCTCAGGCTGGCGCTGCCAGGCGGCTTCAAAGGCCTGCTTCAGTGTGGTGGTGTTGCCAGCAGCAGGGTCAGCGGCAGCGCTCCCGGCGGCCAGAGCCAGCACGGCACAAGGCCACCAAATAAAATGATTCTTTCGGAACATCCGATTCTCCAAAAATGAAAAACATTTGGGGGAATCGGCGAGCTGTGATCAACAGGACCGTGCGCCACCGTCACGCACTGCACCGGGCAGTCCGTTCACGCGGCCAAAGGTCGGGAGGAAGAAGCCAGCCTCGCCGATCAGGCGAGGTCTGCCCAGTTCGGGCGTTCTGGCAGGGAAGCAGGTCGGGAAGATAGGCGCAACGCGGTTGCGCTGTGGGTCTCGGACGGCAGCTTGACCATCACAAGGTTTAACGACTGCACCATGGCCGAGCAGGTACCCGCGTGACAGGTGCCGCAATCCACGTCGACAGCACCGGCAGCATTAGACTTTGTGTGCGGGTCCCCATCGTTTGACGGGGCCGCCCCGGCTTCGTGCTGGTGCTCGTGGTGCCCTAGGTGCTGGGCCGCTGCGCCGCTTTCGTGCTGGCAATAGCTCGCCACTGCAGCCCAACTGAGCTGCATAGGCAGGAGAACGACCAGGAAAATGAGAAACCAGCGACGCATTGCGGGCCGAGTGTAGCAGCCGATCCAATTCCTTGGTGTTTTGGCGTGAAGTGCGGAGCGAATGGGCATTTGGGCTTCAAAACGTGTTCAA
>JADMJQ010000235.1 GCA_018780415.1 Roseateles sp. | reverse complement strand
CAAACACGCGCATTCGCAGCAGAACCCCGAGAAAGACTGGGGCCGCGACACGCTGCGCGCCGTCAAACTGGCCTTCTATGTCTTGAACGAGAAATACGGCACCGATATCGCGGCCCAGCCGGGCAAAAAAGAGGTCGTCATCACGCCGGTCAACACGATTGTGATTGCCTCCTCGGTGTCGAACGGCGGCGGCGCCGCATTGGCCGCTGCCGAGCAAGATACCGAGAGCTTGATCGACGGCGTGGCCGTCACCGAGCCGATGGCGCAGCCTGGCACCAACACCGGCCTGACGATCAAACAAGGTGCGGCCGTCGCGGTGGCCACGCACAGCAAGCCCTTGGTCGACTACTTCTCTTACGCCAATATTTACCAGCCTTGTGCGGCCGTGTCGGCGCAGGCCGGCCTGTCTGTGAGCGCGGCCTTCTGGCCGGCCGCCTATACCGCCAACGCACAGAACCGCTGCGCGGCGCTTAAAACGCGTGGCCTCTTGACCGGTGCCACCCTGGCCGACCAGGCAGACGAAGCTTTGGCCAAGATGAACGCCTATGGCTGGCAGGCAGAGCACAACTTCCTGCAGCAGTCCCATTTCCGCTTTGCCACCAACTCCATCGTCGTCACCTACGTCAACAGCTATGGCCGCTTCAAGCCCAGCGACAACGTCTGCGGCTTCAGTTATGCGAACACCAACGGGACCATCGGGCCCAATCTCGGCGATGTGATCGCGCAGAGCCCGACCACCCAGGCCGGTCTGTTCTCCAGCGGCAACGGCGTGCCGCCGACCGGCGGCGTCAACATCGTCTTCAACGATTCGGTTGGCGGCGCCAAGCTCGACTTCCTGGCCACCTCGGCCGGCAGCGGCCTGGCCGACTTTGCGCTCGACGGCGCCTTGTGCATGCGCTCGCTGGTGACCGGCAAGGATGCGGTCAGTGGTGCCAGCTTGTTTGGGGTCCAGAAGAGCCAGTCCGACCGCGTCATCGCAGGCATGGGCGAGGTCCAGCTAACGGCCAAGTTACGCGCGGTGCCGACCATCATCGTGGCCGGCCGCAGCGACACCTTGATCCCGGTGAATCATGCGGCACGCGCCTATTACGGCAAGAACCAGGTGCTGGAAGCAGCAACGTCCAAGACCCGCTATTACGAGGTCACCAATGCCCAGCATTTCGACACCTTCATCGCCTTCGGTGCGCTGCTGGGCTATGACAGCCGCTTTGTGCCCCTGCATGTCTACTTTGGCCGCGCGATGGACCAGATGTGGGCGCATCTGAAGACCGGCACGGCGCTGCCGGCCAGCCAGGTCGTGCACACCACGCCACGTGCGGCGGGCGCCAATGTGACGCTGGCCAACGTGCCGGTCTGGTCGGCCTCGCCGGCCGCCGCCGACACGATTGGCTTTGCGGCAGGGGTGTTGACCATCCCCGATTGAGCGTAAGTCGGTTCAGTGAGGGCCCAGATAGCAGGCCGGGTCCTCACTCTCCTCGCCTTCTTCCCGGCACAAGGCCGCGATCAAGGCCGGGTCCGCCACCTGGCCCGGCAGCAGTAACTCCTCGTTCGGCCAGCGCTTGACCAAGTGCCCATTGGCGACACCGCCGGTATGCGCGGTTTGGTAGGCGCGCCGATGCTGCATCGTCACACCGCTGTTGGCGTTGGCGATGATGCGGCTCTCGCCCAGGGCCCAGGGCTCGAAGTAGGCGTCGGCGGCCAGATCTACCTGGCGGAAGTAGGCCCGCGCGCCCTCGGCATCGAGCTTCTTGCGCACGGTGCGGGTCAGCAGGCCTTGCAGCTGGTCGAGCGCGGCGTCGTCCATCTGCTCAAGCGCTGCCGGGCTCAGGTCTTGCAGGGCCAGGGCAGGCGCGGCGGCCAAGGCGGCAGGCAGCACCTGCACCATCGCCGCCACCACCGCGCGATGCGGTGCCACGGCGGTGGCCACGCCGCGCGTCTGCGGCTGGATCGGGCAGCGGATCTCGACGAAACGCGGCTTGGTCGGGCCCGAGCAGCCGTCGTGGTGGTAGTACTCGCCCTGGCTGAGCCGGCCCTTGCTGGAGCGGCCGCGCACGTCGCGGTAGGTCGGATGCTGCGTGTGCAGATTCAGGCAGACGACCAGGCCGGTGGCGTCGACCAATTGATAAAAGGCCTCGCGCCAATCGGGCAACAAGAGCTTGTCATGCAGGTAGTCGGTCGTTACTGCTTCGACCCCCAACTCGCCTTCGATCACCAGCACAAAAGGCTTGGGCCGGCGCACCCGCCATTGGGTGTTGGCGAAGGCGAGCAGGTTGGAGGCGGGCGGCAGCGCTACCGGCCAGCGCAGCAAGTACTCCAGCTCGTTCTCGCCGCTATCCACAAAGCCCAGGCGCCGGTAGAGTGCTTGGGCGGGATTGCGTTTGAGCACGCCCAGCGCGATGCCGACGCCGGCCTCGGCCGCCTCGTCCTGCAACTGTTGCAACAACGCCGCGCCCAGGCCCCGGCCTTGCAGGGCCGGCGCAATCTGCAACTGATGGATCTGCCAAGCGGGCCCGCTGCGGCTCATCTTCAGCAGCCCGGCGGCTGCGCCCTGGTGTAGCAGAATCTCGGCCACCTCGAACTTGAACATGACCCGCGCCAGGTCGCTGTCGGCGTCAATGGGCACGCCCGCTTCGGCCAGATAGGCGCGGAAGGTTTGTTGCCGCAACTGCAGCAAGAAGGGCAGGTCGTCCGGCTTTGCCGGGCGGCGTTCCAGCATTGGTGAGGGTTCTTGATGAGAGGGTGGCATGGCACGTCTGGATCTTGGTCTTGGTGGCGCCGCTGCGCCCGTCCACGGGATTGTCGGTCATGGCCAGCAGGATCACCGACCGCTTGCTATGCTGCGCAGCGCTTACCTTCCAGTTAAATTGTCCAGCCTAAGGAATACCGATGAACCGCCTTGCCGCCCTGAGTCTCGCTGTCGCCGCCGCCCTTGCTCTGCCGACTGTCACCACCCACGCCGCTGCGCCGCAGGTCAAAGCCCAGGCGCCCGGCTATTACCGGATGATGGTGGGCGAGTTCGAGATCACCGCTCTCAGCGATGGCACCGTGGCGCTGCCGATGGACAAGCTGCTGACGCAGGCCGCGCCCGGCGAGGTCAAGGCGGCGCTGGAGCGGGCCTATCTGAAGCTGCCGTTGGAGACTTCGGTCAATGCCTATCTGGTCAATACGGGCTCGAAGTTAGTCTTGATCGACACCGGCGCGGCCGGCCTGTTCGGCCCAACCTTGGGCCGCCTGATGCTCAATCTGAAGGCCGCCGGCTATGCGCCTGAGCAGATCGATGAGGTCTACATCACCCATCTGCACGGTGACCATATGGGCGGCTTGATGGCGGCCGACGGCAAGCTGGCTTTTCCCAACGCCGTCTTGCGCATGGACAAGGCCGAGGCCGAGCATTGGCTGAGCAGCGAGAAGATGGCCAAGGCTGCGGCCGAAGACCAAGCCGGCTTCAAGAGCGCGATGGCCACCATCAAGCCCTATCAAGACGCCGGCAAACTGCTGACCTTCAGCGGCGCCACCCAGTTGCAGCCCGGCATCAGCAGCATCGCCACGCCCGGCCACACGCCGGGCCACAGCGTCTATGCGGTCGAGAGCCAGGGTCAGAAGTTGCTGATCCTGGGCGACCTGATGCATGTGGCGGCGGTGCAATTCCCCAATCCGGCGGTCACGATCGCGTTTGACTCCGACTCCAAGGCCGCTGCGCCGCAGCGCCAGAAGGTGTTTGCCGAGGCGGCCGCGAAAGGCCACTACCTGGCCATCGCCCATGTGTCCTTCCCCGGCATCGGCCAACTGCGCCCGAATGCCAAGGCGGGTTACGACTGGCTGCCGTTGAATTACAGCAGCAAGCCCTGATCAAGCGGCAATCTGTGTCTCATAGCCGGCCTCCAGCAGCGCTAGCGCGATGTCCTCGGCGGCGATCATGGCGGTGTGGCTGACCCAGGCGCGGCACTTGCCCAAATCGACGGCGGCCTGGTTGACGCAGGGCAGGTCCTGCAGCTCGAACATGACGGCATCGGCGTCGTCCTGGGTCTGCATGGCGGGGATGTCAAAGCTGGTTTCTGGCATGGGCAGGGATGGTTGGTTGGGACTATCGTAGCCGTAGATGGGCGGCTTTTGGCTCGCGCGGCGGCGGCCTGATCCGCCGGCTTGACGGCCCATGCATTGCTTTGTGCAGTTGGTCGAATTGCACGTGGCCGTGCATGGCTCGGCGCCTACATTGGCACCCGTCACTTTTTTGCAAGCGAGCCCGCCATGACGCCACGTCAACAGAATCGCCCCTTTTCTGCCATCCGCGCCCTGTCCGCTGTCGGCCTCGGCCTTGCGCTGCTATTGCCCGCTGGGGCTCAGGCTGCGGATGCCGCCTTTGCCGCCAATGCCACCGACAACGGCGCGGCCGGCAAGAGCTTTATGGCCGGCATCAAGGTGCAGGAACAGGCGAAGCTGCAAGAGATCGGTCTGCCGGCCTACCCCGGCGCCGTCGCTCAGCAGGACGACAAGGACGACAAACCTGGGGTGACGGTTGGCCTGTCCTTTGGCCCGTTTGCTTTCAAGCTGCTGGTTTCCAAGTTCGCCAGCGCCGATGGCATCGACAAAATATCCGATTTCTACCGGGCGGCATTGAGCCAGCATGGCCCGGTGCTGGATTGCAGCCATGGCAGCCCGGCAGCGCTGGCGGCCAAGACGGAAAAGAAGAAGGACGCGCCACATGGCTGCGCCGAAATCAGCGGCGACCCCGGCGAGCGGGTCTACAAAACCGGCGCCGGCAAAAGCTTCCGCCTGGTCAGCCTCAAGCAGGTGAGCGCGACCGAGGTGCACTTCCAGATGGTGCGGATGGAGTTGCGCGGGTTCTAGAGCTTGTCCGTAAGCTCGGCAGGCTGTACGCCCTTGCATTTCAACACCGCACAGGCCGAGCCCCTAAGTAGCTGTGGCCGGCGGCTTGTTTTGCTCTGCGGTCGGCGGCTTGGCTAGGGGGCAATCGGGGACCGGTTCATCCTCTTCCAGCGCCAGCTTGTGCGTCGGCACTGCATAAAAGTCACCGCGCAAGGTTCGCAGCAAGTGGTAGTCGCAGCCCTGTTGAAGGACTTGGGCGCGCTCTACTTTCTTGCGGCCCTCCAGGGTGTAGCGCACGGTTTGAAACGGCAAGGCGTCGATGGCCTTGGGGTCGGTCGGGGCATACTTGAGTCCGATCTCAAAGGTTCTGCCCAGCAATTTGGCCGTGGCTAGCCTGAGCGGAGCTCCCGAGTCGGGCAACCAATGGGTGAGCGGATCGTCGCCGCTGATGCGGTCAGAGATGACGCGAATGCGGCCTTTCCATGGATTCTTGGCCCCCGGCTTTCGAATCGCAAGATCGGTGTCGGCAATCAGGCTCTGTTGATCTTGTGTGACCCAGATGATGGGAGCCGAGTCAACGACCCAGCCGCCATTGTCGGGCTGGCCTGGGTTCAGTACGCGGCCCCTGTCCTGAAAAGCCGACTGCTCGATCGCGCTTGAGATCAGGCTGCTATTGCTGAAACCGGCCAGTGCGGGTTTCAGGCTATCCAGCACCAGGTCGGCGTCCTTTTCGGCCTGTGAACGCTGATCCTGCTTGCCCATCTCGATGATCAAGGCATGGGCCACCAGGCTGCCCACGAATCCCGCCAGGCCAAACGCCGGATACAGCATGGCATGCTGAGGCATGCCGGCGCTGTCCAGATTGAAAACGCCACGGAAGGCCACCATTTCAAGCGACGGCACCCGGAACTCAAGGATGGCGTTCGGGACGCCAGATGCTGTCTCGGTCGGCAATGCCGGCGCCTGACCTGGTTCCTGAGCTTTTGCCATCGTGCCGCAAAGCAGCAGCGACAGACCAAGGCCGAGAGCCCGCATGCCGGGTTGCATCTCTCGTGTTGACGAGCCTTCGGCCATCAGCGCAGCGGCGCGGTCAAGCGATCTTTGGCTTCCTCGATGCTTTGATAGTAGGCATTGGTCAGGCCGGGGAATTTCGGGCCTTCGTCCCATGGGCCTTCGGCTGCCTTGCGGACGTCCAGGGGCATGAACCACTCGTAGACGTTGTTGTTCAGATTCACGACAAAGGCGCCGCCGCTGACGATGGCCTTGGGGTCGCTGGTCGGAAAGTAGGCCGAGTACTCACGCAGGATGCCAAGCATGCCCACTTCGATGACCACCAGTTTGTCGATTTGATGCCGGGCGGCCAACGATCTGAAGTCCTTGCGCGAGGCATTGGCTTCGGAGCCGCTGAAGTCAGGCAAGCTGTCAAGCTTCAAGGGCTCATTGAGTACCACGACGGTTGCGCCCTTTTTCTTCAAAAGGGCTACGACCTGACTCTTGATCGCCGACACATCACTGGTCGGCAGCGTCTTGACATGGCTGGTCAGGCTGCTGTGGTTCAGCTCGGCCGCCGCGATGCAAAGCAGGCAACCCGCGCCCGGAAAATGGGTGTTGACCTCCGGCACCGGCACCATGGCGACGCCGACTCGAACATTTGGTTTGATGAGGTTTTGCTGCTCCAAGGCAACCGGGAGCTGAGGCTTGCTTGCGCAACCCACCAATAGTGCGCCTAAAGTGAGTGTTATTGCAGACAGCAGCCTTGACGCTGAGTTCTTGCTGAAACCGAACATATGAAAATTCCTCCGCTGTTAATTTGGCGAGGACTGTAGCAGTCGGGCAGCGCCAAAGTACTGGGGGAACTCCCTTGTTTGGAAATGACCAAGGAGAAAGTAGCGGGGGCTGACTTCAGACCTTGGCCGGGCCGACATCGAAGCCCATCAGCACGCTGGCCAGCTCCAGCGAGCGCCACAGATGCGGCGGCATTTCCAGGATCTTTTCGGGCGTCTTGGCGCGCGTGGTCCAGCTCAGGATTTCAAAGTGCTGATCCGGCGTCAACAAGTTTTGCGCCAGCATCTCGTTCAGGGTTTGCATGATGAAAAGCTCCTGCTGGGGCGGCGGCGCACAGCACCGCCTATGGGGCCAATATCGCATGAAATCATGCGCTTGCCTGCAAGTCCCGCGCCAAGCCCTGGACGCGGGAACGTTTTATGCATACCGTCGCCGCGTGTTCAACCCCAGCACGAAGGTTGCCCCATGTTGGATCCGATCAGCACCGAGTTCTCCCACGTCAAGCCCGCCGACACCGCCTGGCGACCCGACGGTTTGCGGGACTTTTTTCTTTACAAGGATCTGGGCGTGGCCGCCGCCACCCATGGCCGCGTGATCGCGCACCTTGTGAAGGCAAACATGGCACCAGAGAAGGGCACCGGCTGGCACCGGCATGAGGCGGCGTTCCAGATCGTCTTCATGACCAAGGGCTGGGCGCGCTTTATGTATGGCGACCAAGAGACGCTGGTCGAGGCCGGCGACTGTGTCCACCAGCGCCCGGGCATCGTCCACTATCTGTTCGACTACTCGCCCGATATGGAATATTTGGAGATCGTCTCGCCGGCGGACTTCAAGTCCATAGACATGCCGGCACCCGCCGATGTGCCCTTGCCCTCACCTTGGCGCTAGGAAGGCAGGGGGTGATCAAAAATCCATGTCCAGTTGCTCGATTTCTTCGGGCTCCAGCAGGGCGGCAGCGCGCCATTCCTGCATCTCAGGCATCGCCATGATGGCGCGGCAGTAGTCGGCGCAGACCGGGCTGAGCGGTACGTCATAGGTGAGAAAGCGCGTCACCACCGGCGCATACATCGCGTCGGCCATGCCGCGCTGCGCGCCGAACAGGAAGGGGCCGCCATAACGGCTCAGGCAATCGGTCCAGATTTCGATGATGCGCTCGATATCGGGCCGGGCGCCGGCCCAGATCTTGTGGCCGGGGTAATGGCCCTTCAGGTTCATCGGCAGGGACGCGCGCAGATTGGCGAAGCCCGAGTTCATCTCGCCGCTGACCGAGCGGCAATGCGCGCGCGCCAGGCGCTCGTCCGGCATCAGGCCGGCATCGGGCTTGATCTCATTCAGGTATTGCGCGATCGCCAGCGTGTTCCAGACCTTGGCGCCGTCATGGCTGAGGCATGGCACAAGGATGGACGGCGCCAGCAGCAGCAGCTCGCGGCGCGCGTCAGCGTCGTCGGGCGAGACCATTTTTTCCTCGAAGTCCAGCCCGGCGAAGCGGGCCAGCAGCCAGCCCCGCAACGACCAAGACGAGTAGTTCTTGCTGCTCAGCGTCAGCTCTGCGGTGATGGCGGGCGGGTTTGCTTGGGGCGCAACTGCCGACTTCTTGGCGGCCGGGCGGCGGGTCTTGGGCGGCGATGCAGCGGGCATTTGTGTCTCCGAGCTGAGCTGAGGGCGCTTGCATGCACGCAAAGCCTGTGCCAAGCCGCTTGGCGCGTTACTTGCATGTCCAGCGAATCCCCTCACTGGAGTGCGCCACCATGTTGTATCAAGCCTTTCAAGCGCAATCCGACCTGTTGTGGCCGCTGCGCATGGCGTCCAAGCTGTCGCTGCCGTTTTTGCAGGAGGGTGGTGGCGGCGGAAAGTTCCCGTCCCTGCGCCAGATGGCGGCGGCCTGCCATGTGATGGAGCTGGCCCAGGTCACGCACAAGCGCCCGCCCTGGCGGATCGAGAAAATCGCCAAACGCGGCCTCCGCGATGCAGCCGCCGCCGGCGAGGCTTGGGAGGTGCAAGAAGAAGTGGTGCTGAGCACGCCGTTCTGCACCCTGCTGCGTTTTTGCAAGCTCGGTGCGCCGGCGGCGCCCAAGGTGCTGGTGGTGGCGCCGATGTCCGGCCATTTCGCCACGCTCTTGCGCGACACCGTGCGCACCCTGCTGCAGGACCATGATGTCTACGTGACCGACTGGCACAACGTGCGCGACGTGCCGCTGGCGGATGGCTGCTTTGACCTGGATGAATACACCCAGACCATCATGGACTTCGTCGCCGCGATGGGGCCGGGCGTCAGCGTCGTTGCGGTCTGCCAGCCCTGCGTGTCGGCGCTGGCGGCGGTGGCACTGATGTCCGAGGACGCCCACCCGGCCACGCCGGCCAGCTTGACCCTGATGGCCGGCCCGATCGACTGCCGCATCAACCCGACCGGGGTCAACAAGCTTGCCACCGCCAAGCCGATCGAGTGGTTCGAGAAGAACCTGATCAGCCAGGTGCCCTGGCGCCATTCGGGCGGGGGCCGGCGCGTCTACCCGGGCTTCGTCCAGCTGTCCGCCTTCATGAGCATGAACAAGGACAGGCACAGCAATGCCTTCAAAGCCTATTACCAGCACCTGGTCGCCGACGAGTTCGATCAGGCCGAGGTGACGCGCACCTTCTACGAGGAATACATGGCGGTGGCCGATCTGTCGGCCGACTTCTATCTGCAGACCGTCAAGCTGGTGTTTCAGGACTACGCGCTGCCCAAGGGCGAGCTGCGTTTCCGTGGCCGCCTGGTCAAGCCGGCGGCGATCCGGCGCACCGCGCTGCTGACTGTCGAGGGCGAGCGCGACGACATCTGCGCAGTCGGCCAGACCTTGGCCGCCCAAGACCTGGCCAGCAGCCTGCGGCCCTATCTGCGCACCCACTATGTGCAGCCCAATGTCGGCCACTACGGCGTCTTCAGCGGGCGGCGCTGGCAGAACGAGATCTATCCGGTCGTGCGGAATGTGATTCAGTTGTCGCAGTGAGGGCGGCTGCTTATCCGGCCCGCTGAGCCTGCGAGACTGATCTCTGCAGGGTTCGGTCGTTCATACCTTGGCGAGGAAGCTCGCCGCATCCCCAGCTTCACACTTCCAGTCTGCGAAGACCCCGACCAGATTGCATTCCACGCAG
>JADMJQ010000056.1 GCA_018780415.1 Roseateles sp. | reverse complement strand
GGCCAGTGCTTCGACTTTGGCTCCGGCCTTGTCGATGGCTGGCCTTGGCCCTGCGGTTTCGTCGCGGGTAGGCATGGCGGGCGGGGTCACGTCTTGCGCTTTGTCTGCCTGCGCGATGTGCGGCGCCCCGCGCTGCCATTCTCCGTCCACCTTCAGTACGGGCGTTCTGGCACCCTGCGGATCAATGGCGACGAACTTGCTGCTTTGCAGCCGAGTGGCGGTGGCCATGATCTCCGGCAACGAGTTTGTCCGGTAGGTGACCTCGTTGAACGGATCCCACATCTCGAAGCGTTCGCCCTTGGCCCCTTTGCCGCCTTGCAGATCCAGCGACGTCTGTAATTCCCTTGTCTCGGCCTTGGCGCGACCCAGCGGCTCCACCGTGCCACCCGGCGTGTTCAAGTTCGGCTTGCGAGAAATTCCTTCATCAGCGTCCATGACATCCTCGCTTTCTTGAGTGGATTTGGGGTCAGCGCGAGGCCACCGGCAGAGCCCGGTACACCTCGATCTCGACGCGGCGATTCAAGGCTCTTCCCGCCGGGGTCTGGTTGTCGGCGACGTGATCTCCCACCGCTTGATGGCTGACATGGATGCGGCTGGCGTCTACGCCGGCGCTGACCAGGTAGTCGCGCATGGCTACAGCACGGGCGCTGGCGATGCGGCTCTCCGTGACGTTGTCGACCACGCCGTCGGTTCGCCCGCGCAAGATCAGCATTGGCGCGGAGCGGGCGCTTTCGACCAAGGCCTGGCGGATGTCGGCAGGCACCACCACCTGCGTGCTGCCAAAATCAAAGTGGATCGTGAAGACGCCGTTGGCTGTCTCGGCCGACGGTGCGGCCAGGCGGGTTTGCGTGATGGCAATCGCCTGTTGCAAGGCCGAGACCCGCTCCTCATTCACCGTGTTGGTCTCCGCCGTTCGTTGCGCCTCACGCGCCGCAAGCCTGGAGTTGTGAAGGGCGCTCTTGCAGGCCTGCAACTCAATCGCCATCGCCGAATTGACCGGACGCCGAGTGGACTCATTGACCGTTGGCGGCTTGGGCGGCGAGCTGCAGGAGCCCAGCATCAGCAGCAAGGTGATCGGCAGTAACAGGGAGATTGAGCGCATGGCGTGATTCCTGATTGAGGTTAAACCAGCACAGCTGATTCCGGTGTCGCGACGCTGTCGAGCAGGACGCCGTCTTCATCGGCCGCGGCTTCAATAGCGCCACCGCTGGGCACGGCTTTGGATGGCCCGAAAAGGTTCAAGAAGTTCTCCGCAATCTGCTCGGGCGTGCCTTTGATGCAGTCTCCAAGCGCGCGCCGGTCGTGTGCGAGTGCGGCGATATCGATTGATTCACCGAGTTCAAGATCGTCATTCACAAAGCGCCAGCGTTGCTGCACCTGTGCCTGGTGCAGGTCCATATCGATCTGCGGCACCTGCGGGGCAGGCAGCAGCCGGCTCGTGAACACCTTCTCGCGGTGATAGCGAATCTTCTCGGCCAGGATGGGCTTGCAGTTCTCGGCGATGACGACCAAGCGCTCGCTGCCCAGCTCCTTGAACTCCTGCGGCAAGAGCAGCGCCCGCCGCTGATCGCTCTCGTTGGTGCTTGTGCCACTGGAGCTGTGCTGGCTGAACGACCGGCTGCGCCCACGCGAGGTGGCGCGCTCTGTGAACTGGCCCAGCATGGCGCTGTACTCATCGGCGTCGCGTTGCTCGCGCGGCGCGAACAGAATTTGCAGGCCGTGGTTGGTCGCGAAGGTTCGCGCATCCTTGTCGCCATAAACGGCATCGAGCTGGGACATCGCCTGCACCACCGTCAGCAGCCGCAGGTTGTAGCCCGCCAGGAAAGCCGCCGCCGACGAGATGATGCCCACCCGGCCCATCGCCGTGAACTCGTCGTTGACCAGCAGGCACTGGAAGCGCAAGCTCGAATCCCTCTCGGGCAGTTGCTGCGTGTTCAAGCTCACCAGCTGCGAGAAGAACAGGTTCAGCAAAGGCCTGGCATTGGCCAGCCGGTTCGGCGGGATCCGCACATAGACGGACATGCGCTGGCGCCGCACATCCTCCAGCCCAAAGTCATCCGCACTGGTTGCCGCATCGACGACCGCGTCCGCAAAAATGGTCAGCGGCGCATTGAGCGTGGCGACGATGCTGGTCAGCGTGTTGTCGGAGTTAGAGAGCAGGCGCTGTAATGCGTCGATGCATTCGTCGGAGAGCGGCCGACCTGCCGCCCGGCGCGCTTCGATCACCGCCGTCAGATGCCCCTTCAACGATTGTCCTCGGCCCGACGATTGCCGCAACAGCTCACCGATGGTGCGAGGCAGCTCCGGCGACTCCAGGAGCATCAGCCCCAGCCCCAAGAACAGATTGCGCGCCTGGTCGTTGAAGAACGCCTCGGACGAGCTGCCGCTGCCGTCGTTGGGGAAGAACACCTGGCCTATCGTCAGCAGGTCACCGACGCGGTGAATCGCGCTGGTGCGCACGGCAGTGAGCGGGTTCCATCGGTGTGTTCGCGCCGCGTCATCGAATGGAGAAAACGCGAACACCGCCTGACCACAAGCGGCTCGATACCCGGCCGTGATGTCGTAGTTCTCGCCCTTGATGTCGAGCACCACCACCGAGTCCGGCCAATTCAGCAGATTCGGGATCACCACGCCCACGCCCTTGCCGCTGCGGGTCGGCGCGGACAGCATCACCGAGAGCTGGCCGGGCAGGGCGAGGAATTTGCCCCGGTAGTGGCCCACCAGGATGCTTGGCGACGATGTCGTGAAATTGCTGAGCAAGCCTGCTCGCGCCACCTCGCCCGGGTTGGCAAAACGCGCGTCGCCATGCAAAGGCCGCCGGGTGCGGCTGGCGGCGAGCAACGCACCGGGCAGCACGACCAACAGCCCAAGACCCGACACCCCCATCGACACGAGTAGCTTCTTGCGCAGCGGCGCGTCGTCGGCATACAGGGTCCAGTAGTGCGCGATGCTGAGGAAGCGCGCCTGGCGTGGGTCGGCCTTGTTCATGAGCAGCAACAGCGCCGCCGACAGATACACCGCCGCGCAGGCCAGTGCGGCAAATGCCAAGGCAACGAACAGCGCCGCGGCCGCCTTGCGAGCAGCCGACCAAGAGGCGATCGGTATTGCCAAGCCCGTGTTCATGACGCGTTACCTGCTTGTTGCCGGCGGGGCTCGTAAAAAATCTCCGAGATGAAGCGTCCCCGCTCATCTCGATCAAACTGCACCACCACGTCGACCACGATGGTCAGCAGCGCCTTGATCTCGTCCATCCGCAGCCCGCCACCGGCGCCACTCTCGCGGATCATCAGCGCCATCTGCTCGAAGGCGAGGGCGCAGCTGCCGGCATGCACGCTGGTGATGCTGCCCGGGTGGCCCGACGCTGCCAGCCGAACGAAGGAGAAGCACTCATCGCCGCGCACCTCGGCCAGGAAGATGCGGTCCGGCTTCATGCGCAGGCAGGCTTCGAGCAGATGCTTGGCGGCCACCTTGGCCGTGCCCTGGCCGTCCTTGCTGTAGAACAGATGAACCACGTTCGGATGGTTCGGCAGGGTCAGCTCGGCGGTGTCCTGGATGGTGATCAGCCGCTCCTGCGTCGGCACTTCTTCGATCAAGCCCTTCATGAAGGTCGTCTTGCCCGAGCCGGTCTTGCCGCTGACGACGATGGTGCGATGGCCTTGCACAGCCAAGCGCAGGAAGTCGGCATAGCGGCCGGCGGCCTTCAGATCAAGCAGTTCTTGCTCCATGGGCAGCAGGCCTGTTGACTGGGCGCGAGCGACGACGGCCGCGCGCTCGAACATGCCTTCCCGCTCGAACTCATCCAAGCGCTTTATCAGCTGCGAGGGCTTGCGCACCGTTATCGAGACCGTGCCGCGCGTTGCCGCCGGTGGAATGACGAACTGGATGCGCTCGCCGCTGGGCAGGGAGGCGGCCAGCAAGGGCCGCTCTTGGTTGATCTGCTGGTCGCAGAAGGTGGCAACCGCGGTCGCCAGCGACATGCAGCGCTCAAATGTCATCTCGGGCGCGCCGACGCCGCGCCAGCCCGACACCGTCTCGACCAGCAGCTCACCCGGCCGATTGATGCAGACTTCGAGCACGCCGGGCGCATCCAGCTGCTCCCGCAGCGGGCGCAGAAACTCGACCACCGAGGTCGCCTCGCCGCACCAGGTGCTGGTGAACAGCTCGCCTTGCGTGGCCCGCGCATTCATCGGTCGACCGCCTTCAACTGGTAGACCGCCGAGAAATCCACATCGCGAGCGACATAGATGCCGACGATGCCGCCCTGGTTCTGATAAATCAGCGGCGGGATATTGATCGTGCTGTCCAGCACCTTCTCGGCCAGCTTGCTGCTGTTCTCGGCGGTGCTGGGCAGCAGCACGGTGTTGCTGCTGTTGGCGTTGTTGTTGCTGCCATTCGTCTGGCTCTGGATCACCAGTCTGACCGAGTCGTTGATCAGCGACAGCAGCATGGCCGCGCCTATGCGCTCAAGCCAGCGGTTATCCACATGACCGTCAATGCCGGATTCGCCGAGTGGGCCGGTGCCGGGCGATTCAATATCGACCGTGACGCCGTGCGGTGTGCGGATGCGCGTCCACAGCACGGGGATGCGCACCATGCCAGGCCGCACGGACGCGATGCGGTACTCGCCGTCCATGTGTGAGCCACGCTCGATCAAGAGCACCTTGCCGTCATCGCTATAGACATGGCGCTGCACCTGGCAGCCGACCAAGCCCGAGACGGCGCTGATGATCTTGGTCTTCAGCGCGCAGGTGAAGGCCGTGCCCTTGGGCAGGATCAGGCTGCGGTCCCCCAGCATCGAGGCGGAAACGCGAGCGGTGGCCGAGGCTTGCAGTTGACCGCCGAACAGGCCCGCGCTGGGTGCGGGGTTCGGCGACGTTGCACCGAAGGAGGAAGGAGCTGGTGTTGACGGCGACGCCGGTTTGGTCAGCGAATCCAGTAGGCCTTGTAGCTGGCGTTCGTAGTCTTGCAGATTGCGGTTGCTGGCTGCGACGGGGTCGTCGGCGGCATGGCTTTGAGGCGCAGCAGATGGGGGGCGGCTCGGCATGCCTTGGCTCGACAGCAGTAGGACGGGCGCATCCTGCGGCGACAGGGGTGTGGGACCGCCGCCGGCTGATGGCGCAGTTTGCGCCGTGCGCCGCACGCCAATAGGTTCGGCCATTTCGTCGGCCGTCGGCAGCAACGCCGGCACTCGAATGCCGTTCGGTGCGGCTGTGCTGGCCGCAGCCGTTGATGAAGCTATTGATGACGCCGGCATCTCCAGCTTGCGAGGCTCGGTGCTGGCGGCGCTAGGCCGGTCGCCGGCCTGCTTGGCTTGACCGTCATCGGCTTTCGTGCCGCTCGCCGTGAAGCTGTGAATGCCGACGGCGATGAGGCCGATGAGCATCAGCATGAGCAAAAGGACGGCCAATAGGCCTTTGCGAGAAAACGGGGTCGGCCGGCCTTCTGTGAACCTGAGGATGCCGGGTTCGCCGGACAAGGGTGAGAGCGAGTTGTCTGCAGCCATCGAATCAGGTCGCTCATTCATGGTCGACCTCCGTTGACGCGGCGACGGGCGCGTCTGGCTTTGCGGCTGCGCCGACCTTGGCCTGCAAAATGCGTTGAACGCCAGGCACGGCCGTCCCACCATTGGGCGGCAGGCCGTCCAAATCGAAGGCGTCATTCCACACGCCGACCACCGCCGACCCGGCCCGCAGCATCAGCCGCCGGCTGACGCGGTCCACCACCAGCAAGTCATCCTCCATGCGGGCGTTGACGAGGGTTTCGCTGCCGTCGCCGAGGACGTGGAACACGGCGGGGACGTCACGGTTGCCGGGGAAACGCAAGTAAGTGAAGCGCCCGTCATCGAACACCAGCGTCGGCACGATGTCCTGCGCGCCAGCGCCCTCGGCCAGCGAATAGGCGGCGTTCAGCACTGTGGGTTGCGTCTGCAGGCGCTCGGTGATCAGCTCTTGCTGCGTCGGCTTTGGCGGCAAGGGCGGCAAAGCAGGCAAGGTGAACATCGGTTGCGCCACCGCATCAGCCCTCCGCGCAACGGGCGCCTTGACGACCAGCCTGTACACCGGCGGCCTGGCGTCGCCGTCGGCCAGTACCACCAGCCTGAACGAATGCGTGCGCCGGTCGGTCACCACCGCCAGCGTGTTGGCCGTGTCGGCCAGGCTCTTGGGTTTGATGAACAGGTGATGTCCTCCGGGCTGAGCGGCGATGCACCAGGCGGCTTCGGGCTTGCTGCAATCGCCACCCAGGCCGGCGGCGACCTCGGTGATAGCCTCGTCCGCATCCAGCGCGATCAGGGTCACGACGCCGCGTTTGACGGGTACGGTGACGACCGCATGCGGGTCATAGGTGATTTCGCGTAGGCGTGGGTCGGCGGGCTGAGCCCATGTCGACGCAAGCGGGCTCGCCGTGAGCACCAGGGTCAGCAAGATCCTCATGGCTTCACCCCGCCTGTTTGGGTGTTGATCTCGGGATCGGATCGGTAGGCCGTAACGACGAAGCCGAACGGGTTCTCGATCCGGTCCTGTTCCTTGGTCAGCACCTTGGGCTGGTACTGGAACACGAGCGTCGCCACATGCCGGGTGACGGCATCCGGCAGCTGGCGGTCCACCAGGCGCACCACCTTCTCGTAGGTCACCGTGGCTTCGCCCTGATTGCCGCTGCGCCCGGCCGCAGACAGGCGCACGCCGATCACTTGGACGCGCCAGTCCTGCGTGGCACCCAGCTTCTTCTGCAGGGCGGCTTCGCCCTCGAACTGCCGGTTGTAGTCGGCAAACACCGGCGCCACCGCCATCCTTGCGACTTGGTCAAAGTCCCGCTGCAGGAACATCCAGTGGTAGCCCTCGCGGGCGCGGACGAACTGGGCCAGGTTGTGCTTGTCGAGCGCTTCCAGCGGCGGGATGGTTTCAATGCTCAGGCGCTGCTGGATCGTCGCCTCGCCGGTCACCCTGTCCACCACGATGGGGATCTCGACGACACGGCGCAGGGGGCCTTGGACGAAGACGGCGGCAATGCCTATCAGGCCCAGCGCCAGCCCGGCCGCAGCAACCCGCCAGGCCCGGTGTTCAGAGCGCTCCAGCATCAGTGCGCGGTCGATCTCCCAGGCGCGGTTGCTGGCCCAAGCTTGCTCCCGATCATCAATTGGGGTCGCAACGGGATCGCCCGGCAATGCAGCGGCTGCGCCTGGACTCAGGACGGGGTTCATGGGAGGCTCCGGTTAAGGCAGGTAGTTGGCGATGCGGCCGGTTCGGGCCAGCATCTGGTATTGCTGCTCACGCTCGCGCGAGCGGGCGATGCGCTCCTCGCTGTCGGCCATGCCTTGCAGCAGTTGCACCTGGGAGGTTTCGTGGGCCAGCATCGCGTTCTCGGCGCCGATGCGGGCCTGGATTTCTTGCACGGACTTCTGATCGTCGGTGGCGTTGATTCTGTCCATCAGCGCGGTGATCTGAGCCATGCGCGCGGACGAGGACGTCATCGCATCCTGAAGCAGGCCCTTTTGCTGGTAAGGCCCGGCGAGCTTGGCTTGGCAGTCGCGCTGGGCCGAGCCTGTCAGGTCCATGCAGTTGTAGACCATGGCCTTGTCGCGCAGGGACTTGCCGGTGCTGCTCAGGCCGCTGTAGCCGGAGTTGCTGACCGCGTTGATGTAGGTGTAGGCCTTGGGCGGCAGGTAGTTGCTCAGCAGCGGGTTGTGGGCAGCATGGCCCAGGCCGCGCAGGCCGGTGCTGCTCTCAATCTGCTGTTGGAGCTGCTTGATCTGTTCGATCTGGTTCTTGATTTCTTTAACGGAGTTCAGCGCTTGTGTGACCGCTTGCACCAGGTTCGCGGCGTCGATGACGGGGATGCCTTGGGCCTGCGTGTCGGGCGCGGCGAGGCCGAGGGCAGCAGCAGCGGAGGTGATGACGATGATGCGTAAACGTGCAGGCATGACGATCTCCTTGGCGAGTAGTTAAGACCTGCCGCGCATGGCGGCGAGCTTGTAGGCGGCGGTTTTGACGGCGGCCGTGGTGGCTGCAGTCGCCCGACCGGCGGCATAGGGGATGCCGGCGCCGGCACGGACGCTGCCGCCTTGAGCCGCAGCGCCGGCGCTGTTGGCAGAGGACGAGCGCAGGCCGCCGGCCATCATGGCGCTTTGCATCATTTGCACGCCTTGCTGGACGGCGGCGCCGCCGGTCAGCGCCGAGGCGAGGCTGGGGGCTTGGAAGCAGATGATGGCCATGAGGATCATCAGCACGCAGTAGCGTGTGGCTTCGCCCAAGACGTTGAAAGTGCCGCCGAGGAAGCCGCCGCCGGCATGGATGGCGTTGAAGATCGAGGTACCAATGAAGGCGCTGAGCCCAAGAGCGAAGAAGGCGAACCAAGTCAGCACCACGGTGTTCAGCACCATTGAAAGCCAGCTGTCGAAAAACCGCGCAGTGGGCCGCCAGGCCAAGGCCAGAACAAACACCGGCCCGATGGCGATCACGAAAGTCAGCAGCAGTTTGGCCAGTGTTACGACATACAGGGCAATGCAAAGATAGAACACCGAGCCCACGGAAAAGATACCAGCCGCCAACACCAAGTCCAGCCGCAGCAGGCTCGCTTCTTTCATGATGTCCGAGACTTGCGTGCTGGCTTGATCGTTGAATTTGTCCAGCAGCGCGTAGGGCGACGTGATCGTCGCCGGATCAACACCTGGTGGGAGGAAGGTGTTTGCAACGCCCATCGCCAAGCTGTTTGCGGTGTCAGAAACGTTGGTGATGTAGAAGCCGGATTGAAGGGCGAATGCCAGCACGAGGCTGATCTTGAAGACCTTCCACATGAAAACCGGTAAGGTTTCTGAGACTTCGTTGCGAAGCACGGCCCAACCGTAGAGCGCGATCCACAGCGTCATCGCGGTCAAGGCGATGGGCGCAAGGCCGGTCATCAAGGCTGAGACCACGCCGAGCACGTAGGTGCTCAAAATCCCGTCGAACTGCGCACCGACCCAGGTAAACATGGCGAACTCCTTGTTCTATTGCGCGGCTGGATACGGCAAGTTGGATGGCGGGCGCGCAAACATATTGACGCACTTGCTCGTCACATCTGGCAGTTGGCACTGCAGCCAGATGCCGTCGGACTTCACGACCCATAAACGCAAGAGCTTTGTCGTTCCATAGGTCGACGTGCGGCAAGTCCTGGGACGCGCGTAGGCCTCGGTACATTCGACGAGCCCGTCTTTGGTTTCAACCATCAACCACGGCCCGCCGTTGCAGTGCTCAGCAGCCGCGCAGGGCTTCAAACTTTTGATCGGGCCTGTCGTCGGCAGCGGCGCAAGCTCCACCTTCCGACTCCCATCCGCCATCACCTTGACGGCCTCATTGCCCTTGACGAACTGCGCGACCGACGCGCTTGACGCGGCGGCTATCGCCACGCCCATGACCAGTGTTTGAATAAGCTTCATAGCGGTCTCCTCGTGGTTGCAGATCTGCGATCCTGAACCTGCCTAAGCAGAACGGGAAGCCATTGCAACGGGTCGTCACCATGTTCTGCGCGGATCTGGTCCAGCAGCGCGATGTTGTCCGTCGTCGCTGACAGCACGGTGATGAAATCCTCCAGTCCGCTGAGGTCCAGCTCGCAGATCGCGCTGGCCTGCCCTTGCTTGACGAGGAAGCGCCGCCCGCCCTGGCTGCTCAAGCCTTTGACCGCCTCGAACTCCGCATGCGTGAGGCCGAAGCCGTCTACGTATTCCTCGCGCACCGCTTCCGGGTTGGCCAGGAAGATCTTGGTCACGCTCTGCTCGATCATCGTGCGGCCGA
>JADMJQ010000119.1:593-9899 GCA_018780415.1 Roseateles sp. | reverse complement strand
GCCGTTCGCGTGCGGTCATGGTCATGGTGTTGGCCATCACCGCCATGATGATGACGACGATGATGTAGCTGACCGCTTCGATGGCCAACAAGATCGCCTCGCTCATCGACACAAAGCTGAGCTGGAAGGCCGACTCGGTCTCGGTCAGCGTCTCGGCCAGCGAGTTTTTGAAGCCGGAATCGACCCGCTGCGAGATCAGCGCGGCGTTCTGCGGGTCCTTGATGCCGATGATGTAAACGCCCACCGCATCGGCCCGTTTGGGCGCCAGCTTGCGTATCGATTCGTTCAAAAAGGCCCAGTGAAACAGCAGCTGACTTTCGTCCGTCTTGGCCTCGGCGCCGTCCCAGATGCCGCGCAGCGTGAAGGTCCAGGTGCCCGGATAGATGGTGCCGCGGATGGGAATCTGATCGCCGACCTTCCAGCCAAACTTGTCGGCCAGCTTGCGGCCGACGATGGCGCCTTGGCGGTCGCGCAGGAAAGCCAGCCGCTCGGCGTCGCTGAGCCGGTACTCGGGGTAAAGCGCCAGATAACTGGCCGGTTCGACGGCGAATTGCGGGAAGAAATTGCGCTCGGTCAGGTAGACGCCGCCGAACCAATTCGACCAGGAAATGCTGCTGACGCCGTCCACGCCCTTGAGCCGCTGCGCATAGTTCATCGGCAGCGGGAAGGTCAGCGAGATCGCGCTGCGTGTGACCAGGCGCGTGCTGCTGGAGCCTTCCACGCCGGCATACCAGGCGTCGATGATGGTGCGCAAGAGCCCGAAGGCGCAGATCGCCACCACCAGACCGACCATGGTCAGCAAGGTGCGCAGCTTGTGGCGAAAGGCGTTTTTGAGCAGCAGTTTGAGGATGAACATGGCGACTGCTTTTTTGGCTTCAGGCCTGTGCGTTCATTTCTGCTTCGCTGACCAAGACGCCTTTTTCCAGATGCACCATGCGGCGTGCGCGGGCCGCGGCCTTGGGGTCGTGGGTGACCATCACAATGGTCTTGCCCAGGTCGCGGTTCAGTTGCTGCAACAGGTCCAGCACCTCGGAGCCGGTGACGCGGTCGAGGTCGCCGGTGGGCTCGTCGGCGACGATCAGGGTCGGGTCGCTGACCAGGGCGCGGGCAATCGCCACCCGTTGTTGCTGGCCGCCCGAGAGTTCGTTCGGGTAATGATCCATTCGATCGGACAGTTTCACCATTTCCAGCGCCGCCAGCGTGTGGTCACGGCGCTGCCGGGACGACAGATTTGTCAGCAGCAGGGGCAGTTCGACGTTCTCGAACGCGGTCAGCACCGGCAGCAGGTTGTAGAACTGAAAGATGAAGCCGACATGGGCGGCGCGCCAGTTGGCCAACTGGCCCTCGCTGAGTGTGGCGATGTCGATGCCGCCGATTTCGATGCGACCGCTGCTGGGCTGGTCAATGCCGGCGATCAGATTGAGCAGCGTGCTTTTGCCCGAACCGCTGGGGCCCATCAGGGCGACAAAGTCACCGGCCATCACATCGAGCTGGATGTCCACCAGCACAGGAATCTCCTGGCCACCGCGCTGGTAAGACTTGGACAGATCGCGGATGCAAATCAGCGCTTGCGTGCTTTCACTCATGGCGTCACTTGCTCGCGAGCGTGACTTGGGTGCCGCTTTGCAGCTTGGGGCTGGGCGCCAGCACGATGCGCTCGCCCGATTTGACCGCACCGCTCACCTCCACCACATCGCCGAGCTTGCGGCCGACCTTGACCTCGACGGCCTCCAGCAGCTCTTTGTCGCCGTCGCGCTTGATGCGCAGCAGCCATTGCTTGCCGTCTTTGTCCAACAAGGTTTTCGGGTTGACGGCCAGCACCGGCTGCTGCTCGGCCGGCGTCGGCGCCTGGGACAGAAAGCTGACCTTGGCGCTCATCTCGGGCAGGATGCGTGGGTCGAGCTTGTCGAAGCGGATTTTGGTCATCACCGTGGCCTTGGCGCGGTCCACCGTCGGCACGATGCCGGCGACCTGGCCGGTGAAGCGCATCTCGGGCAGCGCGTCCAGCGTGATCTCGACCGGCTGACCCTTGGTTGCCTTGGCCAGGCTGCCCTCGGACACATCGGCCTCGACCTCCAGCGTCGTCAGGTCGGCCATGGTGACCACCGCGCCCTGCGAGCCCGAGGCGTTGGAAAACGGCGTGATCATGTCGCCGACATTGGCGTTCTTGTTCAGCACCACGCCGTCAAACGGGGCGCGGATCTCGGTGTAGTCGCGGGCCACGTTCTGCACCGCCAGCAGCGCCTGCGCCTGACCCTGGCTGGCCTGCGCCTGACCCACGCTGGCCTGTGCGGCGGCCACGCCGGCGCGGGCGGCGTCGAGCCGGCGTTGGTTGGCGTCAAGTGCCTGGGCCGACACAAAGCCTTGTGCCTGCAGGCTCTTGCTGCGCTGCATCTCGGCCTCGGCATTGCCCAGCTCAACGCCGGCCTGCTGCGCCTGCGCCTGCGCTTGGCGCAGGCCCGCTTCGGCCTGCCGCACACCGGCCAAGGCGGTGCCTATCGAGGCCTGCACATCGCTGGCGTCGAGGCGGGCAATCAGGTCGCCCTTTTTGAGCAGGCTGCCCTCACGCACATTCAGTTCGATCAGCCGGCCGCTGCCCTTGGAGGCCACCGCCGCACGGCGCTGCGCGACCACATAGCCGGAGGCCGTCAGCTGCAGGTATTGCTGCGAGGGATAGCTCTGCAGCACGGTGCTGGCCTGCACCGCGGGTTTGGACGGCATCAAGAAGGCTGTCAGCGAGCCCAAAACGACGGCCCCTCCCAATATCCAGGGCCAGGTCTTGCGCGGGCGTTTGACCTTGGCGGTCGAGGCCTGGCGGTCAATCTTCAATTGACCCAACGATGCGGATGGAGCGTCAGCCATGGTGTGCGGTATGCCTTGGATGGAGTGAACGGAGCGGATCTTGCCATGGCCTGGCGGCGTTTTCAGCCGGCTGAGATGAAACGACTGGAGATGGCGCGAATCGTCGCCCTGGCAGACGGGCAGTTAGGATTCGGTTCCTGCCGAGAAAATAGTCGCTACTAGCGCCCGCTGTTCAGCCGCCCATGTGTTTCAGATTTCCCCTTGTTTTGCTGCTGTCGGTGTTGGCCGGGCCTGTTTTCGGCCAAGGCGCTGCGGGCGCCTGCCCCGCCAAACTTGAGATCGAGCAGGTGCTCAATCAGCTGAATTCCTACCGCGCGCAAGCGCAGGTCTGCGGCCAACAGCCGTTTGTGACGGCCGAGCCCTTGCGCTGGGAGGCGCGCCTGGAGCAGGCGGCCCAGGGCCATGCGAACGAGTTGGCGCAGGGCGATCAGCTCAAGCACCTGGGCTCAAGTGGGCGCAATCTGCGCGAACGGTTGCGGGCCACGGGCTATCTGGCGTTTCGCGTCGGCGAGAACCTGGCGGCCGGCCAGGAGAGCTGGGACGAGGCGCTGCAGACCTGGATCGTCAGTGCCAAGCATTGCGAGAACATCATGCAGGTGGACTTTAGAGACGTCGCCCTGGCCTGCGCCAGCGGCCCCGGCAAATATGGGCGTTACTGGGTGCTGAACCTGGGGCGCTCGGTGCAGGATTGAATCCGGGTTAAATCCAGCCCAGATCAATCGCTCTGAGTACCGCCTGCGTGCGGTCCCGCACGCCCATCTTGGAGAATACCGACGAGCAGTGGTTCTTGATCACGCCCTCGCTATTGCCCAGCAAGGCCGCGATCTCGGTATTGCTGCGGCCGCTGGCGACCAGGCGCAGCACCTGCAGCTCCTTGGGTGACAGCGGGTCGGGTTGCTCGGTCGCCACAAAGGCGCGCTCGCCGCTGGCGACCGGGCGTTCCATGCGGGCCGTCAGCGAGGGCCGCAGCGCGGTGCCGCCGTTCATCACCTCGCGCAGCGACTGCAGCAAGGTCTCAGGGCTGATCGCCTTGAGCAAGAAGCCGCGTGCGCCGGAGCGCACCGCCTCGTCAAAAATGCCAGCGTCATCAAACGTGGTCAGCAGCACCACCGGGATGTTGAGACCGCGCGCCGCCAGCGCGCGTATCAGGCCCAGGCCATCCAGCCGGGGCATGCGCATATCCGACAGCACGATGTCGGGCATTTGCTCAAGGCCCAGTGCGTCGATCTGTTCAAGCGCCTCGGCGCCATCGCTGGCCTCGCCGACGATGCAAATTTCGTCGCTCAAGGCGAGCAAGCCTTTGAGCGCCTCGCGCACGAGTTGCTGGTCTTCCACCAACACCAGTTTGATCAGCGGTTTACTCATACCGTCCCTCCAGAATGTTCGGGGCTAACTTTCGGATCAAGCGGGCAGCGCAGCTCGATGCTGAAGCCGGGGCGGTTGCGCACCACCGCCATGCTGCCGCCCAGTTCTTGCATTCGTTCGGCCATGCCTTGCAGGCCGTTGCCGGGCTTGAGCAGCGGGGCTCCCCGGCCATCATCGTCGATGCAGACGCGAACCTGTCGGCGCTCGCCGCTCAGGTCCAAATCCAGATTGACCTGAACCGTGGCCGCGCGCGAATGGCGCACGCAGTTGGTGACCGCCTCCTGTACGCAGCGCAACAGTGCGTGGGCGACACGCGGGCTGAGGTCGCGCGCAGCCGGCGCGATGTCGAGCGCGATGCGGGTGCTGCGGATGCCGTCGGCCAAGGCTTGCAGCGCCGTGGTCAGGTCGATGCGCGGGCCCAGACGCTGTTGCGACACCGCCTCGCGCACATCGGCCAAGAGCCCGGCCGCGTTCTCGCGCGCTTTGTCCACCGCCAGCAGGGCGCCGCCCTGGTCTCGGCGCTGCAGCAAGGCGCTGCCGAGTTGCAGCTGCAGATTCAAGGCGGTCAAGTGGTGGCCGACCACATCATGCAGCTCGCGCGCCATCAAGGCCCGCTCGCTATAGCGCAGCTGTTCGGCCTGCAGTTGCTCGCCACTCAGCCGTTCGGCCAGCATCACCTGCAGCCAACGGCGCTTCTCGGCCTCGGCAGCCACCATGCGGCCGAGGCCGAAGGCCATGCCGTGCAGCGCCACCATCGCCATCAGCAGGCCCAGGCTGTCCAGCCAGGCGGGTACGGCGGCCTCCGGCTGCACCAGGGCAGGCAGGGGCAGCAAGCGGTACAGCGCCAGGTTGATGCCGATCTGGGCGACGGCGAACAAAAAGGCCGGGCGGGCGCGCAGCAGCACCGCCGCCAAAGCGGTGACCAGAAAGGGCAGGCCGGGCGTCACGCTGATGGCCAGCAGATTGACCAGAATCAGTCGCGCCAAGGCGTGGCGGGGGGGCTGGTCGGCGTTGGCGTCACGCGCCAGCCGCCAATAGGCCCAGGCGAACAACAGCACCAACAGGAAGCAGCCGATCAGCAGCGCCGGGTCATTGCTGGCGCGGCCCAGGTGCTGAAACAAGGCGGCTACGGCGCCGTCATAGGCATCGGCCTGAAAGCCGAGCAGGGCCGCCGCGGTGGCCGCCAATTCCAGCAAGCAAACCGCCAAAACGGCCACGCGCAGCGCCACGCTGGGCTGGGCGAAGCGGGCGAGTAAGCGGTCAAAGGCGTTCAAGGTCGGCGCAGCGTGCAAAAGACCGCGAGCCTGCCACATCGGCGCCGCGTTGGCCTGTGCCGTTGGTCATGTGGGAGTCGCCACGTTGGCGATCACGCCGCCGCCCAGGCAGACCTCGCCCGCATACAGCACCGCGCTTTGCCCCGGCGTGACCGCCCATTGCGCCTGCTCAAAGCGCAGGCTGAACTGACCGGCCATGGGTGAGTCCGGCGTGAATTCGCAAGGCGAGTCACTCTGGCGGTAGCGCGTCTTGGCGGCAAACGTAGCGGCGAGCGGCGCGGCGCTGCCGGTCCAGCTGATGTCGTCGGCAATCAGGTGATGGCTGAGCAACCAGGGGTGCTGATGGCCTTGCACCGCATACAGGGTGTTGCTGGCCATGTCCTTTTTGGCCACAAACCAGGGCGCATGGTCGCCGCCGCCGCGCGGTGCGCCCTTGTCCTTCAGCCCGCCTATGCCTAGGCCCTGGCGTTGGCCCAGGGTGTAGAAGGACAGGCCCACATGCTCGCCGATCTTGCGGCCGCGCTCGTCCTTGATGGGGCCGGGCTGGTGGGCCAGATAACGGTTCAAAAACTCCCGGAACGGCCGCTCGCCGATGAAGCAGATGCCGGTCGAGTCCTTTTTGCGGGCGTTGGGCAGCTTGATCTCGTCGGCGATACGCCTCACCTCGGTCTTGTGCAGCTCGCCAACCGGGAACAGCGTCTTGGCCAGCTGGGCCTGGTTCAGCCTGTGCAAAAAGTAGCTCTGGTCCTTGCTGTTGTCCACGCCTTTGAGTAGCTGCACCTGGCCGTTCAGTTCCCGCACACGCGCGCTGTCGGACGCTTCTGCGTCCGACTTGTCATGACGGCCCAAGGGCATGCCCGGGTTTGCTGGCACCCAGCGAACCCGGGCGTAATGCCCGGTGGCAATCTTCTCCGCGCCCAGCCGCATCGCGTGGTCTAAAAATGCCTTGAACTTGATCTCGGCATTGCACAGGATGTCGGGGTTGGGCGTGCGGCCGGCCTGGTACTCGCGCAAAAAGGTCGCGAAGACGCGGTCTTTGTAGTCGGCGGCGAAGTTGACATGTTCGATCTCGATGCCGATCACATCGGCGACCGCCGCCGCGTCGACGAAGTCGATATTGGACGAGCAGTACTTGCCGTTCTCATCATCGCTGTCGTCATCTTCCCAATTCTTCATGAAGATGCCGATCACCTCATGGCCCTGCTGTTTGAGCAGATAGGCGGTGACGGCGGAGTCCACGCCGCCGGAAAGGCCGACGACGATGCGTTGCTTTTTGGTCATGCTTCAATTGTCCCGCATGAACTCAGGTCTTGATTAGCGGCGTGTAGAGCGACGGGTCGATGTGGATGGCATCCAGCGGCATGCGCTTGCCGGCCAGATGGTCCTCGATGCAGCGCAGCACCAAGGGGCTGCGGTGGCGCTCGGCGCTGGCGCGGATCTCGTCCAGCGTCATCCAGAGCGTGCGATGGATGCCGTGATCGAGCGTTCGGCCCGCGATCACCTCGCCGACCCGGCCGCTGAAAGCGAGTCGAACATAGGTGACGTCCTCATCTCGCTGGCTGCGTACAAAGCGGGCCATATAGATACCGAGCAAGGCCTCGGGCACAAAGTCGCGGGCTGTTTCTTCCAGTGCTTCGCGCACCACGCCTTCCAGCGGCGATTCGCCCGGGTCCAGGTGCCCGGCCGGGTTGTTCAGCTGCAACCCCTCGGGTGTTTCTTCCTCGACGAGCAAGAAGCGACCGTCTTGCTCAATCACCGCCGCGACGGTTACCGCAGGCTTCCAGCGTTCATTTTTGGTGGACATCTCTAACTCCGTTGTACCCAGGCATGCCCGGGTGTCATCAAGTGCATCTATTGTGTAAGCTCGGCGCGGCTTATTGCCCAATGAGGGCTCTGGAGGGAGACATTCATGCTGATAGGTGTTCCGCGCGAGAGCGTGGCCGGTGAGACGCGCGTGGCGATCACGCCCGAAACGGCCAAGAAACTGAAGGCGCAGGGTCATGTCTTGCACATCGAGAGCGGCGCCGGCCTCGGCGCCAGCATCACCGACGAGGCCTACCTGGCCGCCGGCGCCGAGATCGTCGACCGTAGCGCCGCCTTTGCCGCCGAGCTGCTGCTGAAGGTGCGCAGCCCATCTGCCGAGGAGCTGGCCCTGGTCAAGCCCGGCGCGGCCCTCGTCGGCATGCTCAATCCCTTCGACGCCGACGGCCTGCAGGCGCTGGCCACCGCCGGCCTGACCGCCTTCGCGCTGGAGGCTGCGCCGCGCACCTCACGGGCGCAGAGCATGGATGTGCTGTCCAGCCAGGCCAATATTGCCGGCTACAAGGCGGTGATGATTGCCGCCGACCGTTATCAGCGCTTTTTCCCGATGCTGATGACGGCGGCCGGCACGGTCAAGGCGGCGCGCGTGGTGGTGCTGGGCGTCGGCGTGGCGGGCCTGCAGGCGATCGCCACCGCCAAGCGGCTGGGCGCAGTGATCGAGGCCTCCGATGTGCGGCCCGCCGTCAAGGAGCAGGTCGAGTCGCTGGGCGCCAAGTTCATCGATGTGGCGTATGAGACCGACGAGGAAAAAGAGGCTGCCGTCGGCGTTGGTGGTTATGCCAAGGCGATGCCGCAGAGCTGGCTGGACCGCCAACGTGCCGAAGTGGCCAAGCGGGTGGCGCAGGCCGATGTGGTGATCACCACCGCCCTGATCCCCGGTCGCGCAGCACCCGTGCTGGTCAGCGAGGCCATGGTGACCAGCATGAAGCCGGGCTCGGTGATCGTGGACCTGGCCGCGGCCAATGGAGGCAACTGCCCGCTGACCGAGGCCGGCAAGACGGTGGTCAAACATGGCGTGACCCTGGTCGGCGAAACCAACTTGCCGGCGCTGGTGGCGGCCGACGCGTCGGCGCTCTATGCCCGCAATATCCTGGACTTCCTGAAACTGGTGATCAGCAAGGAAGGCGTGTTCCAGGTCCCTATGGATGACGACATCGTTGCCGCCTGCCTGATGACGCAGGCCGGTGAAGTCAAGACAAAGAAGAAGGGCTGAAGCCATGGAACATTTTGTAGACCCGACGATCACCAATCTGATCATCTTCGTGCTGGCGATCTATGTCGGCTACCACGTCGTCTGGACGGTGACGCCGGCGTTGCACACGCCGCTGATGGCCGTCACCAACGCGATCTCGGCGATCGTCATCGTCGGCGCCATGATGGCCGCCGCGCTGACCGTCACCGACCTGGGCAAGTTCATGGGCACGCTGGCCGTGGCGCTGGCGGCGGTCAACGTCTTCGGCGGCTTCCTGGTGACGCGGCGGATGTTGGAGATGTTTAAAAAGAAGGACAAGAAGACGGCCGAGGTGAAGAAATGAGCATGAATCTCGTCACCCTGCTGTATTTGGTCGCCAGCGTCTTCTTCATCCAGGCGCTGAAGGGCCTGTCGCACCCGACCAGCTCGATTCGCGGCAATATCTTCGGCATGGTGGGCATGCTGATCGCCGCAGTTACCACCGCCGCCTTGATCGTCAAGCTGGCGCATGGCGAGTTGTTCGGCCTGACCTATGTGCTGGCCGGCCTGGTGATTGGCGGCGGCCTGGGCGCCTATATGGCGCAAAAGGTCGAGATGACCAAGATGCCCGAGCTGGTCGCCTTCATGCACAGCATGATAGGCCTGGCGGCGGTGTTCATCGCGGCCACGGCCGTGCTGGAGCCGGCGGCATTTGGCATTACTTCAGCGGGCAGCACGACCATCCCAGGTGGCAATCGGATCGAGCTGGCGCTGGGCGCCTTCATCGGCGCGGTCACCTTCAGCGGTTCGGTG
>JADMJQ010000119.1:0-583 GCA_018780415.1 Roseateles sp. | reverse complement strand
CGCCGGTCTCCTTTGCCGGTCAACACAAGCTGAACCTGGCCTTGGGCTTGGCGGCGGTGTTCTTCTGCTTCGGCTTCTGGCATTCGCAGAGCTGGTTGGATTTCAATCTGATCCTGCTCTTGGGCTTTGCGCTGGGCGTCTTGTTGATCATCCCGATTGGCGGTGCCGACATGCCGGTGGTGGTGTCGATGCTGAACAGCTACTCGGGCTGGGCGGCGGCCGGCATTGGCTTTTCGCTCAACAACTCGATGCTGATCATTGCCGGCTCGCTGGTGGGCTCGTCGGGCGCCATCCTCAGCTACATCATGTGCAAAGCCATGAATCGCAGCTTCTTCAATGTGATTCTGGGCGGCTTCGGCGGTGACGCGACGACGGCCGTTGCCGGAGGCGCCGTGCAGCGCGCGGTCAAGAGCGGCAGCGCCGACGATGCCGCCTTCATCATGGGCAATGCCGAGACCGTCATCATCGTGCCCGGCTACGGCTTGGCGGTGGCGCGGGCCCAGCATGCGGTCAAGGAGCTGGCGCATAAGCTGACCGAGCGTGGCGTCAAGGTCAAGTACGCGATTCACCCGGTGGCGGGCCG
>JADMJQ010000037.1 GCA_018780415.1 Roseateles sp. | reverse complement strand
GAAGTGAGTTTGCCGCCGCTGACCCGCGCAGTGAGCACCGAGGGAAGTCGGCTCGCCAGAGCCGACCCGGGCACCATGAGCACGGCGGCGGGCCGAGTCGGCTGAGCGCGAGTGAAAAACCAATTCGACATGCTGATCCAAGCATTTGACTGACATCTAAATTCGTGTGATCTGCTTGAATTCAGCCAGCTAGCCCCGCCAACAGCAGCGACCTCCACGCGATCACCCAACACACCGCCATGCCACTCAAAAAGAGCAAGGCGCGCCAAGGCTGCAAGCCCAGCAGGAACACCAGCGTGTGGGCGTAGCGCAGCAACACATAGCTGCCGAACAGCAGCCGGGCGGACTCGGCCGAAGCGCCCAACAGCACATAGACCAGCGCCAGCGCAAAAAACAGCGGCAGGTTCTCGGTGTCATTGCGCCAAACATTGGTACAGCGCCGCACAAAGGGCGCCTCGGCCTCGGCTGGCTTTTTGCGCAGCAACCGAGCGTCCTCGGGGATGGGAAATACACCGGCGCGCAGGCGACTGATAACCTGCAAGGCGCTGGTCAGCGTGGTCTTGGCGAACAAGGCCACCAAGGCCGCAACAAAGGCGGGCAGGGCGGGCAAGGTGGCGTGGAATTGACTCGGATCTAGGCTCATGTGCATCTGCTTTCAGGGTTAGCGTGAGCCAGTGTCGAGCGGACCGGCTTGATTGACCAGTGGCTAAAATGACATTGTTAAGTCAAATTTGGACAATACTCTATGGGCGCAATCAAACCGGTTTCCGTGGGCATCCTGGTCTATCCGGGCTGCTTGGCCAGTGGCGCGGTGGGCCCGGCCGATGTGTTCCGCATCGCCAATAGCTTGGGCGAGCTGCAGCCGGCGCGCCAGCGGGTGCGCTTCGAGATTGAATGGCTGAGCGCCCGCAGCGCGCCCGTGCTTGCCGTCGGGGGCTTGAGTTTTACCTGCCGGCCCTTGCAGCGCAGCCGCCCCGATGTGCTCTTGCTCCCCGGTATCTATCACGCCAATGTGGTCGAGCTGGAGCAGGTGCTGGCGGCCTGCTCTGAAGAAAAACAGGCGCTGCAGCAAATGAGCGCCGACTTGCCACTGTTCGCGGCCGCCTGTTCCGGCAGCTGCCTGGCCGCGGCGGCGGGCCTGTTGGACGGGCGGCGCGCCACCACCAGTTGGTGGTTGAGCGCCTACTTTCGCAGCCACTACCCGCGCGTCGAGTTGGTGGCGGACCAACTGCTGGTGCAAGACGACGGCGTGCTCACCTCCGGCGGCATCACGTCTTACTTCGACCTCAGCCTCAGCTTGATCGCCTGTTTTGGCGGCGAGGACTTGCGCCAGCAAACGGCGCGGGTGCTGGTGATGGACGCGCAGCGGGTGTCGCAGGCGCCCTATGTCGCGCGCGCGATGATGGCCGGCGAGGGCCATGTCTTGATCGAGCGGGCCCGGCATTGGCTCAGCAAACGGCTGGAGCAGCGCTGGGCCTTGCCCGAATTGGCGGCCCACTGCAACACCAGCCCGCGCACCTTGCTGCGTCGCTTCCAGGCGGTGCAGGGCTGCACGCCTGTGCAATATGTGCAGCAGCTGCGGGTGGAGCGCGCGCGCGGCCTGCTGGAGGCGACGGCGCTGTCTTTGCTCGACATCACGCTGCGCTGCGGCTATGAGGATGTATCGACCTTCAGCAAGGTGTTCAAGAAATGGACCCAAATGAGTCCGCGCGAATACCGCAATCGTTTTGGGCTGCGGGTTTGAGGCTGGGCGGGTGAATGCGCGTAAATCCGCGTAAATGCTCGGAATGTGCGGTCCAAGTGCAGGTCGAATGCGGACCAAGTTTGGCCGCAACACGGCGGGTCCGTGCGCTGAACAACAGACACAGGCGCTTCGGCTCGCGACGATGGCAAGCAAGGCAGAACGCCAAAACAGCGCTGCAAGTCAGCTTAGAAAGGACTCGCCATGACTGATACCGACATGCTTGGCCAAACGGTTGCCGATACAGACAACAAAGTCGAAACCAGCACGGTCGCGCCGCCGGCGGTCAGCGCCATCCAGGCGGTGGCGCGCTCGCGCCTGTTGACGGTGCCTGCGGATGCCCATCTGGTTGAGGTGGCGGCGCTGCTGTCGAGCGCCCAGATCAGCGTCGTGGTGGTGTGCGGCTCCGGCGGCGAAGTGCTGGGCATCATCACCGAAACCATGCTGGTCAGGCAGCTCGGCTTGGGGCAGGCCAATTTTTTCAGCACCCGCGCCGATGCGGTGATGTCGCGGGAGATCAAATCCTGCGGGCTGCAGGACCTGCTGCCGGATGTCGTGGCCACCATGCACAAGCTCGGCCTGATCCATGTCTTGCTGGTTGACGCCGACAACAAGCCACTCGGCGTGGTGAATGTGCGCGACGGCCTGCGCGCACTGCTGCTGGCCGGCAATAAGGAGGAAGAACTTTTGCGCAACTATGTGATGGGCGTAGGCTATCAATAGCCGCAGCCAAGGTCTGCGGAGAAATCAGTTACTCAAGCGGGCCCAACATCTTGCCCGGGTCCACCCAGGCATCAAAGTCCGCCGCGCTGAGCGCCCCCAGTTCCAGCGCCGCGGCGCGCAACGTGCTGCCGGTTTGGTGGGCGTGCTTGGCGATCGCTGCGGCGCGGTCATAGCCAATATGGGGCACCAGGGCGGTCACCAGCATCAACGAGGACTGCAGCAAGGCGTCGATGCGCGCGTGATTGGCCGCCAAGCCCCGCAGGCAATGCTGCTCAAAGCTGCGCATCGCATCGCTGAGCAGGTTGAGGCTGTCCAGGCAGTCCAGGATGATCAGCGGCTTGTAGACATTCAGCTCGAACTGGCCTTGGCTGGCCGCAAAGCCAATCGCCGCGTCATGGCCCATCACCTGGGCGCAGACCATGGTCAGCGCCTCGACCTGTGTCGGGTTGATCTTGCCCGGCATGATGGAGCTGCCCGGCTCGTTGGCGGGCAGCAGCAGCTCACCCAGGCCGGCGCGCGGGCCGCTGCCCATCAGGCGGATGTCGCAGGCGATCTTGTTGAGGGCGATGGCCAGCATCTTGAGCCCGCCATGCAGGCCGACCAGCGCCTCATGGCCGGCCATCGCAGCGAATAGATTGCCGGCCTGGCTGAGTGGCAAGTCCAGCTGCTGCGCCAGCAGGGCGGCGACCCGCGTGCCAAACTCGGGATGCGTGTTCAGCCCGGTGCCGACCGCCGTGCCGCCAATTGCCAGCCGGTGCACCGCCTGCAACGCATAACGCAGATGGTCCTCGCACAGCAGCAGCTGAGCCGCGTAGCCGCCAAACTCCTGGCCCAAGGTCACCGGCGTGGCGTCCTGGCCATGGGTGCGGCCGATCTTGATCAGGCCCGCCCATGCCTGGGCCTGGGTGGACAGCGTCGCTTGCAGCTCACGCAAGGCCGGCAGCAGCCGCTGCTTGGCCAGCAGGGCCACGGCCAGATGCATGGCGCTGGGGAACACATCATTGGAGGACTGGCCCAGATTGACCTGGTCATTCGGGTGGATGGAGCGCTGCGCGCCCAAGCCCCCGCCCAGGGCCTGTGAGGCCAGACTGGCGATCACCTCGTTGACATTCATATGGCTTTGCGTGCCCGAGCCGGTCTGCCAGACCGACAGCGGAAACTGCGCGTCATGGGCGCCCGCCGCCACCTCACGCGCCGCCGCGGCGATCGCCTGCGCTTCGGTGGCGTCCAGCAAGCCCAGGTCCCGGTTGACCAGGGCAGCCGCCCATTTGAACCAGGCCAGTGCATGGATCACGGCCGGCGGCATCAGCTGCCCCTGTTGCAGGCCGATCGAGAAATACTGCAGGCTGCGTGCGGTCTGCGCCCCCCACAGCGCATCGCCGGGCACCTCGATGGCACCAAAACTGTCGTTCTCACTGCGGGTCGTTTTCATGGCGTGCCTCGTTGAGCGGCTTGGGGCTGGGCGTGATGTTCGCTATCGAACAGACGCCCGCCCAGGTGTGCGGTTTACTGAAGGCCAAGACACTGGCCGTGCGCAAGCGCGGGCAGGGCGACCCTCAACCGATCCACCCGGATTCATTTCCTCACCATCATCAGCACCATGCCTTCCAGCCTCAGCACAGAGCCCGACTACATCGTCCTTCGTCAACTTGGCTTGGTGGAACTGCGGCGCTACCTGCCTTTTGTCGTGGCCGAGGTCGTGGTGGACCAGCCCCCTGCCAAGGCGATTGATCAAGCCTTCCCGATACTGTCGGCCTATATCTCGGGCCACAGCGCCGCCACCGAGTCGGCAAAGGCCGGCCTGAAACTCGAGATGAATGCGCCGGTGACGCAGTTCTCTGGCGCCGGCGGCCAATGGGTCCAATTTGTGCTGCCGCGCGGCACGGCGCTGGCGGCCGTGCCGAAGCCACTGGACGAGCGCGTGCGCTTGCGCGAGCTGGGCCCGCAGGAGATGGCGGTGATCCACTTTTCCGGCTTCTGGTCCGAGGCCAGTTACCACGAACATCTGAGCACGCTGAAGACGGCGCTGCGCGCCGCTGGCCTGGCCTGGACCGGTGAGCCCGTGCACGCCCGCTACAACGCGCCGTTCACGCCCTGGTTCAAGCGCCGCACCGAGGTCTGGTTGAAACTGGCGGCGCGGTAGGGACCCTCTGCAAGACCCTCGTGGGCCGCGGCGGGATCTTTGCGGGATGCTGGCCAAGGCACGGACCGCCGCCCAGACTCGTGTCTGGGCAAGGGTCGCAACGCCGGCCAGCGCCCGCAAAGGCCCGCCCCGAAGGGTTTGTGAGATAACAGGCCCCCTCGGTCGTTGCAGTACTCGGCAGTCGGGCATAGAGCCCGACCTTCGCACTGCGCCTACGAGTCGGCCTGTTCTCTCGCAAACGCGACCCACGAGGGTTTTGCAGAGGGTCCCTCGTTTCATTGCAAGGTGGCGCCGGTCGCTTGGGCCTCGGCCTGAATGAAGTCGCTCAAGGCCTGGGGGTCGGGAATCTGGATCAAGCGCCGGCCTTTTTCGGTGAAGCAGATCACCCCGGCGCGCTCCAGGCTTGACAGAGCCCGGCTGACCGATTCCAGGGTCATGCCCAGATAGTTGCCGATCTCGGCCCGCGACATCCGCAAAGTGATCTGGTCATTGCGCAGGCCACGGGTGGCCAGCGACTCGGCCCATTGACGCAAGAACTCGGCCACCCGCGCCGCCACCGGCAGCGTGCACAGCGACAGCAGCGCGTCACGCCCGCGCACGATGGCGCGGCTCATCTCGGTATGCAGCTCCAGCAGCAGCTGCGGCTGGGCGGCGGCCGCAGCCATCAAGGTGTCATAGCGAAAGCCCCAGATCTCACCGATCTCCAGCGCCTGCGCGGTGCAGCCGTAATGACCCTTGGCAATGCCGTCAAAACCCAGCCAATCCCCCTTGAACAGCAGACCAACGACCTGGTTGCGCCCGTCCGCCGCCGTGTTGACGACCTTGACGCTGCCCGAATTGATCACGTAGAGCTGATGGAACGGCGTGCCGGCTTCAAAGATGGCGTCCCCCGCATGCACCAAACGGCGACGCAAGGGCAGATGCTGCGCCAGCAGGCTCAGGCTTTGGGCAATCCGGCCGGCGCCGCCATTGCTGCTACCGGGCGCAGGCTGGTGCAGGCCGACGGCAGCGCCGTTCAACCACGGCAAGGCGGGGTCGGTGCGGCCACCGTAGGGCTGGGTCTTGTACATGGCGGCTCCCTGAACTGCTTGGTTTATCGTGAAAGATGGCTTGCCTCAGCCTAAGGCCCAAGTCCGGCGGCGTATGTGCGCTACGGTACACAGCACGCGCTGTGCCATCAAGCCCCCAATAACTCTCCAATTGGCTGGAGCGGATCCAAGCGGTCGCAGACCGCCTTGACCACGGTCAGAATCGGCACGCCCAACAACAAGCCCCAGATGCCCCAAAGCCAGCCGAACAAGAGCAGGCCAACGAACACGGCCACCGGATTCATGCGCGCGGCCCGGCTCATCAGCCAGGGCGCCAGCAAATTGCCGGACAGCATATGGATACCCATCACCGTGCCGCCGATGGCCAGCGCCATATCCACACCGCCGAACTGCACAAAGCCCACCAGGCTGGCCCCGACCGCCAAGATGATGGCGCCGATATAGGGAATGAAGTCAAGGCAGAAGGCGAGCAAGCCCCAGACCGCCGCATATTGCAGGCCCAGCCAGCTGAACGACAGCCAGACCGCCAAGCCGACCAGGGCGCTGGTGAACAGCTGCACCAGCAGATAACGCTGAATCTGGCCGGTGACCTCATTCAAGGCCTGCAAAGCCACCCGCTTGCTGGCGAAGCGGGGCCCGGCGATCTTGATCATCTTGCGGCGAAAGGTGGTGCCCGAGACCAGCAAGAAGAAGGTGATGAAGAGCACCACCAGCGCTTGGCCCAGGCTGGCCGCCAGCCCCAATGTGCCGCTCCATAGATAGTCCTTGAGGTCGAACTGCGGCCGCTCGATACGCACCCGCGTGACACCGCGGCTGGCCGCCGGCGTCGTCGGGCTGCCCTCCTGGGCTGCCTGTTCCAGCTGCGCCGCCGCTCTTTGAACCTTGCCTATGGTGGACTCCGTCGGGCTGCGGTGCGCGCGCACCGCGTCACGCACCTTTTTACTTGTGTCGGGCAGCGTCTCCAGCAGCTCGACGGCGTCGTCGCTGACGGCGTACACCGTCCACGCCAGGCCGCCGCTGAGGCTCAGCAGCAGCAGGCCGGCGCCGAGCGCGCGCGGCAAATGGCAGACCCGCTCCAGCCCGTTGACTACCGGCGTCAGCGCATAGCTGAACATCAGCCCCAAGGTCAGCGGGATCAGCACCGGGCTGGCCCAGCGCAGCGCGAACAGCAGGGCCAGTGCGGCCAAGATCACCAGCGCCAGATTGCTGGCGTTGGCGGGGACCTGCAGGCGTGGCGCCGGGGCGCTGTCGTCTATGTCATGCATATTTTTTGTTCATGGTTCTTGTTGATCGGGAGGCGCTCGAACTCGGCAATCACCTGTGCGCCCAACAGCAGCAAGGCGGCCGCCAGCTCCAGGCTCAGCAGCACGGCGATGGCGGTCGTCAAGGAGCCATAGACCAGGCCGATCTGGGCCAAGGTGCTGAAGTACCACACCAGCAGGTGGCGCGACACCTCCCACAAGCAGGCCGCCACCACCGCGCCAAACAGCGCATGCTTGACCGAGAGCCGCCCGACCGGCATCACCATATAGATGGAGGTCAGCACCGCCACTTCGCCGGCCAGGCCGAGCAGGTAGAGCAGGGCATTGGCCGGCCGGCCCAGCGACCAGTCGCGACCCAGCAGCTCAACATCACCCTGGCCCATCGCCTGCAGGCTGCCGGTCATCACGGTCACCAGCAGCAGGCCCATGCCGAGGCAGAGGATGTAGACATAGGGAATCACCGCCAAAATCAGCCAACGCCGCCGCCGCACCACCACGCGGTGCAAGAAAATCACCGACATCGCGCTCTCCAGCACCGTGAACGCGAGCGAGCTGGAGAACAGCATGGTCACCAACAGCGTCCAGCCGATCACCTGCCGGTGATCCAGAAAATGCGCCAGTTCGCTGACCATCGCGGGTGCCTGGCCCGGCACCAACCAGTCGAGGTAGCGGCCCAAGGTCAGCAGCAACTCGGATTCCTGAATCACATGCGACAGCGCGATCACGATCAGGATCAACATCGGCACCAGGGACAGCAGCGCGTAATAGGCGACCGCACCGGCCAGCAGCAGACCCTGGTTGCGGTGAAAGTTGCGCAGGGTTCGCAGGCCGAACGCAGCCGGGTGCTTGAGGACCAGCGCCAGGCGCGGGTCAATGATCTGCATGACGGCGGCGCGGCCGACCCTTGGGACTAACGCTTGCTGCCAAACACCAGCAAAACGCCGCCCAGCAAGATAGCCCCCAGGCCGGCCCAGACCGGCACATTGACCGAGTGGGTCTCATCCACCGTCAAGGCGATGGGCCCGAGCTTGATGGGCTGGCTGCGTTCGGTATAGCTGAAACCGCCATACACCAGGGCCAGCAAGCCCGCCACGATCAGCGCCAAAGCGGCCATTTTGATTGCATTCATTGCTATTTCCTTTGCTTGATTTTTATGAATAGGGCCCGCAGGCTAAGCGGCGCCGGCCGGCCCGTCCGTGCGCTGGCGCACAGACAGTCGCCTTTGGCGCCACTACGGTGGGTGTTTTCAATCCAGACCAAAGGCCACCCGATGAATTCAATCCAACGCATTTCAAGTATCGCCGTCAGCGCCGCGCTGACACTGGCCCTGAGCGCCTGCGCCGGCATGTCGCAACAGGACAAAAACATGGTGATCGGTGCCGGCATCGGCGCGGCCGGTGGCGCGGTGCTGACCGGCGGCAGCGCGGCCGCGACGGTCGGCGGCGCGGTCGTCGGCGGCGTGATCGGCCACGAGATCGAGAAGGACAAAAAGAAGAAGTAAGGCGCGGCCAAGTTCAGGCGATCAGCGGCAGCGTGACCACGAACTCGCTGCCCATCCCCAGGCCGGCGCTGCTGGCGCGCACCGTGCCGCCATGCGCTTCGATGATCTCGCGCACCACGGTCAGGCCCAGCCCCAGGCCGTTACCGTTCAGGCCGACGGCATGAACATCCTGGCCAAAGGGCTCAAAGATGTTGGGCAAGGCCTGGGCGGTGATGCCGATGCCGGCGTCGCTGATCTTGATCAAGGCCTGGCCGTCCCGGCTTTGCAGGCTCAGCTGGATGTAGCCACCGTCATGCGAATATTTGATCGCATTGCTGAGTAAATTGGTGAACACCTGGGTCAGGTGCAGCGCGTCGCCGTCAATGCGCAGCGCCGGCGTCGGCAGATCACAGACCAGCACCTGTCTGCGCTGAGCCAAGGGCACACGGCAGAGATGCTTAGCATGGTCGAGCAAGGAGTTCAGCTCAATCGGCAGCTTCACCAAGGCATCATCGGCCTTGATAGTCACGCTGCCCTGCTTCAGCAGCTCATCGACAAAGGCCCGCACCTGGGCGGCCTGGTGTGCCATTATTTTTTGCGCATGCGGCAGCAAGGGCGCGGCCTCGGGTGGGCGTCCCAGCACGGCCATGGCGATGCGTATGGGTGACATCGGGTTGTTCAGCTCGCCAGCCACATTGGCCAGGAACTCAGTCCGGCGCTGCTCTGCGGCGGCAGCGGCCGCCTGCAGCTCCTGCATGCTGCGGGTCGCTTGCACCAGCTGCGCGTTGGCTTCTTGCAGCAGCAACTGCTTGTGCGCCTGCCCTTGGCCCTGCGCGGGCTTGGACAGCGGCGACAGCTCAAGCGGGTCGGCAGCGTCGACAAAAAACGAAACACCGCCCGGGCCTTGGCGCTTGGCCATATACATGGCTTGGTCGGCACAGGCAATCAAGGCGTCCGCCGTGACGGCGTCGCGGGGGTAGATGCTGATGCCGATGCTGGCGCTCAAATCGCCCCAGTCCTTGTTCTTGGCGCGGGCCTGTGCCAGCACGTCGCCGAGCTTCTCGGCCACCTGCAGCGCGTCACTGACCTCGGCCAGGTCATCCAGCAGGATCAGGAACTCATCGCCGCCATGGCGGCTGACCGTGTCCGACTGCCGGACCGCCGACAACAGGCATTGCGCCACTTCTTGCAAGACCTGATCGCCGGCGGCATGGCCGAGTGAGTCATTGATGAGCTTGAACTTGTCCAGGTCAACAAACAGCAGCGCCAACCGTGTGCCCTGCCTTTGGGCATGCATGATGGCGTGCTCCAAGCGGTCCATCGTGAAGGCGCGGTTGGTCAGGCGGGTCAGCGGGTCCAGCCCGGATGTGCGCGCTGCCTCGTCCAGGGCCTGCAGTGCCGACTGGCTGTCGGTCTGCGCGTCCAGCGCGGTCAGCACCAGTTGCTCGTTAGCCTGCAGCAATTGCACGCTTTGATTCTGATCGAGAAAGGTCTCTGCCCGCA
>JADMJQ010000142.1:5536-9903 GCA_018780415.1 Roseateles sp. | reverse complement strand
ACCACCATCGGAACCTCGCAAGCGCTGCGGGTGTCGAGCGCGGGGCCATTCAGCAGGCCATGGCGAAAATGCATTCGCCATGGCTGCACACCATCAACAGCGCTGCATCGGCTGACGCATTCGCCGACTTGATTGGCATCGGTCGCGGGATCCAGCAGCTGCGGCCGTTTGACGAGGCCTTGTCTTTGTCGCTGCGAACCACGCTCGGCGACTGGCGCGAGGATCTGACCCAAACCATCGCGCTCGCCGATCCCGTGCTGCGTGCCGACTTCTACAAGGACAGGGGCTTCGACTATGCCGTCGTCGATTTCCCGGCACCGGCTTTCGAAGAAGGCCTCCAGATTGCTGGCTTACAGGTCTGGCAAGACATCGAGATCGTCGACGGAACTGACGACGAGACGAGCCATGCCGCGATGGCGTTTCGTGCACTCCGCCGGCTTGAGACGGCGATCAGGGCTTTCATTGTCGAGCGGCTCACGGCGCACTGCGGGGACAAGTGGACCCGGCAGCGGCTGCCCGCGGACATGCTGCAGACCTGGATTGACAAGAAGACCAAGGACACCGCCTCGGGCTCGGATCTCCCGCTGATCGAGTACGCCGACTTCAGCGACTACATCAAGATCATTGAGCGCAAGGACAACTGGGCCGACATTTTCCAAGCGGTGTTCTCACGCAAGGAAGACGTTCAGGAATCGTTCCGCCGGCTGGGTCCGATCCGCATCAGCACCATGCATGCCCGCCTTGTCCTGAAGGAAGACGTGCTCTTAATGGCCTCCGAGACCACGCGGATCTTGAAGGCCATCAACGGGGCGGCACCGCTGGCCTGAGGCCTGTGGAAGGACTCAGAAGCCGGAAAGGACGATCTTGCCCTGGGTCTTGCCGCTCTCGATGAGCGCGTGGGCTCGGCGCAGGTTCTGTGCGTTGACGGTTCCCATGGAGGTCTGCGCAGTCGTGCGGATGCGTCCCGATATTCAATGTGGGCGGTCATAGCATGGTTTCCTCCAATTTCCACTATCGGAGCAGGCGCCCCCGGCCAGTGACATGGCGGGATTGCCGCGCCGCCTCGGGAACTGCCAACCCTCAATATTGATGTCCAGATTGCCATCCAAGAACGTGTGGTAAGTTGCGCGCTTGCCTTAGAAGAAGAGGGGGGACGACATGCACATCTCCAGGCTGACGCTGGTCAACTATCGCAACTTCGCGAACGCGACGCTTCGGTTCAGCAAGGGCGTCAACACCATCATTGGCGAGAACGGCGCTGGCAAGAGCAACGTCCTGAGGGCTATACGGCTCATGCTGGACGACAGCATGGTCCGAGCCTCTTACAGGCTCGATGAGTCCGACTTCCATCGAGGGCTCAGCTCCTGGCGCGGTCACTGGATCATCATCGGCGTTGAGTTCGATGAAGTGAGCGCTGATGAGGCGATGCAGGCTCTCTTCGTCCACGGCACCGGAGTCGGTCAAGTGGGCGGTGTGGTGGCGCGTGCTAACTACAACCTGATATTCCGGCCGAACAAGCAGATCAGGATGAATCTGGCGGCGCTTCAGGATTTTGATGCCGCAGGGATGAACGCGATTCTTGATCGCATCACGATCGACGACTACGAAACCCTTTTCACGGGCAAAAGCGTCGCCGACTTCTCAGATCCTGACGTCTACCGGCGCATCGTTGGAGACTTTGCCAACGCGGTGTTTAGCAGCGAAGTCGAGTACCCGGAGCTTGGCGCACGCATCCCGGGCACGTTGTCGGTCGCGAAGGAAGTCTCCTTCACGTTCATCCAAGCCCTTCGCGATGTGGTGTTGGAGTTCCATAACAATCGGACCAACCCACTTCTCACCTTGCTGAAGAGCAAGAGCGGGCAGATCGACCCGCTGCAGTTTCAGCCGATCGTGGAGCGCGCCCGGCAGTTGAATGCTGCGATCGAAGGGCTGAACGACGTCCAAACTGTTCGCTCCGACATCGTGCAGACGATCCATGGCGCGGCGGGCCAAACCTACTCGCCAGCTCTGCTCTCCATCAAGTCAGATCTGCCGGATGAAGCGGACCTGCTCTTTCAGTCACTCAAGCTCTTCGTTGGTGAGTTCGATGCGACCCATGAGGGCAGCATCCAGGAGCTCAGCCTTGGTGGCGCAAACCTGATCTTCCTGACGCTGAAGCTTCTGGAATTTCAGTATCAGCACGAACGCCAGCCGCTCGCGAACTTCCTGCTCATCGAGGAACCTGAGGCGCATTTGCATACGCATGTGCAGAAGACGCTCTTCGATCGAATCGGTTATGCCGGCGCGCAGATCATCTACTCAACGCACTCGACGCACATCTCGGAAGTCAGCAACGTCAAGAGCGTCAACATCCTCGGACGCACCGGCAAAACTTGCGAGTCCTTCCATCCCTCTGCTGGCCTCGGACCCGACCAAATCGGCAACGTTCAGCGCTACCTCGATGCCGTCCGCAGCAACCTGCTGTTTGCGAAGAGTGTGCTTCTGGTGGAGGGGGATGCCGAAGAGATTCTTATTCCGTTAATGGTCAAGCAGGTGTTGGGCGTCAGCCTGGACGAGCTGGGAATCAGTCTCATCAACATCGGAAGCACTGGCTTCTCCAACGTCTCAGTTCTTTTCCATGAGGATCGAATCAGCCGACGCTGCTCGATCATCACGGATCTCGACGCAGCGTTCATGAACCCATATCCCTTGCCTGGTGACGATGCAGAGACGCTGACGTTCAAGGGCAAGCTGCTTCGAGCCCAAGAGTCCGGGCAAGCGCGAAGAGTCGCGCTGAACGCCGAAGTGGTTGGCAATCCATGGGTTCGCCCGTTCTTTGCCGCACATACCTTCGAGGTCGATTTTGTGGCGGCGGGCAACGTCGAGAAGGTAGTTGCATCAGTCAACGCAGTCTACAGCCAGGCCGCGACGCAGCTTCTCTCGACGACTCAGCTGAGATCTGGCGATCCCGCTCAATATGGCAGGCGAGTCCTCACCATGGCCAATCACGAAGGCAAGGGCTGGTTCGCCATCCGTCTCGGCAAGCTGGTCGACCACCGAACCGTCATTCCTTCCTACATACGCCAAGCGATCGTATTCGCCCACGGCTCTTTTTCCACGCAGTTGATCTTCAACATCCTCAAGCATCGTCTGGCGGTGAACACACTCGCGGGCCTCCCCCCGTCGCCAACGCTGTTGGGCTTTTGGGGGCGTCTGCTCGAGTACCAGGCGGGCAGACTCGACTTCAACACCATCCGTGCCGAGGCCGCCATCGCGCTGCCAAACGACCAGATCCTTGCGCTCCTGGGCGACCTTCCGTGACCTTCGCCTGGACGGAAAAGGAACTGAACGCAGAGCAGTCAGAGGCTGTTCGCGAAGACGGAAGCATTTTCCTGGTGGCATGCCCAGGCAGCGGCAAGACCAGGACGCTCACCTACAAGATCGCCTATGAACTTTCGCGCTTGGATACCACCAACAGAAAGTTCGTCGTTGCACTCACCTACACGCACAGGGCAGCGGACGAGATTCATGAGCGTATCGAGGGGCTCGGGGTCGACACTTCACAGCTTTGGATTGGGACGATCCACTCCTTCTGCCTTGAATGGATCCTGAAACCGTACGCCATCTACGAGCCCGCCTTGGCCCACGGCTTCCGAATCATCGACAGTCACGAGCAGGAGAAGCTGCTGGAAGAGTTGTGCCGGACGCAGCGCGGAATCACGTACTGGGACTGCGACTACTACTTCACCGACCAAGGCTACGTCCTGGGCTGCAGGGACCATAGCAAACACCAGCGTCTGCACGCCATCTTTGAGCTGTACTTCCGTCATCTCGCGGACAACCGGCAGATCGATTTTGAGCTGATCCTGTACTACGCCTCGCGGCTCATCCAAAGTCAGCCGCAGATCGCGAAAGTACTGGCCAACATCTTCCAGTGGGTACTCATCGACGAGTACCAGGACACGAAGCGAATCCAGTACGAGATCGTTGCGGCCATCGTGCGAGCAGGTGCTGAGCGAACACGGCTGCTTGTCGTTGGCGATCCCAACCAGGCGATCTTCGGATCGCTTGGCGGGTTCGCGATGTCAGTGGCAGAGCTACGACACCTTTGTGGAGTTCACATCGAAGAGCGCGCTCTGACTGAAAACTACCGGTCCACCGACCGATTGATCAGGTACTTCTCCAACTTCACCGTTCAACCGACCACCATTCGCGGAGCTGGGCCCCATCGAGCGTTCGGCAGCGCCGTAAGCTACAACACCAGCATAGGCCGCGACGACATTGAAGCGGAGCTCGTGCGGCTGATCAGGCTGAGCACAGGTCAAGGAATCCGTCCAGAACAGATCTGCGTGCTAGCGCCGTGGTGGATCCTCTTGGCGAGTGTGACG
>JADMJQ010000142.1:1387-5526 GCA_018780415.1 Roseateles sp. | reverse complement strand
AGCCGCCGCGCTGCCCGAGTTCCAATTCGACGGTCCTGGGATGGTTCCGTTTAGCCGAGATCAGGAGAACTTCTGGTATCGGCTGTCGCGCATTGCGTTGACGCAGGCGTCGCCTGATCAGCATGTGAGGCGAACGCGTTGGGCGAACGAGGTGATCAGAGACCTTGGCAACGAAGGCCTCGAAACGCGCGGGGTGACCGCAAAGCAACTGCTCCGCGAGAGTAATTCAGTAGTGCTGGCTGAGACGGATGGGCTGCAGTACCTCAGGTTGTATTTCGATGCGCTGATGGCTCGCCTTGGGATCGACTGGCAATCCCACCGATTGCTAAGCGAGCACCATCAGGCGTTCTTTGATAGCTCTGCCGCGAAGGTCGAACGGCTGCGTAGGGAAGGCACGACCTACATCGGCGGAATCGACTTCTTTCGCAAAGTGTTCCAACATCGAAGCGGCATCACAGTCAGCACGATCCACGGCGTCAAGGGCGCGGAGTTCGATGTTGTGATCGCCTTCGGTTTGTTGCAAGGGATGGGGCCCAATTTTAACGAAGAAGACGATGCGGACGGGGGGGGCACCAGCGCGAAGAAGTTGCTCTACGTTGTGGGCTCTCGGGCGCGAAAGCATCTCTATCTGATTTCGGAGCAGCAGCGTCGCAGAGGCGGAGGCCGTGGCCCATATCCGGCGACAGATATCCTGGCTCGCTGCGTTTTTGATTACGACGTTGTCTAGAGAGCGCCGGTGAGGGCAACGCCTACTGCGCCCGTGTTCGATACGCTGCGGCAAGCGTTGAATCCCCGCGCCGCTTGCGATGACTCGGCAGGCCAGGATCCTCGAATTCAGGTGTCGACTATCTAAGGTGTGCTGTCGCAGGTCGGCTTGATCTAGGGTGTGCAAATACCGACGATCCGGCTGCTTTGAGACTACCGCAGTGGCATTTCAGGTCGCATAGATCATCAAACGCCGCGCTGACCACTTCAATGTAGGCTGATCGTCCCAACTGTTGGACATAACACCTGTTGTGCGGCGGCCTGGCGGTGGTGGGTAATTCTGCAACTCAGGCCTACGGCGTCGTCAACCGGCCGCCACGCCAGCTCGAAGGTCGCGGGTTCACCTTGCTTCCTACGCCGCCGGCCCGTCGATCACGGGCGCCGCGCCCACAGGCCGGCTACAGCGATACCAGCCAGCAGGACAAGGACAAGGGCTCCGAAGGGGTTCGCCTGGAGCACAAGTACGGCCTGGCCGAGCAGGTCGCTGATGTTGAAATTTGCGGTAACGGTCATGAAAAGAACTCCTGTTGCTTGGATGGGTCTCTGAGCTTGTTGTGAACTGTCTCGCCCGACTGGACGGCACCCTTGCCCTGTTTTCCGAAAATTGCTTGGCTTGGGAGTGCCTTCATTTGGTCGTAACGACCACGAAAAGGAACGCGGGGATACAGCGTTTTTTCCGAAACCATTTATTGCCTTCGGCGGTATCCCCACTTGACTGCCCGCCCTGCGGCCGATGCCGCTCGCCCATGAAATCCGAAGGTCGTGATGGCACGTGCTGGTCTACCGTCCCTGCTTTGAGTGCCATGTGCCCAGTTTTCCAATCCTTGGTGGACATTTCCAGAGGTGGTTCAAGGCCCACTTCAGCCTGCCCATTGAGCAACCCAGTACATAAACTTCTGGATCTGCCCACCAGAAGCCAGGGCTGCAACCATGGCTGCAGCACAAGTCCAACGGACTCTCGTGCCCAGCGCGCGTCGGCGTTGGTCATCGTCAACAAAACATGTGTACGGATCTTGTTTTGGATTTTTGGTGCGTTGCATAGGGCTCCAATCTGATCTACGCGCCGGAAATTGTTCGGTTCCGAAATGGACATGCAAAGCTTAGGAAGGCCAGCTTTCCAAAGCGGTGACGCGCAGGCCAACTGTGTCTTCGCGCACGCGCTGACGCTTGGTGAATCAATTCACCAGTAGAAGCGGGCAACGCAGACCGGGCTGTTTTCCAAAAAAAGATGGGTTCTATCCCGATCTCAAGACAACTTACGGAGGCTTTTTGGGATGCGGCCCGGGCCGGCCAGGATGGATGTCTTGGGCTTAGGTGCTCACCATGGGCTGGGTGCAGAACGGCCTGTCTTCGCGCTTTGTGGATCGCCTGCAAGAAGCAGGTGGAATCGGTGTCTTGCGAAACCCGTGGCAGACGACTCAGCATGACCTCTGGCTAACCAGCAGGGCGCTCTCGTCAGCGATCAAACTTGAATGCCTCGCCCGCCGTCACGGGTCGATGAATGGCGAGCAATACAACACCCCCTTTTTGGGGATGTTGCCACCGATCTCCAGTACTGAGATGCTCTCAATTGGGAAATGAGTGCAGGGTCAAATCTACAATATCGTGACGTCCGGCTGAAGTGACTACGCCGACGGTTCATGCCGTCAAGCCACGCCGTTCGGATTACAGGGTAAACGCCTGTTTCTGAAGTGCAAGCCCGCTGGGACACTCGCCGGCAAATAAATGAAGCCAAGGTTTGGCACCAGAAGGGCTCAGCGGTTGAGCCCTGCGTTGAGCCCGACTGAATTGGCGTTGAACCTACCTCGAGTCAGTCGAGGTACCGAGTCACTTGCAGGGAGGGCTGTGTGTCAAGTTATCAATCGCTTGAGTACGTCAAGCGCGCGCCGTTGCTCGGCCGCATGAGCCTTTGGTTGTGCCTTGGGCACACCACGCACGGCGCTCTCCATCTTCTTCTTTCTTTGCGTGATCGCCTGCATCTCGGTACGGCGCAGCCTACCTATTGCTTCAAATTTATGATCCTCGATTCGATTCGTCACTTGCGCTGCGTCACCGTTTCGAGCGCCTGGTCAGTCAGTTTCGGGGCTGCGGTTCCGGAAAGTCTGGCGGCGCTGAGTACAGCGCAGGCCTTGATTGTTGGAGAAAGCGGACAAGCGGCGTACGGCAAACCATGATCCATTCGAAATACTATCCATTGATCGAAGCTTTCGCAGAAAAGCCCGTCAAAAACCCGAAAAAACCAGACGCCCGCGACGTGCAGGCAGGGAGAGGAATTGTGAATCACTTCAAAGCGGCTGCACGTGCGGCCTGGCTTGTGTTCGCCTTCGCCAGCGGAGCAGCGATTGCCGAGCCAACGGTCAGTGTCTATACAGAGCAAGGGCAGCTCACGCGCGGCAGCCAGAACGTCACGACGCTGGGCGCCGACCTGATGGGCGACAAGGTCAATCTGTACACCGGTACCTTGGAGTTCAACGCGACCGACGTGAGCCTGCCCGGCAACAACTCCCTTCCAGTAGCGGTGGGGCGCCGCCTGGTGGCTGGGCGGGACCGCTATATCGCCGGCCATCTGGGCGATTGGGATCTCGACATCCCCCGTCTTTCGGGCGTGTTTGACGCCCGCACCGGCTGGGTCAACGGCGCCAAAGGCACGAACCGCTGCAGCAACTACTCGGCGCCGCCGAATGCGGTGGTCACTGGCACGGCCTGGTGGTACCCGGAGGAGTTTTGGCAAGGCAACACGCTGCATGTACCCGGTTCGGGTGGCCAGGAAATCCTGGTGCGCAGCGCAGCCAACACAGCCAAGCCCAGCGACGGCCAAGACTACCCGCTGGTGACCAGTGGCAACTGGCAGATACGCTGCCTGGCGACACTGGCCAATGGCACGGGTGAAGGTTTTGTGGCCGTATCGCCCGACGGCACCCAATACCGCTTCGACTGGATGGCCACGCGCCTCTATCCGTCCATGAGCGGGGACGGCACCATGCGGCTGTCACGCCGCGAGGTCTGGATCATGCCCACGGTGGTCACCGACCGCTTTGGCAACACGGTCACCTACTCCTACGACTCAGCGGACCCTTGGAAGCTTATACGCATCCAGGCCAGCGACGGACGCGTGCTCAATCTGACCTATACCAGCTTCAACGGCCGCAGCCGCATCGACACGGTGACCGATGGCACTCGCACCTGGAACTACGACTACGGGAGTACGGGTGAGCTGGTACGTTTGACCTTGCCCGATGCTTCGAGCTGGCAATTCAACCTTGGTGGCCTGGTGCCGCTCATCAACAAGGCGGGCGAGGGCGCTTCATGCGACTTTGTGGGCGTGGCTGAGCCCGATGTTCTGGAGGGCACGATCACCCATCCTTCAGGTGCCG
>JADMJQ010000142.1:0-1377 GCA_018780415.1 Roseateles sp. | reverse complement strand
TCAAGACCGAGTTCATTGTGCATGCCCGTGCCGGCGTGACCAAGTACTGCATCAAAAAGAAGGCAGACCCCCAGGCGCCGACCTACGCGAAGTGGCCGCGCGAGTTCTGGGTGCAGTCTCTGAAGAGCAAGACGCTGAGCGGTCCAGGCCTGCCCAGCATGACATGGAAGTACGGCTATGCGTCTTGGCCCAGTTGGGCGCCCTGCAATGGCTGCTCGGCCACGAAGACCGTTGACGTCACCGATGCACGAGGCCACGTCACCCGTTACCTCTTCGGCACGTTGTTTGAGAGCAATGAGGGTCAGCTGCTCCAGCAACTCCATGGTTGGAATGGCAGCACGGCTCTGCGCACCACTGCGTACAGCTACAACCCACCGGAAGGAGCGGCCTACCCTGAACCCATAGGCAGCAACCCACTGGAAGTGGCCGACCACCTCGCCTCGCGCCACCGTCCACAGCGTCAGCGCATCGTCACCCAGCAAGGCGTGAATTTCACCTGGCTGGCCAACAGCTTTGACAATTTCGCCCGGCCGCTGAGCGTCACCCGTTCTAGCGGTCTGGGCCAGAGCCGCACCGACAGCACGGCCTATTACGACCATTTCGGCAAGTGGATGCTTGGCCAAATTGCCAGCGTCACCGAATCCAGCACCGGTGCGGCCTCTGAGGCCAGGACCTTCAATCTCACCACCGCGGTGCCGGCAACCTTTTCGAGCTTCGGTCAACTCAAAGCCAGCTACGCATTCAACACCGATGGCACTCTGTACACCGTCAAGGACGGCGCCAACCAGACCACCACCTATACCAATTACAAACGCGGCTTGGCGCAGAACATTGCCTATGCCAATAGCACGTCTGAATCCGCGCAGGTCAACGACCTGGGCCTGATCACCAGTTTGACCAATGCGGCCGGTTACACCACGGGCTACGGCTACGACGCCATGGGTCGTTTGAATGGCATCAGCCCGCCGTCCGTGGCGTACCACCCGACCAGCATCGTGTTCGAGCCAGTAGGCAACGACGAATACGGTCTGGCCGCCGGCCACTGGCGCCAGACCCTCAGCCGGGGCAATACGCGCACCATCAGCTACTTCGACGCCCTATGGCGCCCGACGATGACGCGCACCTTTGACGCAGCCGATGAGGGCAACACGCGCAAAGTCATGGTGCGAGCCTTTGATCCCGACAATCGAGTGGCCTACGAAAGCTACCCGCAACGCGATATCGCCAGCGTTAGCAGCACCCCGGCCGGTCGGCGCTACCACTTTGACGCTCTCGGCCGTGGCAACCGCAGCGATGCCGACAGCGAACTGGGCACGCTCACCACCACCACCGACTACCTCGCCGGCTTCCAAACCCGGACGACCAACCCGCGCGGCA
>JADMJQ010000042.1 GCA_018780415.1 Roseateles sp. | reverse complement strand
CCACCTGCACGTGGCGCGCGGCGGGCTCGTCGAAGGTGGAGGAGATGACCTCGCCGCGCACGGTGCGGATCATCTCGGTCACTTCCTCGGGCCGCTCGTCGACCAGCAGCACGATCAGGTGGATCTCGGGATGGTTGGCCACCAGCGCGTGCGCCATGTGCTGCATCATCACCGTCTTGCCGGTCTTGGGCTGGGCCACCAGCAGGGCGCGCTGGCCCTTGCCGATCGGGGCGATCAAATCAATGATGCGGCCGGTGATGTTTTCGTCGCTCTTGATGTCGCGCTCGAGCTTGAACTGCTCCCTGGGGAACAAGGGCGTCAAGTTCTCGAACATGATCTTGTGCTTGCTCTCCTCGGGCGTCAGCTCGTTGACGCGGTCGACCTTGACCAGGGCAAAGTAGCGCTCGCCGTCTTTGGGCACGCGCACTTCGCCTTCGATCATGTCGCCGGTGTGGAGGTTGAAGCGGCGGATTTGGCTGGGGCTCAGGTAGATGTCATCGGTCGATGCCATATAGCTGTCGTCGATCGAGCGCAGAAAGCCGAAGCCGTCCGGCAGGACCTCCAAAACGCCGTCGCCGAACACTTGTTCGCCGCCTTTGGCGCGCTTCTTCATGATCGCAAACATCAACTCCTGCTTGCGCATGCGGGCGACGTTGTCGATCTCCAGTGCCTCGCCCATCTTGATGAGCTCGGAGACGTGAAGCGCTTTCAGTTCAGAAAGATGCATGGGTGAGAACCCGGTAGGTCGTCAAAGGCCCTGCCAAGGACCGGGGACAAATACGACGGCAACCAACCGACCGCCAATGAGTGGCGAAACCGCTTGATGCCACAACAGTGGCGGCGGTGTCGCTGAACAAACAAGGAGGCGGGAGCTTGGGCGCCGAGTCCACGCTTGAAACATCATCGAAATGATATGAGCGTGTTGGCAATTTGCTGCTGTTGTGGGCCGAAAACTGGGTTCAGTGACGGCCCGCAACGACAAGCTGAGAAAGATTATAGGTTAGCGTCGATGAAGGCGGTCAACTGCGCCTTGGACAGTGCGCCAACTTTGGTGGCGGCCAGTTGTCCATCTTTGAAGAGCATCAAGGTCGGGATGCCGCGGATGCCGAACTTTGCGGGCACGTCGCGGTTCTCATCGACATTCATCTTGGTGACTTGCAGTCGGTCGCCATAGTCCTTGGAAATTTCATCCAAGATGGGGGCGATGGCCTTGCAGGGGCCGCACCATTCGGCCCAGTAGTCGACCAGCACGGGCTTGCCGGCTTGGATCACGTCGGCGTCAAAAGATGCATCGGAAATATGTTTGATCAGGTCGCTGCTCATGAATTGTCCTTGGGCTGGCCGGCATGTGTTGCCGGCATTGCGCTTGCGTGGCTGGATTTTGTGCCAATTGATTTTGACACAAAGGCGTGAAACTATCGGCCACGCTGGTGCTAGATTGATGATTCTTGGGCGAGGGCATGCCGGACCGGCCACGCGCTCGCCACAGGGCTGAAAGTTGTGTCTGTTTTTAGTATTTCAAGAAAGACCTTGCGTAGTCATCAAAAACCCGGCTAGAATAGCGGTCTTAGTCGGGGCGTAGCGCAGCCTGGTAGCGCATCTGCTTTGGGAGCAGAGGGTCGTG
>JADMJQ010000257.1 GCA_018780415.1 Roseateles sp. | reverse complement strand
CACGACGAAGGCCGTCCCCATGGCGACCACTTCGGTGCCGGCTGCCTGCACAACGAACGGTCGGCGCGCATCCTTGGCGACTTCGAACAGCGCTTCACCGCCCTCCACCTTCACGCTGCGTTGCGCCCGGGCGAGTTCCACCCGCACACGAGTGGCCGTATTCAGCGACATGCGGGTGCCGTCCTGAAGAATCACCGTCCGCAGCTCACCGACGCCAGTGACATAGCTGTCGACCGCGCGCCAGGGCTGCAGCACCAGCACGCCACCCACGGCCAGCGCTGTCGCCGCCAGCGCCCAGCGCCTGGGCTTGAAAGGCCCAGCCCTCTTCGCATCAGACGCCGCGCCAGCGGACGCGGCATTGGCATAGGTGCTCAACCTGAGTCCCGCAACATCCTGCCAGGTATCCGTGCAGCGCTCAAAAGCCAGGCGATGCGCCGCTGAACGCGCCTGCCAGGCCAGGCACTCGCGCTCCATGTGAACGGACCGGTCAGGACCATGCAAGCGTGCCACCCACACCGCCGCTTCGGCTGCGATCTCCGGCGTCACCACCGGCTGGCTACCCTCCCCGTTCCGCTCCCCTGCCCCCGCCTGCGGTCGATGCACGCCTACCAACCTTCCATCCAGGTGGTGAGCTGCAGCGTGGCCTTGGCGATGTGTTTCTCTACCGTGCTGATGCTTAAGCCATGGTGCTGCGCGATCTCCCGGTAAGTCAGCCCGTCGACCCGGTAGGACAGGAAGATCTCGCGCGTTTTGTCGTTCAGGCGGCCAAGGCACTGACTCAGGCGCGCCATGCGCTCGCGGGCCAGCACAATCGCTTCCGTGCCGGGCGCCACATCCAGCAAAACCACCTCCTCCAGCAGGACCTCTTCGCCGTGACAGACGCGCGTGCGATGCGCATCGATCGACAGATTCAGCGCGGTGCGCATCAGAAACGCCTCAGGCTTGTCCACCACCTGGTCGCGCTCGTAGCAAGCCAGGCGCACCCAGGCCTCTTGCACCAGGTCGTCCGCATCATGCGTCGAGCGGCCACGCCGCATCAGCGCAGCCCGGACCCGGGAGAATGCCGATGACAAGTCCTTGATCATCTGGGATCCCACGCACCGGGCGCTGATGCAGGCCGCCGGCCACCAGTACCCAGGCGATGAATTCGCGGCTCGGACACCGCAACAGCACGCGCACGATCCAGGCGACGCTCTGCACGCAGCAGCGAATCGGCAACGAAATCGAGTGCCGCCGTCTGATTGGCAAAGCAGCCGTGCCGATCAATCGCCCGGACCAAGCTCCTGTGCAGGTCTGCAGCCGCGCGGTCGCCCGAAACAACCACCCGACGAAGCGAGGCCGGCAGCGCAAAGAGCGGCGCCCATTGCGCCAATGTAAGACGCCACTGCGCCACGATCTGCGGGTATCTCTCGCCCCACCGGTCGCGCTCGAACGCCCGCAGCGCCTCGCCCGCCGCCTCGCTGCTACCGGCCACCGCCACGGTACGCAGAGCGCGCTCCGCCGCGTCCCGATGCCGTGGCGCCACTTGAGCCAAGGCAATGGCGAGCGTTTGCTCGATTGATGGCAGTTCCGTCGCGCCGAAAGGCGCAACTCGCTGCCCTTCTCCATCGTTTGCCAAGTCGTTGCCGAACACGAATTTGATGCTCTCAACGCCTCGGATCTCCAGGTCGGCAAACACCTCCGCCCAAAGGGCCGGACCTTTTTCGGTAGGAATCCATGCGCCCAGCAGTTCGCAGTCCCCGTCACGCAGGCATCCGACAACCCATTGAACAGCTCTCCCCTGAGCACCATTTGAGCCTCGCACCGGTGTGAAGACCTTGCTGAAATTCCCGGCGATGTACCGCCGACACAATGGTCGGCTCAGCCACAGCATCCGTTGATCCTCGGCGTCACGCTTGCTCATCGATTCCACCCGACATACTCCAGCCAATGAATGGGCGCGACATTCACGCCCCAACAATGCGGATGATCGTCCGTGGTGCTATTGACGTCAATAGCAAAACATCGGGGGATGCCTCGCCCATCTCCACGCCACGCTCAAGCGCCCGAACTGGTCGCCTTCGGCGCGGCCGTTCGGAAAGCGCGTCTGGCGCGTGCCTTGTCCCAGGAGGCCCTGGCGCATGAGGCCGGCATCGACCGCTCTTACATGAGCAGTATTGAGCGCGGAGGTCAAAACGTAGGACTTGTGCTGGCTGCGCAAATTGCTCGAGCACTCGAAGTGAGCTTGGCCGATTTGGTCAGTGCTGCGCGCTTGTAAATGCGGCCCGAAGGTGACCATTCTTCAGCCGGGGCAAGTTGTTTCCAGGAAAGGTTGCTCAGTTGCCATCAACTATTCAAGTTGGAGCTTCATCGCGACCACAACAACATAACCTCAATTTCGAGCACGGGAACAAACCCCGATCTCCAACAACGGAGCGTCAATTCACAGCGCTTGTGCCCGCTATTGAAGGCTGCGCACAGCGAAGCTTTCAAAGTGACGATGAGCTGTCTGCCACATTTAGTTGGTCCGGCTGGTTCTCCTAATTTCAAGAATCGGCCGATTGCGGTAAGTTGTTGTGATACCACGGGTTCACGGTCTCGGCCGCATACCAGTCATTTAAGCACCGCACCAAGGCCGTACAGCCTTAACCGGGAGCATCATAGAAAACTAGAACTGCTGCTCAAACGTCGGGAAAGCAGTTTCCACTAACGGACCGGAAACCCGTACCGTGCCACTATTTACATAACAAATGAGGCCGCGCTTGAATTGGTGCGTAACTTCATAGGTTAACGAATCGACCTTGTGGTACTTTCCAGCGAGAAATGGGGCAATTTCTTCCGAGAGCCCTTCCTTGGAGCTGATTTCAAGGCGACCGATTGCGTTGTCGTAGACCCTGAAATCACGAATCTTTGCAGAAACCAGTCGAGCCGAATCAAAGCTTGAAATGTGACCACGAATCATCTTGATGTCAATCTCAAGCGGCTCAATAAAATACTCATCCTTCCCGATAAGTTTACTAAGAACCTCTGTCGAGACGCGAGAACCTCGCGGCGGATCCATAAGCGAAAGCATTAGACCCGCACTGACCTGAAAGAAGCGAACTGAATGCCGCTCCATCGTAGGGATTTGGCTTCTAACCTCGGATCCATCACTAAGTATTTGTGTCGTCTCGATCTGTTTCGTAAAGGTGCACCTCAAAACAAGATTTCCAGAATTGAATTCCAGAACAGAAATCCCACTTTCAGGCCCTAGCTTGTATGCGGAACATGCAAGCGATGCGATCCCATATTCTGGAGACATGCGAAGCCTGTAGTACCTTATTTTCAGCATAGCTACTCCAACGTTGCTAGAGCAATTTTAGCGGCTGCCTCTATCAAGCGGAATATATTATCCTGCTCATCATTCTTTGGAAGTCTTTTCTTGTCAGTAATCTTTCCGTTTTCGAAGATTAACGCGATTCTCGCTTGATAAGAAAATCCTGTGCAGCTGTCCGGCTCTCCAAACTGCGCCTCCAATTCAAATATATCGGCATCCATACTTGAAGTTGGCTTAACTCGCCAGACAACTTTTACGATGTAATAGCCTTTTTCATACAACTCGTCTATCACAAACGACTTGGTAACCCCCGTCCCCTTGAGCGTGACGCGGACGACATTTGGCTGATCTTCCAGCTCGCTCTCTTTCTCGTCACCATTCACTGAAGCCTTGATACGTGGCTTATAACAAAACGCTTCAGTCACAGTCACAAAATTGTGATTTCCAATGCTCTTAATGAGCGTCTGGAAGAACTTTGTCCGAACTGCCGGATCCGCATATCCCTCAAGGCTAATTCGATTCTGTTTTACGGGCTTTTCTCTGGCCAAATTAATTGCTGAAAAAACTTGATCGACAGCTATGTCAGTGAAGGTATTCTGAGTACTTCGAGCCACGTACTGGCCGGCACTATCTGTCAAAAATTCAATAATCGCATCGCGAGGTTGAACCTGCCGAAACTCCACCTCGGTGTAGTCAATGTACTCATATTCTATTTTAGCGAGAAGCCTGTCACCAGAAACTTCCAGCGTTACGCGATTACCTTGAGCTTCAAGCGTAGCTTTCACAGAAGACAGCCCATCCAAAATCTCTTGCTTGGTAACGGTATCGCTGATTTCCGCGTAGGTTATGCGTTCTCTCTTTGCAACCTTGCCGAGCTTATTGCCGATGTTCAGGTGATCGAAGTAATCGGCAGTCAGGCGAGAAAAGTACTGCGCCAATTCGTACTTTGTTGTCTTGGGCGATGAAATAATCCCTCGCTCAAACAAAAGTTCTCGAATCAGGTCGGTATTGACTTGGGAATGGTTTATAGCGTCAAAAATTACTTTATCGCTGGCAAAGTAAAGCGATGGTCCGAAACGGGCTTTCATGAGCGCCAACCAATCTCATCTGGATTATAGTTTGGTGAAATTTGAGAGATTGCATCTATCGTTATTGCGTGAACCTCGGCTGCTCGATCTCCTTCAAAATGCCACATGCCGCAATACCTATTCTTAGCCTTCTCAAAATTATTCTTAATCTCAGCTGATCGCTCACGCTTAAAGGCGATCACCCTAATATTCTCTCGTGAGTTAACGAGCTGACATCTAGACAAGCTATCTAGCAGGTAGACAAACTCATCTACGGTCGCACCATCTCGCGAGTAGTAAACAACGCTTCCGGGCCTGACAATGGTATTTCCATCCTCTAAAATTGCGGGATGCTTTATTATAAAATACGGTGACAAGAGCATTTCTATCGTCGCGCCGATGCGCTGATCATCTGCCGTATGACGCTTCCATAGCGTCAGGTCAGGGTAGAAAAATCGATAATTCTGACTTAACTTCTTATCGGCTATCGCTAATTTTATATCCGTAGCAATGGAGTAGAGCGATGTAATTTCAGACGGCCCGAGGACATGAAGTGTTTGCCCTTTAGCAACAGGAATGTTAGCCTTCGATATTCCACCGAGCAGGGGGCGAAATTTATCCACTGCTTTGCCGTCATGATTCGCGACAAACAGCAAGCCACGAACTTCGTAGACTTCATGATCTATTGGAAGAAATTTTCTCCGCCATGATTCCGAGATGGCTGCGCATTCCACAGTCATCGCAAGCGACTTGAGTGATTCGCGAATCTTCGTCTGCTGTAGCGTTGACTTCTTGTAGCTCTTTAGATCCGTGTGCAGATAGATGCGCTTGTTCAGGTACGGATCAATGTAATGAAAGACAACATCACCTGGATGTGTCAGCTTTTTTGCTCCACTCTCAGTCTTGTGATCATCCAAGACGCAGTCAAAATTGGTGTCTTGCTGCGAGTGCATTTCCCAGAAAAATACTTTGAAAATGTCATTCGCAATCTTGTTCGCGACTTGCGATATATTTGCGGTCTCAGCCATTTAACTCCCTGCTCAGCCTACAGTTTATTAATTTTCAGTCGTGTCTCATCGCGTGGCGCAAATCCACAGCCCGAACAGAATAAAACACACGATGCTTCGCGAGCTGCTGCGGACTGCCCGCTCGTGCCAGTATCGCTGATCATTTACAGGCCCTCAAGCCTCAAGTCGCGTCGATTAAAACTGCACCAGATTGACACATTGAGCTATATCAAGCACTGACTCACGAACGATGCATACTTTCGCTCAGCTCGTTGCGGGCCGCCGGTGAACTGTGAGACCGGCCACTAGACCAGACGGTGTTCCTGTGCCTGAATGCCCACATTTTGGCCGAGACTGCGAGTTCAGTTGGGGTGCTCGAAGAAAGTAATCCATTTTCTGCGGACACCCATTTCGAAACTGCGAAGAACAGCTCAGATCCACAGCGTCCGGCTGGTGTCGGATGCCCGCCAACAACGCCCCCGCCGCTAGTCACACTACCATGACTCAGATTTCCAACAACGAGCGGCCGGGAGCACGCGTCTCTTCATCTAGCCCGGCCCCTGAGGTCGCACTGACCATCTTCAACCGCAGCCTCGGCGCCAACGCTTGTACGTCGAGCGTATGGGCAGGCTACCTCTGCGAACTCGACACGCCTCACTATATTGAGCTGGATGCCCAGTTGCTGAGTCACGTCGAAACCAAGTCCGCTGCAATAGCAAGCTGAAGCGGCCTGGCCTCTCCCGGCCGTGAAAACGGCACGCACCCGCACATCGCCAGCTCCCCCGCACCAATGGAATTTCGTCGAAATCCATCGCGCACCAGCCCCAAGACTGCACCTAAATTTGATCAACAGCGCGGCAATTGCCGCTTCAGATCGAACAGCCAGTCAAGGAGAACGCGGTGCAATCCTCAATCCAACCTGCGACAGAACGCGGTCAAGCCCGGCGCAAAACGCCGACTGCGTCAGTACTTTCAGCAGCAGCGCTGGTCGGCATGCTAACGGCCAGCGCCCCGGCCCACGCCGTCGATGGCTGCGCGGTCCTGCTCTGCTTGGCCGCCCCGAGCTGGCGCGCGATTTCTCAATGCGTACCGCCGATCAAGCAACTGTTCCGGGACTTGGCTCGCGGCAAGGGATTCCCGACCTGCGCGATGGCCGGACCCGGCAATAGCAGCAGTAACGAGTGGGCCCACGCGCCCACCAACTGCCCACCACAGTACACCCGCGTCAAGGAAGGTCGCCACGGCCCGATCTACAGCTGCGACTACACCGGCGCGGTCGCCATCAACGTCGACGGCGTGCCCTGGGCCCGCACCTGGTGGAGCCGCGATGGCAGCACGGTCACCGAGTTCGCCTCGGCGGCCAAGAAGGGCCTGCCGACCTGGGACAACAAGTTCGATGACGACTACGCCGCCTGGCTCGCGGCGCAGCCACCGAACCCACCACCTTGCTACTCATGCTGAGGCCAGCAGCATGGACGCCATCACCTTCTCCGCTCTTGCGCTGGCATGCGCGCCAGCAGTGCATGGACTAACGGCGCAGGCACTTGTCGCCGTTGAGAGCGGCTTCAACCCGCACGCCATCGGCGTCGTCGGCGGCCAGCTCGATCGCCAGCCACGCACACATGCTGAAGCGCTCGCCACGGCCGAACACCTCCGAGCCAAAGGCTGGAACTTCAGCGTCGGCCTGGCACAGATCAACCTGAAGAACTTTGCGCGCCTGGGGCTGACGACGGCCAGTGCCTTCGACCCCTGCCAGAACCTGCGCGCAATGCAGACGGTGCTGACCGAATGCCTGGGTCGCGCCAAGCCTCGCGCCCCGCCCCAAACGGCCCTGCGCCAGGCCCTGTCTTGCTACTACAGCGGCAACGCCGTCACCGGCTTCAGGCACGGCTATGTGCAGAAGGTCGTCGACGCAGCCCGCTGAGCCCCTGAGTTAGCGATCGTTCAATCCCCTTCACCTTCAAACGTCAACGAGGAACCCATCATGTCTACACACCCCATCAGCCATCGTCTGGCAGCTCTTGCCCTGCTGGCACCCCAGCTCGCCCTGGCCCAGGGCTTCACCAAGATCAACACGACCGTGACGAACGTGAATGCGATCCTGGTCACGATCTCGATTGCCGTGGTCACCATCGCCATCATCTGGGCGGGGTTCAAGATGATCTTCCAGGGGGCGCGGCTGGCCGATGTGGCCAATGTGCTGATCGGAGGCACCCTGGTCGGCGGCGCAGCGGCGTTCGCCAGCTTCATCGTCGCCTAGTTAGGTCACCGAGCCGCCACCATGCACGCCGAAGCGATCTACAAAGGCGCCACCCGGCCGGCCATGAAGCTGGGCATCCCGCTGGTGCCCCTGGTCCTGCTGTTCGGCACCGGCATGCTGCTGATCCTGTGGGGCGGCCTGCTGCTGAGCTGGTGGGTGGCGGTGGCCGTGCTGGCTGCCTTCTTACCCGTGCTGGGTTGGATGCGCTTTGTGACGGCGACCGACGACCAGCGATTCCGGCAGATGTTCGTTGCGCTGAAGCTGCGCCTGCATGACCGCAATCGCCATTTCTGGCAGGCGCGCAGCTATGCGCCCACTTTGTACCGAGGAGCCCGCGATGCTTGGCATGTCTGAATCTCATGGGGCGGCCCGCAACCACGGGCGGGTCGCCTTTACGCCCCGCCTCTGGCGCCAGGCCCAGGCGGAGAACCCGCTGGCGCGCTTCATCCCGTTCTCGTCCTTGGTCAGCGACCATGACGTGATCACACGCGGCGGCGACTACCTGCGCGTCTGGCAGTTGGACGGCGTGCCGTTTGAATGCGCGGACGAAGACTTGATCGCCGAGCGCCACGAGGCACTGTGCAGCCTGCTGCGCAATCTGGCCGGCGGGCAATGGGCGGTGTGGACGCATCGCTTGCACCGGGTCGTGTCAGATGAGCTGACCCACCCGCGTGAGCCCGGCTTCGCGCGCGACCTGTCGATGGTCTACCAGGCCTCGCTGGGCCGCAGCCGGATGATGAGCAACGAGCTGTACCTGACCCTGGTCTACCGGCCGAATGTCTCGCGCGTCAGCCGGGTTCTGCAATCAACAACACGGTCGCGGGCGGACATCGCGGCGGCGCAGGCCGAGGCGCTGCGGGTGATGCAGGAACGCTCGGCCTTGGTGGACCGCGTGCTGCGCGGTTTCGGGCCACGGTTGCTCGGCGTGCGGGAGCAAGAAGGCAACGGTAAAAATCAACGGCGCTATTCCGAGGTGGCCGAGTTCCTGGGCTACCTGGTCAACGGTTGCCACCGCCCGATTCCCGCCACGGCAGGGCCGCTGTTCCGCATCCTGCCGACCACGCGTCTCTCGTTCGGCGGCGACAAGCTGGAGCTGCGCCAGGGCAACTCGCAGCGCTTCGCGGCCTTGGTAGACATCAAGGAATATGCCGACGCGGTGGAGCCCGGCATCCTGAATGCCCTGCTGTTCGAGGCGAGCGAATTCATCGAGACGCAGAGCTTCTCCATCTTGCCGCGCCGTGAAGCGATGCGCTCGCTGACGCTGCAGCGGGATCAGCTGATCGCCAGCGACGATGTCGTGTCCAGCCAGATCGCCGAGATGGATGTGGCGCTCAATGAGCTGGGCGACGGCCAGTTCTGCATGGGCGAGTACCACTACAGCCTGGTCGTGTTCGGTGACAGCGTCGCCGATGCCGGCCGACGGGCCGCGCAGGCGATCGGCGCGATGGGCGAGGCTTCGAGCTTGCAGCTGGCCCCCGTCGATCTGGTCGCCGATGCGGCCTGGTTCGCGCAGATGCCAGGCAACTGGCAGTGGCGGCCCCGGGACGCGAAGTTATCGTCGCGGGCGTTTGCGGCGCTGGCCAGTGGGCACAACTTCGCCCGCGGCAAGCGCAACGGCAACCCCTGGGGTGAGGCGTTGGCGCTGCTGCGCACGCCCTCGGGCCAGCCGTTTTATCTGAACCTGCACAGCAGCCCGGACGGCGAGGAGTCCGGGGACAAGAAGCTGCCCGGCAACACGCTGATCATCGGCTCGACCGGCGTCGGCAAGACGACGCTGGAGATGTTCTTGCTGGTGCTGACGCGTAAATGGGAGCCGGCGCCGCGCCTGGTGCTGTTCGACCTGGACCGAGGTTGCGAGATCGCCATCCGGGCGCTGGGCGGGCGCTACTTCGCGCTGGAAGCGGGCAAGCCGACCGGCTGCAATCCGCTGCAACGCGAGCCAACACCCGGCCGCATCCAGTTCTGGGAGCAGTTGATCCGCACCTGCATCGCCACACCCGCGATGCCGCTGATGCCGGCCGATGAGCGCGCCATTGCAGCGGCGGTCAAAGCGGTGGCGATGATGCCGACCCCGCTGCGGCGCTTCTCGACCCTCAGGCAGAACCTGCCAAAGTCCGGCGAGAACAGCTTGTACGAGCGGCTGGGCCGATGGTGCCAGGGCGGTGCGCTGGGCTGGGTGTTTGATGAAGCCGAGGACCGGCTGCTGGATCTGGGCAGCGCGGCCGTGATTGGCTTCGACACGACGGAGTTTCTGGACCTGCCCGAAGTGCGCACGCCGGTGATGCTCTACCTGCTCCACGTCATGGAAGAACTAGTGGACGGCCAGCGGCTGATCTACGTCATCTCGGAATTCTGGAAGGCGCTGGACCACGAGATCTTCAGCGACTTCGCCAAGCAAAAGCAGAAGACGATTCGCAAGCAGAACGGCTTGGGCATCTTCGACACGCAGAGCCCATCCGACGTGCTGCGCCACCCCATCGGCCGCACGATGATCGAGCAGAGCGTGACC
>JADMJQ010000003.1 GCA_018780415.1 Roseateles sp. | reverse complement strand
ACCGTCTCCGAGATCCGCGTGCTGTTCCGCAAGGGTCAGCTCGGCGCCGCCGGTTCGGTCGCCTGGGACTTTGACCATCTCGGCATGATCGAGGCCACGCCCAACCCCGGGGCCGATGCCGAGTTGGCCGCGATCGAAGCCGGTGCCCAGGACTTCGAACCCTTTGATGACGGCGCCACGCTATTCCTGACCGAGTTGGCCGATCTCGATCTGGTCTGCCGCGCGCTGCCCAACTTCGGTTTCACCGTGTTGTCGGCCAAGCTGGGCTACAAGTCCAAGAGCCCCGTCAGCCTGAGCGAAGCGGACATGGCCGAGGTCGAGCATTTTCTGGATGCCATCGACGGTCAAGACGATGTGCAGAACGTCTATGTAGGATTGGCCGGCTGAGGCCATTCAGACAGGGCGTGCTCCACGCCGCCCTTTCTTGAGGGCCCGGCCGCTCGCCGCAGCGGCGTGCCCAGCGCGATCCAGCCCAGCAGCGTTTCGCCGGGGCCGCAAAACGCCGCCATGATGCCGGCATCGCGTACCTTGGCGCCGGACAGCATCTTGCCGCCATAACCCAATAAATGCGCGGCATTGAGGAAGTTAGTCAGCGCCCCGCCCACGCAAGCCCATTGCTCATGCGCCGGCACCAGCGGGTGGCCCAGATCGATGCGTGCCAGCACCGCCACCGTGACCGGTGCCCGCAGCGCGCGCTCGGCGTCCAGCGCAGCCCCGGCCGCGTCCTTGCCCGCCGCTTGGGCCGCGGCGGCAAATAGCTCGGCCATCTGCGCCCGCGCCGCGCCGCGCACGACTTTGAAGCAAAACGGCAGCAGCTCGGCATGGTCAGGCGCGCGCAGCGCCGCCTCCACCATCAGGTTCAAATCGGCCGAGCTGGGCCCTGGCTCGCTGAGATGCTTGGGGCCAACCGAATAGCGGCTCAGCAGCGCCTGCAAGGCCTTGTGTTCGTCGCTCACGACGCCTCCGAAAGTAGTCGCGCGGGCTCCGGCTCGCCATCGAACCGCTCAAAGCCGCTATAGCAAATGAAATGCCGGCCCTTGGCCCGGCCTATCAGGGTCAGGCCGAGTTGCTGGCCCAGGGCATGGCCCATCTGCGTGATGCCATTGCGTGAAACGATGATGGGCACGCCCATTTGCGCCGACTTCATCACCATCTCGCTGGTCAGGCGGCCGGTGGTGTAAAAGCATTTGTCGGCGCCACTCACGGGCAATTCACCTGGCTGCATCCACATCCAGCCGGCAATGCTGTCGATCGCGTTGTGGCGGCCCACGTCTTCCATATGGACCAGCATCTGCTCGCCGCAGAAAAGCGCGCAGCCATGCACCGAGCCGGCCTTCTTATAGACGCTGTCGAGCTTGCGGGCGGTGTCCAGCATCGCATACAGGCTGCTCTGGCGCAGGCGCGCGCTGGCCGCGCTGGGCAGCTGCACGCTGTTCACATCGGCCATCAGAGCGCCGAACACGGTGCCCTGGCCGCAGCCGGTGGTGACGATGCGCTGGGCCGTCTTCTGCTCGATATTGGCAATGCCCGCGCGCGTGCGCACGGCCGCCGCACTGACCTCCCAATCAACCGTGATCGACTCGATTTCTGTCACGTCATTGATCAGTCGCTGGTTGCGCAGATAGCCTAGCACCAGCAGTTCGGGCGCCAGGCCCAGGGTCATCAAGGTGACCAACTCACGCTTGTCGACGAACACCGTCAGCGGCCTCTCGGCCGGGATGTGCATGGGGCGACGCGCGCCGAACTCGTCCAGCACCGTCACTTCATGGGTCAAAGGCGCTGAGCATTGGGTCAGCCTCGGCAAATTTCGCATCCGAGATCAGCGAGGCGCAGGCAAGCGCTGCAACTCGTCCAGCGTATTGGCATTGGCAAAAGCCTCGCCATCGTCAAACAGCACCCGCGCACAGCGATGCTGCGCCGCCCATTTGCCGATCTTGGCTTCGCCGTCTTGGGTGAAGCGCACAAGGCTTTCCAGCAGCTCGGTCTTCAGTAAACAGAACACCGGCTGCGGCTGCGGACGGCCCGTCTCGGCGTCTGTCGTCAGCACCATTGCGAGCTCGGCATCCTCGGCCTCCAAGGCTGCCGCCAGCCGCGCCACCATGTCCAAGGGAAAGAGCGGCGAGTCGCACGGCACCGTCACCATATAGGGCGTTTCGCAATGTTCCAAGCCAGCCATGAAGCCGGCCAAGGGGCCAGCAAAGTCCGGCAGGCTGTCGGGCCAGACCGCCGCACCCATGGACTCGTAGGCGCTCAAGTTTCGGTTGGCGTTGATGATGACTTCGCCCACTTGCGGCCCTAAACGCAACAGCGCGTGCAAGGCCAAGGCCGTGCCCTGGTAGGGCTGCAAGCCCTTGTCGACGCCGCCCATGCGGCTGCCGCGGCCGCCGGCCAGGATCAGGCCGGTGATGTCTTTGGGATCAATCACGTCGCTACTCCAGCTTCCGTCAGTTTTTTGCGTTAGGGAAAAACAGCTGCTCGCCGCCAATCTTGTAGGCGGCAATGCTGGCCTGACCGTCCGGAGACACCACCCAGTCGGAGAAGGCCTGGGCCAGCGCGGTCTTGGTGTGCGGGTGCTTGGCCGGATTGACGACGATCACGCCGTATTGGTTGAACAGGCGCTTGTCGCCCTCGACCAGCACGGCCAGATTGCCGCGATTCTTGAACGACAGCCAGGTGCCGCGGTCGGTCAGCACGTAGCCGTCAACGCTGGACGCGATATTCAGCGCCGGGCCCATGCCGCAGCCGCAAGCGCGGTAGTCAAGCAGTCTGCCGTCCAATTTGGCGGCGGGGTCGTCAATGCCGGCGGTCTTCCAGAAGCGCAACTCGGCGGCATGCGTGCCACTCTTGTCGCCACGCGACACAAACACGGTCTTGGCTGCGGTCAGTTTGTTCAAGCCCGCCACCACGTCCTTGCCGCGCACGCCAGCCGGATCGGCGGCCGGGCCGACCAAAACGAAATCATTGAACATCACCGCCCGCCGCGCCAGGCCGAAACCGTCGGCGACGAACTTTTCCTCGGCCACCTGGTCATGCACGAACACGACGTCGGCGTCGCCGCGCCGGCCCATATCAAGCGCCTGGCCGGTGCCCTGGGCGACCACGCGGACCTCAATGCCACTGGCTTTTTTGAAGGCCGGCAGCAGATGAGCAAACAGGCCCGACTGCTCGGTGCTGGTGGTCGAGGCCATCACGATGGACCGTTGCTCCTGTGCATGGCCGCTGGCGCTCAAGGCTGCGGCAAACAAGAATGCAAGAACAGACTTCATAGCAAATCCCATGTCAACTCCCCTTTTAGAAACAGTTCAAGCCTTGCATCGAGTGCATGCTTGTTGAAGAAATCAGCGCTGGGCAGATCGACCCGGATCTTGCCACGGTCCAGATAGATCACCCGGCTGGCCAGGCGCTTGGCCTGGCCCAGATTGTGCGTGCTCATGATCAGGGTCATGCCCTCTGCACTGAAGCCGGCCAGCAGTTGCTCGATCTCCTGTTTGGCCGAGGGGTCGAGGTTGGCGGTCGGCTCGTCCAGAAAAAGAATCGCCGGACGGACGGCCCAGGCCCGCGCCAAGGCCAGGCGCTGCTGCTGGCCGCCCGACAAGGCACGCGCCGGGCGGTCCATCAGCGCCGTCAGCCCGGCCCGCTGCATGGCCTCACGGATGCGCACCGCGCGCTCTTGCCTGGGCACGCCGGCCAGCCACAGCGCCAAATGCAGATTGCGCCGCACCGACAACCGCAGCATGAAGGGCCGCTGGAACACCATCACCTGCGGCCCGCAGCCCTGAGCCACCGTGCGACTGCCGGTCAACGGCAGCAAGCCGTGCAAGGCCTGCAAGAGCGTGGTCTTGCCCGAGCCATTGGCGCCGACCAGAGCGATGAACTCGCCCTGTTTCACTTGCAGCGTGACCTCGCTCAGCGCCTGCACAGGGCCAAAGGACACGCCGACGCCGGTCAAGCTCAGTAACTCATTACTCACTTGGCGTACTCCGCCTGGCCGCCTTGCATTCGCTGCCAAGCCTGCACCAAGGCGATCAGCAGATTGATCAGGGCGACCAAACCCAGCAACACCAGGCCCAAAGCCAGCGCCAAGGGCAGATCGCCCTTGCTGGTTTCCAGCGCGATGGACGTGGTGATGACGCGGGTCACACCGTCGATATTGCCGCCGACAATCATCACCGCGCCGACCTCGGAGATCGCGCGCCCAAAAGCGGTCAGCAGAATCGTCAGCACCGCCCAGCGCTCGTGCAGCAGCATCAGGCAGGCGGCGGTGAAGGGCCGCGCGCCCATCGAACGGAGCTGGTCGCCGCCGTCGCGCAGTGCGTCGCGCACCAACTGCTGCGAGAGCGCGGCCATCACCGGCAAGACCAAAATGGTCTGCGCCAGCACCATCGCCGTCGGCGTGAACAGAATTCCCCATGACCCCAGTGGACCGCTGCGCGACAAGAGCAGATAGACCACCAGGCCGACGACCACCGAAGGCAGGGCCAGCAAGGTCGCTAAGAAGCCCTGCAAGACGCGGTGCCCGGGGAAGCGAGTTACCGCCACCCAGGCACCCGCAGCCAAACCGAAGCCGGCCGCGATCAGGCAAGCAGAGCCGCTGACCAGCAGGGACAGTCTGAGGGTCTGCATCAGCACCGGGTCGGCGTTCAGCAGCATCGCCCATGCGGCGCCCAAGCTCTCGGAAAATGCTGCGCTCAAACGGCGATCACCCCGGCAAGGCCAACTCGGCCGGCAGATTCAGGAGGAGGTTCTGCGGCTTCAGCTTCAGCCGCTTGTCGGCCGTCATCGCCAGGCCCAGGTAAATGGGCTTGGCATAGCCGCCCGGAACATCAAGTCTGAACAAGCTGATCAGCTGCGCCAGGCGCTCGCTCGCAAGCGCCCTGCCCTCGTACAAATCATTCAGCAAGCCCATCGCCTCCACATCCAAGCCGATATGCCAGCTCCAAGCCGGGTCATCGACCTTTTGCAGCGGCGTGATGCTGAGCGGCTGCCCCAGAAAATGTTGCAGCCATTGTTCAAGCACGCGGGCCAGCGCGCTCAGGCCCGAATGTTTCAGCGTGAGATTGAATTTGAAGCCGTGGCCGAGTTCGGTGCTGATCTCATGCGTCAGGTCGAGCGCGAACAGACCATCAGCGCCAGCGCGCCAGAAGTCGGCGGCGTTGTCCGGGCTCAGCACATCCAGCAAGCCTGCAGCGGCTTGGCGCTGATCCAAGCCCTGCTGATCGACACAGAGCAGCCGGCCCTCGACCAAGCTCAGGCGCTGCGTGCGAAAGAGCATTTGCCCGGCCCGGACTTGAAAAGCATCCGCTTGGGCCGCCTGCAGATGGCCGACGATGACCGCCACCAGCCCGTCCAGAAACACGGGCGGCAAGCTCAAGGGGCGGCGCAGCAGGCCCAAATAGCAGGCTTCCAGCGTGCCGGCGGCGAGCAACTCGTCTCTGAAACGCAAGAAGAACTGGTAGTTGGTGCGCGCGTCAGGGTCCGCGATCTCTGCCAGTTGTGCTGGCGAGACAGCTGCTGAGGGCGTCAGACACAAAGCTTGATGGAGCGCAATCTCGGCCGGACACGACTCGTCCAACAAGGCCATCTCAGGCCCATGCAACCATAAGCGCAGAAAACCATCGTTGGGCAGCAGCCAACCCTGGGCGTTCGTCGTCCAACTTGAGCGCGCGCCAAGGTCCCAGAAATCATGCAAGGAAGTAGAGGAGTTCAGATCCAGGGTCGTCACTTCTTGGCCGGAACTGGAGCTGTCGCAGGAGCCGAGGCAGCTGCTGCAGCGGCAAGCAGTTCGGGTGGCACAAACGCCCCTGGATCCATGCAAGCCGGCGTATCCACGGCAGGCTGGACTTCACGCCCTTCGGCCTTGGCACTCTTGCGGTAGCCATCGGCAACCCGGTTCATTGCTTGGCAAAGTTGAAAAGCTGCCAGCTTGTCGGACCAGGCCGTCTTTGCAGCTGCAGCGGCCGCCTTGGCCTTGGCCTCGTCGCTGGCCGCCGGCAACTTGGCTGAGACGCCCGCCGTAGCAAGACAGATCAGAGTAGCCAGGCACAGTCTAGGAAAAGAGTTAGTCAAGCGGCGCATGATCGGCTTCCTTGTCAAATTTCGTCGTTTTTCATCAGTGCTGAGCGGCCGGATTCGCTGGCCGCGTCTGATCCACTGGCGTCGAGCGTTGGGCGGGGATCTTGCCGGCGCGAATGTCATCGAACCAGAGTTCATGATGCTCTTTTGCCCAGCCCTCATCGACCATACCGGTTTGCATTGCCTTCAGCGCGTCCTTCATGCCTAAGGTGCCCATATAGATGTGGCCTAGGAAGAGCACCATCATCAGCACGGCCGCGACCGCGTGGATCATGTGGGCAATCTGCATATCGCCGCGCAAATAGGCCAGACCCGGCAGCAACTGATCGAGCACCAGGCCCGAACCGACAACGGTGAAGCCGAGCAAGAACACACCACCCCAGAACACCACCTTCTCACCGGCATTGAAACGGGCCGACGGCACTTCATGTTCGCCGAACAGGCCGCCACCCTTGAGCATCCATTTGAGGTCATGAACGGGCCGGCAAAATTGTGTGCGGTCTTCAGCGCATAAGTCAGCCAGCCGAACAGCGTGGCACCCAGCACCGGCAGCAAGAAGAACTTGCCGAAGGCCATCACCAGCCCCGAGATGGCCAGCAGACTGAAGGCCGCCGCATTGCTCCAGTGCGCCGCGCGCTCGAAATAGGTGAAGCGCTCGATCAGGCGGCCGGTATAGGGCACATGGCCACCCAGCGTGCCCTTGGAAAAATAGAACAGCGCCAAGGCCAACACCGTGATCAAGAGCAGCGACCCACCATAGGGAATGATCCACTGATTGCGTACCTGACGCCAGGCTTCGCCGGCGGTGGTCAGCTTGGAACCGGGGTACTGGACCATGGACTGAATCAAGACGCCCTTCTCCGCGCCGGGCAGATTGCTGGTGCCGGCGTGATCGCCTGAGCCATGCACGCTCCGCCAAAACGGCGCGTTATTGCCGGGCTGGGATTTGGCGCGCTGGGCGTTGCTGTCGTCCGGTTTGGGCAAGGCCGGCGCCACAAAACCAGCCGGTGGTCCCGTCATGGCGGCAGCCGATGCAGCGAGGTCCGGCACGGGCTGCGCGTAGGCCACCGACAGGGTCAGCAGCGCCAGCAAAGAAGCAAAGAAGTTGCGCATCTTGGCCTCCGCCTTCAGCGTGAATAGTCGTTCTGCGCCTGGTTGCGCCGGCGTATCTGGCCCTCCCAGGAGGCTTGGTCACCGGGCGTCCAGCCGGGCGCCTTGAAGGCCGGGTTGGCGGCCGCACTGGCGCTCCAGGTCGACGCATCGTGGGCGCCCCTCCTCACCAGCGTTTGCTCGCGCTCGCCGCAGCCCTGCATATTCAGCACAGCAATCGCGGCCAGCGCCAACAGCCTGACCTTCATGATTTCACCTCGTCGGGCTTGGCGCCGCCGCCGACAGGTTTGCCGTAGGCCGTGCCCCAGCCCCAGACCTCGCTGCCCTTGCCGCGCAGCAAGACCCGGTTGCGCAGGATATCGGCGACCACATCGCCATCGCCGGCCAGCAAGGCCTTGGTCGAACACATCTCGGCGCAGGCCGGCAGTTTGCCCTCGGACAAGCGGTTGCGGCCGTACTTCTCGTTCTCGGCAACGCTGCCGTTTTCTTCGGGGCCGCCGGCGCAGAAGGTGCATTTGTCCATCTTGCCGCGCAGGCCGAAGGCGCCATTGCTGGGGAACTGCGGCGCGCCGAACGGGCAGGCGTAGGAACAGTAACCGCAGCCGATGCAGATGTCCTTGTCGTGCAGCACCACACCCTCGTCGGTGCGGTAAAAGCAGTTGACCGGGCAGACCGCCATGCAGGGCGCGTCCGAGCAATGCATGCAAGCGACCGAGATGCTTTTCTCGCCCGCCACGCCGTCGTTCAGCGTCACCACCCGGCGCCGGTTCACGCCCCAGGGAATGTCATGCTCGGCCTTGCAGGCGGTCACGCAGCCATTGCACTCGATGCAACGCTCGGCGTCGCAGATGAATTTCATTCTTGCCATGTCTCGCTCCCCTTATGCCGTGGCGCGTTGAATCTGACACACCGTCGTCTTGGTCTCTTGCATCATCGTCACGCTGTCATAACCATAAGTCGTGGCGGTATTGACCGCCTCGCCGCGCACAATGGGTGCTGCGCCTTCCGGGTAATGCTGCAAGAGATCAACGCCTTGCCAGCGGCCCGAGAAGTGGAACGGCAGCCAGACGGTATCGCGGTCGACCCGCTCGGTCACCAGCGCGCGCACGGTCAGCTTGGCGCCGGTCGGTGTGGTGACCCAAACGTCCTCGCCGTCACGGATACCGCGGTCATTGGCGGTGGCCGGATTGATCTCGACGAACATATGCTGTTGCAACTCGGCCAGCCATTTGTTCGAGCGGGTTTCCTCACCGCCGCCCTCGTACTCGACCAGGCGGCCCGAGCTCATGATCAGGGGATAAGTCTTGACGATGTCGATGTTCTTGTCCTGCACACTCTTGTACAGCGTGGGCAGGCGCCAGAAGGCCTTCTTGTCGTCATGCGTCGGGTACTTGGCGATCAGATCGGGCCGGGTCGAGAACAAGGCTTCCCGGTGCTGCGGAATCGGATCGGGGAAGTTCCAGACCACCGCGCGCGCCTTGGCGTTGCCAAACGGGTGGCAGCCATGTGCCATGGCCACGCGCTGGATGCCGCCGGACAAATCAGTCTTCCAGTTCTTGCCCTCGGCCAGCTTCATCTCGGCCTCGGTCAGGTCGTTCCACCAGCCCAGCTTCTTCAACAGCAGATGGTCGAACTCCGGGTAGCCGGTGGTGATGGCCGAACCCTTGGAATGCGAGCCGTCCTCGGCCAAGAGGCTGACCCCATCCCGCTCAACGCCGAAGTTAGCGCGGAAGTTGCCGCCGCCCTCCATCACATGCTTGGAGGTGTCATACAGATTGGGCGAGCCGGGGTGCTTGAGTTCGGGCGTGCCGTAGCAAGGCCAAGGCAGGCCGAAGTAGTCGCCGTCGAGCTTGTAGCCGGTTTCCTTGTCGATGCCACCCTTGGCGCGCAAGGTCTTGACATCGAAAACATTCATATTGCGCATATGCGCTTTGAGCCGCTCGGGGCTCTGTCCGGTATAGCCAATTGTCCACAGGCCGCGGTTGATCTCGCGCAGCAGCGCCTCGGTCTCCGGCTCCATCATGCCGCTCTTGCCCGCCACCAGCTTGCCGCTCTTCATCAGCTCTTTGTCGAAGCCGAGTTTTTGCGCCAACTCATACATGATCATGTGATCGGTGCGCGACTCCCACAGCGGCTCGATCACTTTCTCGCGCCATTGCAGCGAGCGGTTCGACGCGGTGCAGGAGCCGCTGGTCTCGAACTGCGTGCAGGCCGGCAGCAGATAAACGGCGCGGTTCGGATTCAGCTCATCGGCCTTGCCTGGCATGGCGGCCATCGCGGCGGTGGCGGACGGGAACGGGTCAACAACGACGAGCAGGTCCAGCTTGTCCATCGCCTTCTTCATCTCCAGACCACGGGTCTGCGAGTTGGGCGCATGGCCCCAGAAGAACAGGCCGCGCAGATTGCTGTCTTGGTCGATCAGCTCATTCTTCTCCAGCACGCCGTCGATCCAGCGCGACACCGTCATGCCGGGCTTGGTCAACATGCCGGGTGCGTACTGTTTTTTGATCCACTCGAAGTCGACATCCCAGATCTTGGCGAAATGCTTCCAGGCCCCCTCGGCCAGGCCGTAGTAGCCGGGCAGCGAGTCAGGATTCGGCCCCACATCGGTGGCGCCCTGGACGTTGTCGTGGCCGCGGAAGATATTGGTGCCGCCGCCGCTAACGCCGACGTTCCCCAGCACCAACTGCAGGATGCAGGATGCCCGCACCACCGCATTGCCGGTCGTGTGCTGGGTCTGGCCCATGCACCAGACCACCGTGCTGGGGCGGTTGTCGGCCAAGGTCTTGGCCACCTTGTAGCAAGTGGCCTCGTCAACACCGCAGGCCTCCAGCACCTTGTCCGGCGTCCACTTGGCCATGATGTCGGCGCGCACCTGCTCCATGCCGAAGACGCGGTCATGGATGTACTGCTTGTCTTCCCAGCCGTTCTTGAAGATGTGATAAATCAAGCCGAAGACGAAGGGGATGTCGGAGCCGGAGCGGATGCGCACATAGTCATCGGCCTTGGCCGCCGTGCGGGTGAAGCGCGGGTCGACCACGATCATCTTGCAGCCGT
>JADMJQ010000027.1 GCA_018780415.1 Roseateles sp. | reverse complement strand
CACCTTGAAGCTTCCCTTTGCTTCCAGCTTGTCGCCTACTTGTTTCAGTTCCACCTCTTGCTTGTCGCTTCCGGTGAGCAGCGTGAGCTTGGCGGTGGCCTTGCTGGCGTCCATGACCTTGCCGTGGTCGCTCAGATAGAGCTGCAACGTGTCAGGTTTAGCGACCAGTTCATAGTCCATGGCCTTGCCGCCGACCACGATTCCTCCATGCATGGGTTTGTGGTGATCATGGTCGCCAGCAGCGAAAGCAGAGCCTGCAACGACCAGGGCGAGAGTTGCAAAGATGTGAGAGAGTTTCATACGAGTTCCTTTCAGGGTGGTTAAAGAATCAGAAGGCTTCCGCATTGCGGTCATCCATCAGGCGTTCAGAGTCCTTACGGCCAAACAGCCAGAACATGACCGGTGTCAAAAAGGTATCGAGCAGCGTGGAGCTGATCAGCCCCGAGAAGATCACCACCGCGACGGGGTGCAAGATCTCGGTTCCAGGGCGCTCGGCTTCAAACAACAACGGTGCCAGCGCAAAGGCCGTCACCAGGGCCGTCATCAGCACCGGGCTCAGCCGTTCCATTGACCCCCGCACGATCATCTTGTGGTCGAACGCTTCGCCCTCAAAACGCATCAGGTTGATGTAATGGCTGACCTTCAAGATGCCGTTGCGCACTGAAATGCCAGCCAGCGTGATAAAGCCCACCAGTGCGGCCACCGACAGCGGCTGGCCCGATATCCACAGACCCAGAACCGCGCCCACCAGCGCCAATGGAATATTGACCATGATCAGCGCAGACAGGGCGACCGACTGGTAGCGGCTGTACAACACCACAAACATCAGCACCAATGACACGATGGACAACAGCCCGACAAGCTTGGACGCCTCTTCTTGCGCCTGGAACTGACCGCCCAGTGTGATGAAGTAGCCCTCCGGCAGCTTCGTGTCGGCCACAACCTTGCGGATGTCTTCCACGATGTCGGATAGCGCCCGGCCTTGCGCATTGGCCGACAACACGATGCGGCGCTTACCGTCATCGCGGCTGATCTGGTTGGGGCCATCACCGTCTTCAATCGTCGCTACTTTGGACAGCGGCACGGCACCGGTGGGGGTTTGCAAAAGGATGTTGCCAAGGCCTTCCACCGAACGTGCGGACTCGGGCAAGCGCACCACCAGCGCAAAGCGCCGCGAGCCCTCCACAATCTGTGTGACCTTTTCACCTTCGACCAGGCTTTGCAATGTGGTCAGAATCTGCGGTGTGGGTACACCGTATTGCGCGGCTGCGGCGTAATCCACCCGTACCTTGATCTGCGGTGCCAAGACCTGCTTTTCGATTTCCAGGTCGGCGATGCCAGGTACGGCAGCCAACTTGGATTGCAGCAGATCGGCTTGTCCACGCAAGGTGTCCAGATCGTCACCAAAGATCTTGATCGCGATTTGTGAGCGAACACCCGAGAGCATGTGGTCTATGCGGTGCGAAATCGGTTGCCCAATGCCTATGGACGCCGGCAGGTTGACCAAACGGGAACGGATGTCTGCCGAAATCTCGTCCATAGACCGGGTAAGCTCCGACGCGGGTTTGAGGCCCACATCCAGCTCGCTGACATGCACAACCTCAGCATGTTCGTCCAGCTCGGCACGGCCACTGCGCCGGCCCACGTGCGGGACCCCG
>JADMJQ010000254.1 GCA_018780415.1 Roseateles sp. | reverse complement strand
AGCGGGATCCAGTCGATCTGACTTTTAAGGATGCCGGTCATCGCGCCATGTCGCTCGGGCGAGGTCCAGACCATGCCCTCGGCCCAGGCAGCGGCGTCGCGCAGCTCCTGCACCTTGGGATGGCTGTCGGGCGCCGCGTCGGGCAAGGGCAGGCCGGCCGGATCAAACACCCGTACCTCGCCGCCCATGGCGATCAGCAGGCGCGCCGCTTCCAGCGTCAGCAGCTTGCTGTAGGAGCGCTCGCGCAACGAGCCGTAGAGCAGCAGGAAGCGCGGCGCGTGGGTGGATGTGCCGCAGGCGCCGCCGAAGCGCGTGCCGTCGGGTTTGTCGAAGAGCGCGGTGTCGACATTGGGCAGGCTCAGATCAAGCAGTGACACGGCGGCCTTTCGAATCAATGACGGGCTCGCCGTCCTCTGTGTTGAACGGCGCAAGCTGTGGCGACGCCAGGATGTCCAGCACCGCTTCCGACGGGCGGCACAGCCGCGTGCCCAGCGGCGTGACGACGATGGGGCGGTTCAGCAGAATAGGGTGCAGGGCGATGAAGTCGATCAGCTGTGCATCGGTCCAGCTCGGGTCGCCCAACTTCAGCTCGTCATAGGGCGTGCCCTTTTGGCGCAGCACGCTGCGCACCGGCACATCGAGAGCGGCAATCAGCTCGACCAATTTGTCACGGCTCGGCGGGGTCTTCAGATACTCGACCACGCTGGGCTCGATGCCGCTGTTGCGGATCAGCGCCAGTGTGTTGCGCGACGTGCCGCAGGCGGGGTTGTGATAGATCGTGATGTTGCTCATGTCTTTTGTCCTTTTTGTCCCTTTTGGCCGGCCTCGTACCAGCCCTTGCTGTCGTTGACGATTTTGACGACCAGCAGCATCACCGGCACTTCGATCAGCACGCCGACCACCGTGGCGAGCGCAGCTCCGGACTGGAAGCCGAACAGGCTGATCGCCGCCGCGACGGCCAGCTCAAAGAAGTTGCTGGCCCCGATCAGGGCCGAGGGGCAGGCCACGCTGTGCGACTCGCCCAACCGACGGTTCAGCCAGTAGGCCAGGCCCGAGTTGAAGAACACCTGGATCAGGATGGGCACGGCCAGCATCGCGATCACCAGCGGCTGCTCGATGATCGCCCGGCCCTGGAAGGCGAACAACAGCACCAGGGTCGCCAACAAGGCAGTGATTGACCAGGGGCCGATCTTGGCCAGGGTAGCTTCAAAAGCGGCTTGCCCACGAGCCAGCAGGGCCTTGCGCCAGAGCTGGGCAATCAGCACCGGGATCAGGATGTAGAGCACGACCGAGGTGATCAGCGTGTCCCAGGGCACGATGATGGACGACATGCCCAGCAGCAGGGCCACGATGGGCGCGAAGGCGAACACCATGATGGCGTCATTCAGCGCCACTTGGGAGAGCGTGAACATAGCGTGGCCGCCGGTCAAACGGCTCCACACGAAGACCATCGCCGTGCAGGGCGCGGCGGCCAGCAAGATCAGGCCGGCGATATAGCTGTCGGCCTGGTCGGCCGGCAGATAGGGCGCGAACACATGGCGGATGAAGATCCAGCCCAACAGGGCCATCGAAAACGGCTTGACGGCCCAGTTGACGAACAGCGTCACGCCGATGCCGCGCCAGTGCTGCTTGACCTGAGACAGCGAGGCGAAGTCCACACGCAGCAGCATCGGAATAATCATCACCCAGATCAGCAAGCCGACCGGCAGATTGACCTTGGCGATCTCCATGCGGCCGATGGCCTGGAAGGGCCCGGGCAGCATTTGGCCAAGTGCGATGCCGACGATGATGCAAAGAAAAACCCAGACGGTCAGATAGCGCTCAAAGACGCTCATCGGCGCCGGCGCGGCGGCTAGCGGTGGCAATGTGGTGGTGGTCATGATTGTGATCTTCAGGGGCGGAATTCAGCTGCGGCCGATCTCAATCAGGGCGGCTTGCAGCTCGGTCTTGGTCATCGTGTCCAACGGCAGCGCCAGCAACTGCAGCATCCGGTAGCCGATGGCCTGGCGCGTTAGCTCGAAGGCGCGACGCTTGCCCTCATCGCCGCCTTCGGCATTGGACGGGTCGGGGTAGCCCCAGTGCACCTTGACCGGCGCTCCGTAGCCACCAAAGAACACGGGGCAAGTTTCGGCGGCGGCGCTGTCGCAAACCGTGATCACGATGGACAGCGGCGGTGCGCCTTCGCCGCTGAACTCGTCCCAGCTTTTGCTGTGGTAGCTGCTGGTGGCGATGCCGGCTTTGTTCAGTGCCTCAAGGGCAAAGGGGTTGAGTCGGCCGCTGGGCGCACTGCCGGCGCTGAAAGCTCGCACATCGCGGCCCAGGCGACTGGCCAGTTCATTGAGCATGCCCTCGCTGAGGACGCTGCGTGCCGAGTTGTGGGTGCAGAGAATGAGAACGTTGGTGGTCATGAGCAGAGGAGGGGGAGTTGGTCAGGACTTGCCGATTTGGGTGACTTCGCGCTGGATGGCCCTCGCGGGCAAGGTGGCGCAGTCAGAGGACTTTGCGCTGTCACAGCCCTCGCCTTGGCAGCAGTGCGCCGTCAGGTAGGTCAGCAAATCATTCATCTGATGCAGGGCGGGTCGGTAGATCAGGTTGCGGCTTTCGCGCTCCTGGGTCACCAAGCCGGAGTGCGTCAATTCCTTCAGATGAAAGGAGAGCGTGGATGCCGGCGCACCCAGCATCAAAGAAAGCGCACCCGGCGTCATGCCTTGCGGCCCCGCACCGACCAAGGCGCGAAAGACACGCAAGCGCATGGGCTGGGCAAGTGCGGCGAGTGAGGCAATGGCGGTTTTCTCTTCCATGATTCCATTTTGGTGGAAATATAGGAATAGGTCAAGCCCACCTGCCGTCAGGTGTCCGAGGTCAGGGACTTCTCGAACTTGACCTTGGGCGCGCCAGCATGGAGGCTGTGCTGGCTGCTGCGGGCGTGAATCTTGCTATGGTCAGCGCTATGAGCAATTTCACAAGTCAGCAGCAACAGGGTGCCAGTGCCGGCTCCAATTGGCGGGCCGACCTGGCCTTGTCTTATGCGCTGGAACTGGGCCGCAGCGTGGCGCGCTACCAGCACAGCGGGCCGTTGCGCATTCTCAAGAGCCTGTACCCGGAAGGCGACGCGGTCTGCCATAACGTCTTGGTTCATCCGCCCGGCGGCTTGGTGGGTGGTGACACCTTGGCGGTGTCAGTGCAAGTGGGCGAGGGCGCGCATGGTCTGGTCACCACGCCGGGTGCCACGCGCTTTTATCGCAGTGAGGCGGGTGCTGTCGCCACACAGTCGGTGCGAGCCACGGTAGCGGCGGGCGCACGGCTGGAGTGGCTGCCGGTGGAAGCTCTCGCCTATCCCGGTTGTGACGCGCGCAATGAGGCCCGCTTTGCGCTGGCCCCGGGGGCCGAGATGATGGCGTGGGACATCACCGCTTTAGGCTTGCCCGCCGCCGGCCAGACCTTCGAGCGTGGGCGTTTTGCCCAGCATTTGGAGATCGAGGGCGTGTGGCTGGAGCAAGGCTTGATCGCGGCCGATGACGCATTGCTGATGAACGGGCTGCTGGGCCTGGCAGGGCGGCGGTGCTTGGCGACTCTGGTGTTTGCGGCCGGCTCAGCGATCGCTAGGCCGCGTCAAGAACGCGCGCTGGATGCCGTGCGTGCGCTGATCGAGACGCATGCGCTGCGTGAGTTCGCCGGCGTCACCGCCGCGCACAACCAGGTCTTGGTCTTGCGGGCCTTGAGCGATTTGACGGAGCCAAGCTTGGATCTGTTGCGGCAGGCTTGGGGCTTGTGGCGCCGCGAGCTTTGGGGCATGTCGGCCGAACCGCCGCGTTTGTGGGCCATGTAGGACGCGACCTGGGTCTAGATCTGCACGATCTGCTGCACGCCCTTGTTGACCATCTCACCGCGCGTGCCTTGGGAGATTACCGCGCCGCGCTCCAGCACCGCCATGCGCTGACCGTTGAGCACCTGGCCGGCCAACTCGACTATTTCGCCAATCCCACAGCCGGCATCTCGATGAACTTTCCCGCCGCCGGCAGCCTCTGTTCTTTGATCCAGTCCGCAGCCACGTCGAACAGCTTCGCGGAGTAGGACAGTGCCAGGCCGTCGGCGGTTTGGGTCGACTCGACCAGGCCATGGTCGGCATGCGGGAAGACCACCACGGCGATGTTTTGTCGCTGCAGCTGAATCTGCCGCAGGATCACTTGAGTGGCGGCGTTAGGTGCCTGGCGATCGCTGCCGCCTAGCAGCCAAAGCTGGCGCGATTTGACCGCCTCGATCACGGGGCGAGGCTCATAGTCGAAGCTCAAGCCCTGCGCCAAGGCGGGGCCCTTGGTCTTGATGTCCTCGGAGCTGAATTTCAAAAAGATGCCGGTGTAGGAGCGCGGCTGGATGGCCTCCAGCCAGGGCGCGCCAGCATGTTTGGCTTTGAAAGCATCCAGCTCCGCAAAGCCTTCGCGCATATTGGAGCGCACGATTCTCTCGGTGATCACTGTCAGCGCCTTGGCCTCGGCCAGCGCGGCAGCATCGAAGCCCGCCTCACGCACTTGTTGCTCGACCAGCGCCCGGTCCTGGGCGATCGGGCCTTCGGCCATGGCGAATGCGGCAATGACGAAATCCAGCTCGACCAAGGTCGCGGTCAACGGCGCCACCCAGCCACCCTGGCTCGCGCCAATCACGCCCACCGAGCGGATGTCTGGTGCCAGGCGCCGGGCCGCCTGGAGTGCGGCCGCAGTGTCGCGTGCGCGGGCCTGGAAATCGGACAGCGGGGCACCAGCGGAGGCCCCAGTCCCTCGCTTGTCATACACAAAGACGGCAAGGCCCCGGCGGGCGAGTTCGTACTGCCAGACGCTGTCATCGGTGGACGGGTCGTTGTTGGAACCCTCGATCCACACGGCCAGCGACTGAGCGTGGCCACCCGGCGGCAGCACGAGCTTGCCGTGCAGCTTGACGCCGTCGCTGTAGAAACTCGTTTCTTTCTCGATCAGGCGCAAACGCATTGCCTGTTCGGCGACCTTGCCTTTGTTTATCGTCATCGTGCCAGCGCTGCAGGGCTCGAACTTGATCAGCAAGCCTGCAGCGCCGAACGTGCCGTCCGCAGCCTCCTGCAGGTCCCCGAATTGGCCGTTCGAGAGGATGTACTGCAGGCCGCGAGGGCGGCCGCCGACACCGGTGATCGTCACCGACCTGCCCGCTGGCAGGGTATAGACACCCAAGAGGCAGCGCAGTTCGGCATCCAGCCGGGTTTGCGGCAGGGCATCCAGTGGCGCAACAGCTGTAGCGGAGGCAGATGCGACAGTTGCGGCAGTGGCCGCAGCGACGAGCGCCGAAGAAAGAAAGCCGAGCATGCACAACTCCTGGGTTTTGACTTGGCGGACGAGCGGCTTACCGCCATCTGGCGAAAACCTCGTCGTCGCGAAGACCCGAATGCTGGGCGCCCGGCTCGATCGGCTCCAGCCCTATGTGACAGGCTGCACATTGCCTGGGATCATCGGTAAAGCGCCGCCAGCGTCAATGGCGCAAGGCAGCTTGGACAGCGTTTAGACAAACGTGAATCTGCGCGTGGAACCAGCTACGCCAGATCCGCACCAAACTCTCTGATCAGAGCTTTTGCTTTCTAAATCGACACAATCTGCCGCACGCCCTTGGCTACCATTTCGCTGCGCGTGCCTTGTGAGATCACCGCGCCACGCTCCAGCACCAGATAGTCATCGGCCAGCTCTTCGGCAAAGTCGTAATACTGCTCGCACAGCAGCACCGCCATGCGTTGACCGTTCAGGCCGTGGTCGGCCAGCTGGCGAATGATGCGGCCGATGTCTTTGATGATATTGGGCTGTATACCTTCGGTTGGCTCATCCAGGATCAGCAACTTCGGGCCAGCCGCCAGCGCACGCGCAATCGCGAGCTGCTGCTGCTGGCCGCCCGACAGATCGCCGCCGCGCCGCTGCAGCATTTGTTTGAGCACCGGGAACAGCTCGAACAAATGCGGCGGAATCGGCGTGCCGCCGGGCAGCGTGGCCAGACCCATGCGCAGGTTTTCTTCTACCGTCAGGCGGGCAAAAATCTCGCGGCCCTGCGGCACATAGCCGATGCCCGCGCGGGCGCGCTCGTAGGGTGCCAGCTTGGTGATATTGCGCCCGTCGAACAGCACTTCGCCGTTCTTGATCGGCACCAAGCCCATCAGCGACTTCAGCAGCGAAGTCTTGCCCACGCCGTTGCGGCCCAAGAGCACGGTGATGCGGCCGGCGCTGGCGCTGACGCTGACATCGCGCAAGATGTGCGAGCCGCTGTAATACTGATGAATATTCTTCGCTTGCAACATACCGCTCATCTCCCGAGGTAGACCTCGATCACCCGCTCGTCCGCCTGCACCTGCGCCAGCGTGCCCTGGGCCAGCACCGAGCCCTCGCACAGCACCGTGACGATCTCGGAGATGCGCGCGATGAAGCTCATGTCATGCTCGACCACGATCAAGGAATGCTTGCCCTTCAGCGACAAAAACAGCTCCGCCGTGCGCTCGGTTTCCTGGTCCGTCATGCCCGCCACGGGTTCGTCCAGCAGCAGCAATTTGGGCTCTTGCATCAAGAGCATGCCGATTTCCAGCCATTGCTTCTGACCATGGCTGAGCAGGCCGGCCGGGCGCTGCCATTGGTCGGTCAGTTGGATCAGGGTCAGCACCTCGCCGAGCCGGTCGCGCTGCACGCCGCTGAGCCGGTGCCATAGGGCGGACGCCACACCGCGCGGCGACTTGAGCGCCAGCTCCAGGTTCTCGAACACGGTCAGCGCCTCGAACACCGTCGGCTTTTGGAATTTGCGGCCTATGCCCAAGCCGGCGATCTCCGCCTCGCTGTGGCGCAGCAGGTCGATGGTGCTGCCGAAGAAGACTTGGCCGGCGTCGGGGCGGGTCTTGCCGGTGATGATGTCCATCATCGTGGTCTTGCCGGCGCCGTTCGGCCCGATGATGCAGCGCAGCTCGCCGGGTGCGATGTCCAGCGACAGCTTGTTGATGGCGCGAAAGCCGTCGAAGGCCACGCTGACGTCTTCCAGGTAGAGGATGCGGCCATGCGCCAGATCCAAGGCGCCGGGCTCATGCACACGCGAATAGCCAGCGTTGCGGCCGCCCGAGCTGCCCTGTTCTTGCACTTCCTTTTTGTGCTGCAGCCGCTCGCTGCCTTGCTCCATCAGGTCGGGGGTCATGATGTCTTGCCTTTGGATTTGATTTGCCCGACCAGGCCCGCCAAGCCATGCGGCAGGAACAGCGTGACCGCAATGAACAGCGCGCCCAGGAAATACAGCCAGATCTCCGGCGCGCTGACCGTCAACCAGCTCTTGGCGCCGTTGACCAGGAAGGCGCCGACGATGGGGCCGAGCAAGGTGCCACGCCCGCCGACCGCCGCCCACACCGCGATCTCGATCGAATTGGCCACGCTCATCTCGCTCGGGTTGATGATGCCGACCTGCGGCACATAGAGCGCACCGGCCACGCCGCACATCACGGCAGACAGCGTCCAGATGGCCAGCTTGTAGGCGAACGGCGAGTAGCCGCAAAACATCAGTCGGGATTCGGCGTCACGCACCGCTTGCAACACGCGGCCAAACTTGCTGCGCGTCAGCCAGCGCGCCAGCAAATAGCAGCCCAGCAGGGCCAAGCCGCTCATGACGAACAGCAGCATGCGCATCTGCGGTGTCGCAATCGTCAGGCCGGCAATGCGCTTGAAGTCGGTGAAGCCGTTATTGCCGCCGAAGCCGGTCTCATTGCGGAAGAACAGCAGCATCGCCGCATAGGTCAGCGCCTGCGTGATGATGGAGAAGTACACGCCCTTGATGCGCGAGCGAAAGGCAAAGAAGCCGAATACAAAAGCCACCAGGCCCGGCACTAACACGATCAGAATCAGCGTCGCGGCGAAGCTGTCGCTCAACTGCCAATGCCAGGGCAGCGTCTTCCAGTCCAGAAACACCATGAAGTCGGGCAGCGCACTTTGGTACTGCCCGTCGCTGCCGATCTGGCGCATCAGATACATGCCCATCACATAGCCACCCAGCGCAAAGAACAGGCCGTGGCCCAGGCTCAGGATGCCGGCAAAGCCCCAGATCAGATCCATCGCCAGCGCGCAGATCGCGTAGCACATGAACTTGCCCAGCAGACCCACCGCATAGTCGCTCAGATGCAAGACCTGACCCTCGGGCACCCAGAGGTTGAGGACGGGGGCCAGCAGGCAGATCATCAGCAGCGCGCTGGCGAAGCTCAACCAGCCTTTGGTACTCATCAGTTGTTGGCTTGGGCTGGGGGTCATAGCTGATTCAATGTCCGTTTGTTTGTCAGGCCGACTGGGTGCTCTGTTCCGCTCATGTCACCCGGCATGGACTGTGGCCATGCCTCCTTCTTTACTTCGCTACACAGAGCACCCAGCCGACCTTCTCCGGTGCGTTCGGTCGTGGTCGGGGGAAAGAGCCCGTTCACGCCTCCACCGCCCGCCCCTTCACCGCGAAGATGCCTTGCGGGCGCTTCTGGATGAAGATGATGATGAAAACCAGCACGGCGATCTTGGCCAGCACGGCGCCGACATAGCCCTCCAGCAGCTTGTTCAGCATCCCCAATCCCAGCGCCGCATAAACGGTGCCGGCCAACTGCCCGACGCCGCCCAGCACCACCACCATGAAGGCGTCAACGATATAGCTCTGGCCCAGGTCCGGCCCCACATTGCCGACCTGGCTCAACGCGCAGCCGGCCAGACCGGCGATGCCGGAGCCCAGCGCAAAGGCATAGGTGTCGACGCGGGCGGTGTTGACGCCCATGCAGGAGGCCATCGGCCGGTTTTGCGTCACGCCGCGTACGAACAAACCCAAGCGCGTGCGCTTGATCAGCAGCGTCATGCCGCCCAGCACCAGGCCGGCAAAGAGGATGATCATCAGGCGGTTATAGGGCAGGCTCAAGTTCGGCAAGACCTGCCAACCGCCGCTCATCCAGGCCGGGTTTTCGACGCCGACGTTCTGCGCGCCGAACAGGCTGCGCACCGTCTGCATCAGCATCAGGCTCAGGCCCCAGGTCGCCAGCAGCGACTCCAGCGGCCGCCCATAGAGCCAGCGCAGCACCAGCCGCTCCATCAGCGCGCCCACGGCAGCAGCAGCAAGGAAAGCCGCCGGCAGCGCCAGCACCAGGTAGTAGTCAAACCAGCTCGGCGGCAACCATTGACGAAAAGCCAGGTGCACCAGATAAGTGGCGTAGGCGCCAATCATCATCAGCTCGCCATGCGCCATATTGATCACGCCCATCAGCCCGTAGGTGATGGCCAGACCGAGGGCGACCAGCAGCAAGATGCTGCCCAGGCTCAGGCCGGTGAACAAGGCGCCCAGGCGCTCGCCCAGGGCCAGCGTGGATTCCAAGGTGCGCAGCGAGTTCTTCAGCGCACTTTTGACAGCGGGGTCGGTCTCCTCGGTCAGGCGCTGGTTCAACAGCAACTGGGTGGCCGGGCTGCGCGAGGCGCCGAGCAGTTTGGCTGCCAGCAGGCGTTGCTCAAGTACCGGGCTGAAGGACAGCGCGGCGGCTCTTGCCAAGGCCAACTCGGTGCGGACGGCGGCGTCCTCTTCCGCAGCCAAGGCCTTGTCCAGCATCGCGAGGTGTTCGATCTTGGCGTCCTGCTGCAGCGCGCGCGCGGCGGCCAGTCGCTCAGGCGCCGTGGCCGGCGCGAACAGCTGCAAGACGGCCAAGGCCTGATCCAGCTCGCCGCGCAGGCGGTTGTTCAGCATCACGTCGTCCAAAGCCGCTGGCACCTGGGCCAGCGGCTTGCCGGTCAGCGCGTCCTGCACCCGGCCATCGGCAGCGACGATGATCAGCTGCTGGCGGGCAGGGTCCAGCTTCACTTGCTCGGCCTTCATGGCCAGTAGCAGCCTTGTGCTGCGTTCGTCCGGCGTGGCGACGATCGCTTGCAGCGCGGCGCTGCGCTCGTCGCCGTCGCCGGTCGCCAGCGCAAGCGCCTGCTGATGCGTCATCAAGGCCTGTGTGACGCAAGGCCACAAGAGCAGACCACATAACAATGAATTCAGCAGGCGCTTCATACGGCTAGCTCTTCTCTTACTTTTCTACTGACTTACTTCTTCACCGGCTCATCGGGCTTGACGTTGTTGCCGGCGATGAAGGGGCTCCAAGGCTTGGCCTTGACCGGGGCCGGTGTCTTCCAGACCACATTGAACTGACCGTCGGACTTGATTTCGCCGATGAACACCGACTTGTGCAGATGGTGGTTCTTCTCGTCCATCTTGGAAGTGATGCCGCTGGGTGCGGTGAAGGTCTGGCCGGCCATGGCGGCGATGACCTTGTCGACATCGGTGCTCTTGGCCTTTTCAACCGCCTGCTTCCACATATTGATGCCGATGTAAGTGGCCTCCATCGGGTCAT
>JADMJQ010000297.1:8758-10503 GCA_018780415.1 Roseateles sp. | reverse complement strand
TGAGCAACAACGCGATCGAGGTCTACATCCACCGCCTGCGCAAGAAGATCGAGCAGGGGCCGATCCGCATCGCCACGGTGCGCGGCCTCGGCTATTGCCTCGAAAAGATCTCATCTTGACGCATGGAGCACCCCGATGACCGAGTACTGTCATCGACCCTCCGAGAGGGTCGGGCCTTGCTTGGGGCGGCCCGGCGCTGCGCCCCGGACCGCGTGGGATGAGCGCTGAGGCCCCGGAGAAAGGCCAGCGCTCGCTGTTCGGCGAGATCCTGGACTGGATGCTGGCGCCGCTGCTGCTGATCTGGCCGATCAGCGTGGCGCTGACCTGGCTGGTGGCGCAAGGCATCGCCAGCAAGCCCTATGACCGCGAACTGGGCGAAATGGCGCGCACGCTGGGCCTGCAAGTCGCGGCGGCCGAGCCGACGCTGCGCGGTGGTCGCTCCAAATACGCCTTGGCTCCCGAGGCCGCCGCGCTGTTGCGAGCCGACGAGACCGACACCGTGTTCTACCAGGTGCTGGGACTGCGCGGCGAGCTGCTGAATGGCGACGCCAAGCTGCCGGTGCCGCCGGAGGAAGACCAGATCGTGCCCTGGGAGCTGCACTTTCGCGACGATGAAATGGGCAACGAGCGCGTCCGCGTCGCCTATCTATGGGTCTCGCCCGAGGGCATGGCCGGCTCCAGCAAGACCATGTTGGTGCAGGTGGCCGAGACGCTGGGCAAGCGCTCGCGCCTGACCAACGAGATCATCAAGGGCGTGATCCTGCCGCAGTTTGTGATTCTTCCGCTGGCGGTCTTGCTGGTCTGGCTGGCACTGGCGCGTGGCATTGCGCCACTGAATGATTTGCAGCGCCGCATCCGCTCGCGCGACAGCTCCGACCTGAGCCCGATCGACGAGCGCCGCATCCCCGACGAAGTGGCGCCGCTGGTGCGGGCCATCAATGATTTGCTGGCGCGGCTGGATCAGTCGATGAGCAGCCAAAAGCACTTCCTGGCCGACGCCGCCCATCAGCTGAAAACACCGCTGGCGGGCCTGCGCGCGCAGGCCGAGTTTGCGCAGCGCGAGATCGATGAGGGGCGCAGCGAGCCGGCCGAGCTGAAGCGTTCGTTGCAGCAAATCTCGCTCTCCAGCCAGCGCGCCGCTCATATGGTCAATCAACTGCTGGCGATGGCGCGGGCCGAGGACAAAGAGCATGCGGCGCGGCGCAGCGAGGTCAATCTGGCCGAACTGGCGATCGAGACGGTGCGCGACTTTGTGCCGCGCGCGCTCGACAAGCGCATTGACCTGGGCTACGAGGGCCCGGCCGAGGAGCAATGCAGCCTGCGCGTGCTAGGCCACCCGCTGTTGATCCGTGAGCTGATCCGCAATCTGGTCGACAACGCCTTGCTCTACACGCCGTCCGGCGGCACCGTCACCGTGCGCGTGGTCGAGGACCCATTCGGCCAGGTTAGCGTCTTGCAGGTGGAGGATCTGGGGCCGGGCATTCCCGAGTCGGAGCGCGAAAAGGTTTTTCAGCCCTTTTACCGCGCGCTGGGCACCGATGTGGATGGCTCGGGCCTGGGCCTGGCGATCGTGCGCGAGATTGCTCAGCAACATGAGGCCGAGGTCAGCCTGGACGACACCCGGCAGCGCCGGCCGGGTCAGGTCGATGCCGCAGGTCAGGGGCCGGGGGCGCGCTTCACGGTGCGTTTTCAGGCTCATCCTTTTGAGGTCAGCTAGAGCCTGCGCTGCGCGAACAGGCTCATCC
>JADMJQ010000297.1:457-8658 GCA_018780415.1 Roseateles sp. | reverse complement strand
CAGGCTCATCCTTTTGAGGTCAGCTAGAGCCTGCGCTGCGCGAACAGGCTCATCCGGCGAGGCGGCGTCGGTCGCTTGCGTTACGACTGATTGAACCGCCGGCTCTTCGCAATCGCCATCAACAGCCCCAGGCTGATGCCCAGCATCACCATCGCCGTGCCGCCATAGCTGATGAAGGGCAGCGGCACGCCGACGACGGGCAGGATGCCGCTGACCATGCCCATATTGACGAACACATAGGTGAAAAAGCTCATCGTCACCGCACCGGCCAGCAGGCGCGAAAACATCGTCGGCGCGCTCGACGCAATCATCAGCCCGCGCAGAATCAGCGCCGAAAAGCCGGCCAGCAAGGCCATCGCGCCGACCAGGCCGAACTCTTCACCGAAAGCGGCAAAGATGAAGTCGGTGGTGCGCTCAGGAATGAATTCCAGATGGGTTTGCGTGCCCTGCATAAAACCCTTGCCGGTGATGCCGCCGGAGCCGATGGCGATGCCGCCCTGGATGATGTGAAAGCCTTTGCCCAGCGGGTCCTTGGTCGGGTCGAGCAGGGTGCAGACGCGGTTTTTTTGATAGTCGCGCAGCACCGGCCAGGTCACCTCGGGCTGGCAGATCGCCTCTTCGCTGACGATCAAGGCGGTGATGCCGGCCGCCGCGAGCACAAAGGCCGGCAGGATCAAGCGCCAGGACAGGCCGGCAAAAAAGATCACATAGATGCCGGCCGCCGCAATCAGGATGGCCGTACCCAGATCGGGCTGCTTGGCCACCAGGGCGACCGGCAGCAAGAGCAAGACGAAGGCGGCGAGGTAGTCGGCCAGGCGCAAAGCGCCCTCGCGCTTTTGAAACCACCAGGCCAGCATCAAGGGGGTGGCGATCTTCAGCAGCTCCGAGGGCTGGATGACGATGCCGATATTGAGCCAGCGCGTCGCGCCCTTCTTGCTGATGCCGAACAGCGCCGTGGCCACCAGCAAGGCGATACCCACGCTGTAGAGCGGAATCGCCAACGCCATCAGGCGCTGCGGCGGCATTTGCGCCACCACGAACATCACGCCAAAGGCCAGCAGCATATTGCGGCCATGGTCCACAAAGCGGGTGCCGTGATCGAAGCCGGCCGAATACATCGACACCAGGCCGATGCCGGCCAGCCAGGCAATCGCCAGCAGCAGCGGGATGTCAAAGCCCGCGAACAAGGGCTTGAGCCTTTGCCACCAGCTCGGTTTGTTGAAGGCGCTCTGACTCATCATCGATTCGCTCCCGAGGCGGCTGCGCGCGGGGCACTGGCGCTTGCTGCACCTGCAGCAGAACTTGCCGCTGCACTGGCCGCCGATGCCGCAGCGGCCACCTCGGCCGGGCTGCCCGGCAAGGGCATCTCGGCCGCCACCCTTGGCTTGCCGACCGGCGCGGTGGTCTTGCCTTGCTGGGTCAGCGCGATGTCTTCCTCGCTCGGGTATTGGCCCATCAGCACATAGTCGAACAAGCGCCGGGCAATCGGCGCGGCCGAGGTCGAACCGTAACCGGCGTTCTCGACGATCACCGCCAGGGCAATCGTCGGCGCTTCAATCGGCGCAAAGGCGACGTAGAGCGAATGATCGCGCTTGCGCTCGTCCGCCTTGATGTCCTTGTATTTCTCGCCGGCGCGCAGGCCCACCGCTTGCGCCGTGCCGGTTTTGCCGCCGCTCTTGTAGCCGGCGCCGGCAAAGACCGCACGCGAGGTGCCTTCCACCGTCACGCCGTGCATGGCGTTCAGAATCACCTCGACCTGCTCGGGCTTCAGTGCCAGCGGCGGCAGCGCGTCGCTGGCGATACGGCGCTGCTCGTGTTTGACGACATCCTCGATCTCGCGCACCAGCCGCGGCTTGTAGCGCAGGCCGCCGGACGACAGGGTCGAGGTGGCGGCCGCCAATTGCAGCATGGTGAAATTGTTATAGCCCTGGCCGATGCCCAGCGAAATGGTTTCGCCGGCATACCATTTTTGCTGCTCGGGCTTTTTGAAGCGGGTGCGTTTCCAGGCCGTGGACGGCAAGTCGCCGGTCAGCTCGCCGATCAGATCGATTTCGGTCTTGCGGCCGAAACCGAAGGGCTTCAACTCGTCATGGATCAGGTCGACCCCCATCTCATTGGCCAGGCTGTAGAAATACACATTGCTGGAGCTGACGATGGCCAAGCGCATGTCCTTGGGGCCGGGCCGGTCAACCTCGGGGCTGCCGAACGTGCGGCCGCCGAAGCTGTACGTTAGGTTGTCCTGAATGACCAGGCTGGGCGAGCGCTTGCCCGAGTTCAGCGCCGCCATCGCCATAAAGGGTTTGAAGGTGGAGCCCGGCGGATAAGTGCCGCGCATGGCCCGGTTCAACAGCGGTTTGTCGATGTTCTCGTTCAGCTCGCGCCAGTTTTCAACGTCGATGCCGTCCACGAACAGGTTCGGATCGAAGGTCGGCTTGGACACAAAGGCCAGCACCTCACCATTGCGCGGGTCTATCGCGACCAGCGCGCCCCGGCGGTCTTTGTACAGCTCCTCGACCAAGGCCTGCAGGCGGATGTCGATCGACAGCAGCAAGTTGTTGCCGGGGGTTGGCGGCTTGTGCGCGAGCCGCCGCACGGCGCGCCCACCCGCGCTGGTCTCCAACTGCTCAAAGCCGGTGATGCCGTGCAGCTCGCGCTCGTAGGCCTGCTCAAGACCTAGCTTGCCGATGTATTCGGTGCCGCGGTAATTGGCGAAGTCTTCTTCCTCCCAGTCATCCATGGCCTTCTTCTCGGCCTGGTTGATGCGGCCGATATAGCCGATCAAATGCGCGCCGACCTCGCCGAGCGGATAGCTGCGGAACAGCCGCGCCTTGATCTCGACGCCAGGGAAGCGAAAGCGCTGGGCGGTGAACTTGGCCACCTCGGTGTCGCTGAGCTTGGTGCGGATCGGCAGCGACTCAAAATTCTTGCTCTCGCTCATCAGGCGCTTGAGGCGCTTGCGGTCGCGCGCCTGGATCTCGATCACCTGGGCCAGCGCGTCGATGGTCGCCTCCAAATCCGCCACCTTGGACGGCGTGATCTCCAGCGTGTAGGCCGAGTAATTGCTGGCCAACACGATGCCGTTGCGGTCCTTGATCAGGCCGCGGTTGGGCACGATGGGCACGATGGTGGTGCGGTTGGACTCGGCGCGGTCGAGCAGATTGTCATGTTGCGTGACCTGCAAAAACACCAGCCGGGCCGTCAGCAGGCCAAAGCACAAGAGCACGAACAGGCCGGCCGCGACCAAGCGCAGGCGAAACCCGCCCAGCTCTTGCTGGATGTCCTTCATCACCGTCATGCTAGGACCCCGGGCCGGTCATAGTGGCCGATTGGCATCACGATCGGGTGCACGCCGTTGCGGCGCCAGCAGCAGCATGGTGGCCAGCGGCCACAGCATGGCCTCGAACAAAGGCGCCAACGCCAGCCCCCAGCCCGGCCACATACCGCCCACGGCCATGCGCACCAACAGCGACACCGCATGGGCCGCCGCAAACAAAGGCAGCACATGCAACGCTTGCGTCAGCAGGCTGAAACCGGGCAGGCGCCGGTGCAGGCTGACTGCCGCGTAGCTGAGCAGGCTGTAGGCCAGCGCATGCTGACCCAGCAAGGCGCCATGGTGAACGTCGACCAACAAACCAAAAGCAAAGGCCCAGCTCACGCCGATGCGCCGCGGCTGATGCACGCCCCAGAACACCAGCACCAGCGCCAACAAATCGGGCATCGCCGGGCTGCGCCCGATCGGCACCATATCGAACAGCAGCGCCACGATCAGGCTGAAGCCGATAAAGAGCGGATTGGCCGGCAGCAAGAGCTGGCCGGAGCCACGCGGCATGATCATTGTTTATGCCCTCCCTTTGCGGCATTGGCCGCGGGAGCGGCCTTGCGCGCCAATTTGGCAGCGGCAGTGGACGCTGCCTCAGCCATCGCTGCGGCCGCCGCCTCGGCCTGCGCCGCCTCATGCTGAGCCAGCGGCTGCAGCACCAGAACATGGCGGGCGCTGTCGGCCTGTGCAATCGGCTGCAGGCCCACGCTGGCAAAGCTGGTATCGCCGCGCCGCTCGACCACGGCCACACGCGCCACCGGCAAACCGGGCGGATAAACACCGTCGAGGCCGGAAGTTACCAACACATCATCGACCTTGACGTCGGCATTGGCAGCCAGAAAGCGCAGCTCCATGCCGCTGCCGTCGCTGCGCCCGAAAGCCGCATTGCGTTGCTGGGTGCGCGAGTTCAAGACCGGAATCGCCGCGTCCTTGTCGTTCAATAGCGTGACCTCGGCGCTCAAGCCATACACACGGGTAACTTGACCCAGCACACCCTTGTCATTGATGACCGGTGCGCCGGGCTGCACGCCATGGCGGCTGCCGCGGTCGATGACGACGCGGCGCGAGTAGGGGTCGCTCGCTTCGTAAAGCACTTCGGCGGCCACCGAGCTGACCTGCAAGGCCGGGCGCAGTTCCAGCAAGGCACGCAGGCGCTGGTTCTCGGCCTGTAGCTGCTCGGCGCGACTCAGTCGCTCCGCTTGTTGGACCAATTGACGCCGCGCCAGATTCTCGGCGTCGCGGGCACTCTCGTTGCCGCGCAGATAGTCTTGCAGCGTTTCCCAAGCGTCAACCGGCGCCAGCAACAAGGTCTGCAGCGGGTGCAGCGCCAGCGCCAAACTCGCTCTCGCTGGCGTGGCGAGCTTGAAGCGCGCGTCGGCCACCATCAAGAACAAGGCCAGCGCCGCGCACAGCAGCAACTTCGTCAGCGCCGAAGCGCCTTGACGAAAGAACGGGGGGGTGTCGCGATCAAAGGGGCCGAGGGACATGGCTCAGAGGGCTGGCTGGGTTGCCATAAAAGAGCGATTTGTCGGGCCGTAGCGAGCGGGCGCTAGGCTAGGCGGACGGAGCGCAGCAACCGGAGCGTACTTTGGGTACGTGAGGATTGCGAGCACCGCCCAACGACGCCTAGTGCCCGCGCAGTAGGCCTCATCCTATTTACTCGTAGGTGAAGATCGAACCCAGGCGCTCCATACGCTCCAAGGCCATGCCGCAACCACGCACCACGCAGGTCAGCGGGTCCTCGGCAACCAAGACCGGCAGGCCGGTTTCTTCGGCCAGCAAGCGGTCCAGATCGCGCAGCAGCGCGCCGCCGCCGGTCAGCATCATGCCGCGCTCGGCGATGTCGGCGCCCAATTCAGGGGGCGTCTGCTCCAAGGCATTCTTGACGGCGGAGACGATCTGGTTGAGCGGGTCGGTCAGCGCTTCCAGGATTTCGTTGCTGGAAATCGTGAAGCTGCGCGGCACACCTTCGGCCAAGTTGCGGCCCTTGACCTCAATTTCCTTGACCTCGGAGCCGGGGAAGGCGCTGCCAATGGTCTTCTTGATCATTTCGGCGGTGGGCTCGCCGATCAACATGCCGTAGTTGCGGCGGATGTAGTTGATGATGGCTTCGTCGAACTTGTCGCCGCCGACGCGGACCGAACCCTTGTAGACCATGCCGCCGAGCGAGATCACGCCGACCTCGGTGGTGCCGCCGCCGATGTCAACCACCATCGAACCCGAGGCCTCGCTGACCGGCAAGCCGGCGCCGATCGCCGCCGCCATCGGCTCTTCAATCAGGAAGACCTGCGAAGCGCCGGCGCCGAGTGCCGATTCACGGATGGCGCGGCGCTCGACTTGGGTCGAGCCGCAGGGCACGCAGATGATGATGCGCGGGCTGGGGCGCAGCATCTTCGAGTCGTGCACCATCTTGATGAACTGCTTGAGCATCTGCTCGGTAACGGTGAAGTCGGCGATCACGCCGTCCTTCATCGGGCGGATCGCCTCGATATTGCCGGGCACCTTGCCCAGCATGGCCTTGGCCTCGCGGCCAACGGCCTGGATGGTTTTCTTGCCGTTGGGGCCGCCTTCATGGCGGATCGAAACGACCGAAGGCTCGTCCAGCACGATGCCCTTGCCGCGGACATAAATCAGCGTATTGGCGGTGCCCAGGTCGATGGCGAGGTCGGTGGAGAAGTAGCGGCGCAGGGAGGCGAACATGTTTTTTTTAGGCGCTGGGCTAGGCATCTGAGCCCTTGGGCTGGAGATCGCCGGCACATCACGCGGTGAAGCGTTGATCGGGGCCTTGGGTTTGAGCCAGGACGTGAATGGGGTGTGGATAACGGAATACTTGGCCTCGCCATATGCAGCGAGGCTGCCTGAGCCTGTGCGCTACTCAAAAGTAGCGCCGTAGCTTGCGCAGCCCCGTTGCACTGGAGATAAGCATAGATAATAACTGATCACCCTCTATTTCTTCACCCAGCGAGCCCTTTGTTCTTAGACTTGGGGCTTTGTTTTGTAGCCACTATCGAGCTTGCTTTGCCATGGCCCTGACCCCACAAGACGTAAGCCGCATCGCCCATTTGGCCCGGCTGGAACTGCAAGAGGCCGAAAGCGCCGCCCTGCTGAACCAGCTGAATGGCTTTTTTTCCATCGTCGAGCAAATGAGCGCGGTGGACACCCGCGGTGTCGAGCCGCTCTACACGCCGCTGTCCGCCGTCCAAGAAGTGAGCCTGCGCCTGCGCGAAGACCTGGTCACCGAGTCCAATCAACGTGAGCTGAATCAGCGCAGCGCGCCCGCCGTTGAGGACGGCCTGTTCCTGGTGCCCAAGGTGATCGAGTAATGAGCAAAAACAAAGCACTGCATGACCTGGGCGTGGCCGAACTGGGCCGCGCGCTGAGCGCGAAAGAAGTCTCCAGCGTCGAGCTAACAAAACATTTGCTGGCAAGGATGGAGCAACACCAAGACCTGGGCTGCTTCCTGCACACCAACGCCGACGCCTCGCTGGCCGCCGCCGCTGCCGCAGATGCGCGCCGCGCCGCCGGCGCAACTGGCGCGCTGCTGGGCGTGCCGCTGGCGCACAAGGACATCTTCGTCACCAAGGACATGCCGACCACGGCCGGCTCCAAGATCCTGGCCAATTACCTCAGCCCATTTGACGCGACCGTGCTGGAGCGGCTGTTTGCGGCCGGCACGATCTCGCTGGGCAAGCTCAACTGCGACGAGTTCGCGATGGGCTCGGCGAACGAAAACTCGGCCTTCGGCCCGGTCGCCAACCCCTGGGATCGCTCGCGCGTGCCGGGCGGCTCGTCGGGCGGCTCGGCGGCCGCCGTCGCCGCCAGATTGGTGCCCGCCACCACCGGCACCGACACCGGCGGCTCGATCCGCCAGCCGGCCAGCTTCACCGGCATCAGCGGCATCAAGCCGACTTACGGTGTGTGCAGCCGTTACGGCATGATCGCTTTTGCCTCCAGCCTGGACCAAGCCGGCCCGATGGCCCGCTCGGCCGAGGACTGCGCGCTCTTGTTGTCGGCGATGAGCGGCTTCGATACGCGCGACGCCACCAGCGTGGAGCGCGCCCCGCAAGACTTCCATGCGCAGATGTTGCAAGCGCGGGCCGGCGCCACGGCCGCGCAACCGTTGAAGGGCCTGCGCATCGGCTTACCCGTCGAGTTCTTCCCGGCCGCCTTGGCCGCCGACGTCAACGGCGCCGTGCGGGCCGGTCTGGCCGAGCTGGAAAAGCTCGGCGCGACCCTGGTCGACGTCAGCCTGCCGCGTACCGAGCTGGCGATTCCGGTTTATTACATCATTGCGCCGGCCGAGGCCAGCTCCAACCTGAGCCGCTTCGACGGCGTCAAGTTCGGCCACCGTGCGGCCCAGTACGACGACCTGCTGGACATGTACAAAAAGAGCCGCGCCGAGGGCTTCGGGCCTGAGGTCAAGCGACGCATCATGATCGGCTCCTATGTGCTCTCGCACGGCTATTACGACGCCTACTATCTGCAGGCCCAAAAGCTGCGCCGCATGATTGCCGACGACTTCCAGCGCTGCTTCACGCAATGCGATCTGATCGCCGGCCCGGTTGCTCCGACCGTTGCCTGGAAGACCGGCGAAGGCGCCGATGACCCGGTCAAAGCCTATCTGGCCGACATCTTCACCCTGCCTGGCTCGCTGGCCGGACTGCCCGGCATGAGCGTGCCGGTCGGGTTTGGCGAGGGCGGCATGCCGGTGGGCTTGCAGTTGCTCGGCAACTATTTCCAGGAGGGTCAGCTCTTGCATGCGGCCCATGCCTTGCAACAAGCGACCGATTGGCATTTGGCTGCCCCGGCGGGAATCTGAGCATGACTACGACGAGCAAATTGATTCGCGGCTATGAAGTCGTGATCGGCCTGGAAAATCACG
>JADMJQ010000297.1:0-447 GCA_018780415.1 Roseateles sp. | reverse complement strand
ATGCCTTGCAACAAGCGACCGATTGGCATTTGGCTGCCCCGGCGGGAATTTGAATATGAGCAGCAGCAAACTCATCCGCGGCTACGAGGTCGTGATCGGCCTGGAAAATCACGTCCAGCTGTCCACCCAATCGAAGATCTTCAGCGGCTCCTCGACCGCTTTCGGCGCCGCGCCGAACACGCAGGCTTCGCCGGTCGACCTGGCCCTGCCGGGCACGTTGCCGGTACTGAACCGCGGCGCAGTCGAACGGGCAATCCGCTTCGGCCTGGCGGTCGGCGCCAAGGTCGCGCCGCTGTCGATCTTCGCACGCAAGAACTACTTCTACCCCGATCTGCCCAAGGGTTATCAGATCAGCCAGTACGAGATTCCGGTCGTGCAAGGCGGCAAGCTGGAGTTCTTTGTCGGCGACGTCAAACACACGGTCAACCTGACCCGCGCGCATCTGGA
>JADMJQ010000173.1 GCA_018780415.1 Roseateles sp. | reverse complement strand
GCTCCACGTAACCGTCAAAGTGCGCGGTGATCGGACGCAGCAATGGCTGTTCGTATGCGAAACATGACGCGATGGTACGTTGCTTTTGTATCTGATGACTGCGCTGCGCCAGTTCCTTGCAGCGGTTGGCGAGCCAGTTGTTCAAATCGGCAAATGAGGCAAAGCGAGCCAATGGCGTGAACAGCCATTCCCGTACATTGCCCACCTGGTTCTCGACTTGCCCCTTCTCCCAGCCCGATGCCGGTGTGCAGGCGACCGGCTCAAACAGGTAATGATTGGCAAGCGTCAGGAAGCGCCGGTTGAATTGGCGTTCTTTGCCCACATACACGGCATCGACCACCGCCTTGAGGTTGTCGTAGATCAGGCGCGCCGGCACGCCACCAAAGAAAGCAAAGGCGCGACTGTGGGCATCCAGCACCATCTCCTGCATCTCTCTTGGATAGGCCACCACAAACATCTGCCGGCTATAGGCCAAACGAAAGTGCGCGACTTTGACGGTTTGCACGACGCCGTCAATGTCCACCTGCTCCTGGCTCCAGTCAAATTGGCAGGCGTCTCCCGGCACAAACATCAGCGGCACTAACGGGCCCGTGATGCTTGGTGCCCACTGAGAGGCCAGATGGTTGCAGACCCCAGGGTGGAAACTATTGGACGCTGTTTACCCCGGGAATCTGCAAAGTTTTGCATGCCTTTTCACTGCAATGCAGGGTTGTCGTTGCCGCGGTCGTTGGGCTGACAGTTTCAAAACAAAAAAAGCGATTGTGTCCCCGGGTGTAGTAAAATGAATACGCAAAAGCCGTCCACATGCCGGAACCCGGACGAAAAAATTTTCTGGCCTTTCATTCGTGACCTAGAGTCACCAAGGCTAAAAGAGCCTTCAAAACGCGCAAGCCGCGCCAAATGCTTGAGGTCTCGTTTCGTGCCTCAACAATCGCCCTAAGTTGAAAATGGATCGGCTTCGTGCCGTTCGTCGCACAAACCAGTGCGGCGCTAGGTCAACCTGACCATCCCATTTTCTTGGAGACCCCGTGTCTCCCTGCTACCGCAACCCCTGTCCGTCGATTGATGGACAAGACTGCGAAGCTACTAATTCGATCATCAGTCACTCTCAGCCACAACGGCTGGCCGCACCGAAAGGTTCGGATACGCGAAAAATCTCGATACATCCTTTGCCCCGGTAGCGTCTTCGACGCGCCCCCTAGCCAAGCTTTTGGGCTTGGAAGGTTTGCGGCATAGGGGATACCAGACATCGGTCGATGTCAGGTGGGCCCCCCGAAAAGGAGTATTTCAGCGAAACAGGCTAGCCAGCCGTCCAGTTCCCGTTAGGCGCCGTTCAGGCGTCCAACCGGTGAAGCTTTTGACCTGGCGCATGCATGTCGACGCATGGGCGCAAAGGGCGCCGAGAAAACACCCTTCGGTCTCCGCAAACTCATCCTTCGCCCTCACGGGTGTGGTGGATTTGCGGAATAGAGCTTGCTTGAAGGCCCCTGGGGGCCTCGCAATGCTCGAATCACATCGCGTAGCGGCGCGACGGAGACGACCTACTGACTGCTCAAGTAATCCGCTCGACCTTGATCCTCAAGCCTTGTGCCTGGGTATCCGTTAAAAAGCTTGCCCGCTTTGAATCCTCGCGACGAGGACGCGCTGAGTGCCGCGTCCTCCCGCACCCCGGCCTACACACCGATTGCCTCAGGCAGCCGGCGTGGCCACTGCTCTTTTTCTCGCTGTTCGTATTGCTTCAACCTGGCTGAACCCGCATCGGGTTCTTCAGGACTGGATCAGTGCGTCCAAAAATTTGGATTCTCGACGACAAGAAAACTTTGAACCGGTCACCTCCTGTGACCCAAAAAGACATGCCATGCAGTCGACATAACTTGCGATTTATACGCACCAGCGCTCCCGATATGAGCCCTGGTGCGTGCAAACCCGTCTGAAAGAAACCGATGCAAAACTCAAACAAGCAAGGCAAAAAAAGCCCCATTCGGGCGCGCGTCACCCGAACGTCTGACCTGACCACGGCAGACTTCGCTGCCGAACCGGGTTCGGTCAACATAAACATATGGCAGAACCCGGACCATCGCGCTGACCTGCGCCTATTCATGCGCCTCCACGGCTATGTCGGTTCGAACGATTTCACACGCCGGTGTTCGGAGAAAACCAGGACCAATCGCTTCGTCGTCATCAACTCCGTCTTCGAGAGGCTGCAAGGGCGTATCCGCCATCTGCACCGCCTGTCCCAGTTCACGCCGCGCTATGTCCCAGAGATCTTGACCATGTGGCGCGAGCCCTCTGAGCGATCGTGCCAAGGGATGGAAATATCGACTCAAATCCAGGCGTTTTCCGTGCTGAGTTGGTTCTGGAAAATGCACGGTATCAAAACCGCCCAGATTCGCTCCTACTTGGACGATCCCGATCTGGCCAAGTCATACCGGCGAACCCACGTCGCCACCCAAGACAAGTCATGGTCGGGCAATGGCATCGACGTTGACGAAAAAATCGAAGAAGCCCGCGCTATTGACCCCGTAGTCGCGCGGCTTCTCGAGTTGGCCCGCTCGTTCGGGCTGCGCGCCAACGAAACCTTGCGCATTCGCCCAGGGATAGACGACAAGCTCGACCATTTGCATGTTCACCGAGGCACAAAGACCGGTCGACCACGCGCTGTTGTCTATGACTCCTTCGAAGGTGAGCTGATGCGACAGGCTATTGCATCCGTCAAAGCCGAGCTCGGTCCCACGCAACATGCTGCCTGGGAAGACCGAACTCTTGCTCAGGGCCGGCGCAGGCTCTAATACGTGCTGCGTCGCATTGGCATCACCAAGAAAGGCCTGGGGGTGACCATTCACGGTTTGAGAGCTCAATGGGCAATCGAAACGTTCGAGAAGTTGACCGGTGCCGCCACGCCCGTACGCGGCGGCCAGTCCATTAACTACAGGCAGTTCAGCGACGTTCGGCTCAAGATTTCAGAAGCCCTGGGCCACGCTCGCCTGAACGTGACTTCGGCGTATTTCGGAAGCTTTTTCGCGATGAAGCAGCCCGCTGAAATGCGCTTTCGTGAGTCCTGGAAAACACTCGAACCCCATTTGCCCGCTATCCAGGGGGCACTCAAGAGTCTGCAGATTGACAACCTTTGGTTGGTTGGGCCGCGCTCGAACGGCGCCAACTCAGCCAACAACGAACAATCTTGGGAATTCTTGCTGGATGAGCGACCGCCTGCCAGCCAAGCCATTGAAGCCAAGACCGTAATCGAGGGACTGCTGGATGCCCGCGGGCTTGGCGTCGTCTATGTGCATGCCGCTGCATCAGCAACTCCTTCCGCAAAGCAGCGATGGCAGTCGAACGCGCTGCCTTTGTTCGACGTTGAAGCGCCTCTTCTGCAAGATTCATCGGCTGGCATCTGCCGGCATGCTGGCGGCTCAGTGGCTTAAGGCCACCCTGTTATCAGCATGCTGAGCAAAGGCGAACTGGCCGGGACCGTGAGGCCGCATCATCGCCGGTAAGCCGCCGTTGACCAAAACGGTCGGCGAACCGGACGTCAGCTTTGCGGCGCCTGTTCGAACTGTCCGCCTGGAGCAGGCCCGAACATTTCGAGGGCAATGACTGCGTGGCAACTCCGTGCCCAAAGCGGGTGTTGGTGTTGGCAGGACCGGTTCACACTCCCGACCCAAACCGGGCCAAGTTCAACCGAAGTCGGTCACCATGAAGCTGACGTTCGACGTTTCAATTCTGCGGCTCACGCGCGGGCAGGCAGCGTCTAATCACTTCTGAAGGTTCTTGTAGATCTTCCCGTCCTTCATGATCACGAGAAAGTTCTTCGCCGGGTCGTCGATCAGGCTGATGTTTGCCAGCGGGTCGCCGTCGACGAGCAGAAGGTCGGCCAATGCGCCCTCCTGTACAACCCCGAGCTTGCCCGGATACGGGTTACGCGCCCCGGACAGCGCGAGCAATTCGGCTTTGGTCCCAGTCGCCATCTTCAGCGACTCGGCGGGCGTGAACCAGCGAACCATCTTGGACAGCATCTTGCCTTGCCCCGCCGCCTTGTCGGCGCTGTAGAGCACGTCGGTGCCCCACGCCAGCTTCACCTTGTACTTCTTGGCCAGGGCGTAGGAGGCATCGCTGCCGTCGTACACCTGGATCTGTTTGATCCGTTTGGCGGAACCTTCGCGAAATGTCGTTGGAGTGTCATCGGTGAACGGCTGCATGCTCCACCAGACGCCCTTTTCGGCCATCAGCTTGACGGTCGCATCATCGAGGAGGTGGCCATGTTCGATGCTCATGACACCGGCTTCGATGGACTGTCTGACAGCGCGTGGCGTGAAGGCGTGCACTGCGACGTAGGTGCCCCAGTTCTGCGCCGCCTCGACGGCAGCGCGCAGTTCGGCCACCGTGTACTGCGTGACGTCGAGCGGGTCGTAGTCCGAGCCGACGCCGCCACCGGCCGCCAGCTTAAGTTGCGTGGCACCCAACGCCAGCTGTTCGCGGGATCGCTTGCGGACGGTGTCGGCATCGTCGGCGATCGCAGAGGCGCCCATTCGTTCCGTGAAGTGAAAGCTACCCGGGGCCGCTGGTAGTTCGTTGGGCAGACGGAAGTCGCCATGGCCCCCGGTCTGCGAAATCATTGCGCCCGACGGCCAGATCCGCGGACCGGGAACCAGCCCCATGTCGATGCCGCGTTTGATGCCGAACGCCGGCCCGAAATCTCGGATGCTCGTGAATCCGCGCATCAGCATGTCGTTGGCGCCCTTCACAGCAGCAACCGCGATGAAGGCGAGGTCTGAGACCAACATCGTCTCCTGTGTCAGGGTCTCGAACATGATGTGAGTATGGGCGTCGATCAGCCCTGGCATCAGCGTGCGACCGTTGCCCTGCACGCGGCTGAGCGTCATCGAGGGCGGAGCGGCGATGGGGGCGATGGAGATCGTCTTGATGAGGTTGCCCGCGACCAACACATTCGACGGCGCCGACAAGCGCTCGGAGACGCCATCGAAGATGCGCACGTTCTCGAACAGGACAGCGGTGGGCTGAGGTGGCTGGACCTGCGCAGCTGCCGAAAGCGCCCAGCCAGTCAAGGTCAAGGCGCCGAGCGCCCGGGTGGAAAGCGATCTCATGAATTCTCCTGCTTAAACTGCTTGATATGGGTGCCTAGCTCTATGGCGAGCGCCGATCTGATCGCTTACTGTATCCGCACGGCCGGCGCGGCAAGGTGTCGCGGTCCAAGCGCGAGCGCGTGCGGATCCGCCCCGACTGCGGCTGAAGGGCGCTATCGGGAAGAATGTGCCCAGCCGACTAGTGCCTCACGCTTGTCGGAATGTTGAGGGAAAGGAGAGAACCAACAGACGGCAAGCCCTGTGCGTCGACGGAAGGTACTTTGATCAGTTGGCTGGCGCTTTGATGCAATGAAGGTCCTAGTCACCGGCTTGACGCAATGCTGCCGATCATGGGCGGCAGCTTCTGGCCGATTGGGCGAATACACCTAGCCAAAGTAAATTTCCGCTATGGGCACTGAGCTGACCAAAGCCGGCACGCTCGCCGCTTAAGCCGGCGGGCCCTGATGCGATTTCGCAGCATGTGAAAGCTGTCGTTGGATCAGTCGGCGCCACGCGCCTAAGGGTCCCGCGCCGCAAGTATGTCGATCGGCAGCTGCGGGATGTTCCAGTACAACGACAGTTTTTTTCAGTCACGTATTCAACCCGGCCGCCATTGACCAAGACGCGGCATGCTCAAGGCAGTAGATGTTTTTCGCTTGGAATGCAAGACTGACTTCAGGGCACTGGAGGGGAAGTTGTCCATCGGGGTGACCAGTTGAAGAACAGTAGTTGGGTGCCGTCATTCCGGCTTGAATCTAAAATTTGGGCCGCTGCTAGCTAGCTCGTGGGGTGAGCTTTAATCACACAAGCGGCAATTGCAGCACATCACCGAAAGGCCTCTTGCAGGTCCGGCGTAGTAAAAAGGGCCGAAAACTACTCGACCTAAACTCAAGTCGCGCAACACCGCCCGACTATCACGATCATCGGAATCCTGGGCGACGTTCGCAGGAGTACGCAACAACCCACCCGGTTGCCTCAATGAGATGAGTGCAGTACCATCAAAAGATGGACGATGCATCAATTTGGACCCACCCATTTTGGTGGCTTGTTTCTACCGTAATTGTGCTGGTGTGGTTCGCGGGTAGTTTCCTGCGCGACCATCTGGACGACAAATCGAAGTGATCTAAGGTTTCGGGGCGGCCAGCTTTGTCGAGCATACGAACAACATCTGAATAAGTTTTACTCTATTGATACGGATATTGGGGATTACGATTGGTCAGTAACCATCATCTTGGTGCTGGCGTGGTTTGCTGCGTAAGGGAAGGTCTGCAAAACCCCGTCCGCAGCGCCGTCTGACACCTTGAGCGAGTTTGTCGTTTCTTGATTCAGGCCGGGCTGTCGATTGCGCGCCATTTGGATGGCAGATCGGCTCGTTTGCAAGCCTCGCGGTGCCTGCTTGGCGCCCTCCAGGCGCACTCATCCCCGCGCTCCCAAGACTTGCCGGCGCACCATCCACAGATTGCTCAGCGCAAACAGCATCGTCAGCCGCGCCGTGTTCTTGGCCAAGCCCCGGTAGCGCACCTTGGCGTGGCCGAACTGCTGCTTGATCACCCTGAACGGGTGCTCCACCTTGGCGCGAACGCTGGCCTTGAGCTTCTCCAGCTTCTCGGTCAACCGCCCGCTCTAGCGGCTGGCGTCGAGCGCGCGACGTTTGCCCGGCCGCATCGCGATGTGCCAGTTCACGGCCAAGTCCTTGGCCTCTTCACGCTTGGCGACGCCCTGGTAGCCCGCGTCGGCAAACACGTCAGTCTCATCCCCGTGAAGCAGTGCCGCTGCCTGGGTCACATCATTGACGTTGGCTGCCGTGCCGATGACGGTGTGCGCCAGTCCAGATTCAGCATCCACGCCAATGTGAGCCTTCATGCCAAAGTGCCACTGGTTGCCCTTCTTGGTTTGATGCATCTCGGGGTCCCGCTCGCCACTCTTGTTCTTGGTTTAACTGGGCGCGGCAATCAGTGTGGCGTCTACCAGTGTGCCGGTCTTGAGCAGCAGACCCTGTTGCTCAAGCCCGGCGTTGATCAACTCAAGCACCTTGGGCGCGAGCTTGTGCTTCTCCAGCAGGTGCCGAAAGCGCAGGATGGTGGTCTCGTCAGGCAGGCGGGGAACGCCAGCCAGGCCGGCGAACTCGCGGTACAGCGGGCGCTCGTGCAACTCTTCTTCCATGGCCGGGTCGCTTAAGTTCCACCACAGTTGCAGGCAGTGAATGCGCAGCATGGCCTCGACGGCGAACGGCGGGCACCCGCCGAGTGCTTGGTGCGCGCGGCGAGCATGGGGCTGAATCAACGCCACCAGCGCCGTCCACGGCACCACTCGGTTCATCTCTTCAAGGAAGACTTCCTTGCGGGTCTTCTTGTGCAATGGATCAAGGCCGAGCGTTGCTTGATTCATGCTCTACATCATGCCGCTCAGTTGAGACGTTCGCTATTCGGGGTCGCCCGGGTTATGCAGAGTGTCCCTAGATCGTGCTCTGAATATTAAACAACTGGCGTTTCTATGCCGCGCTGTAGATCAGTCGTGAAATGAAGCTTTTGACGCTGAAATGACGCTTATGAAGCTTGAAAGTAGTTCAGCTTCCATGCTAATTTGTGTCAAAATTTACTTGCTTCTTCAACCAAGGAATGAATCCACAATATGGCCGCATTATCAGATTTAATTGCCCAGCGTGAAGCGCTTGATAAGGCAATTGCCGATGCAAAAGAGCAGTCCCGCGCCGAAGGACTTGCTAAGGTTAAAAGCGTACTCGAAGAGTACGACCTTACTGTAAAGGACGTTGTCACCAAATTTGGCTTTTCTGCCAAGGCTAGCGCTTCAGCCTTGACAAGCGCCATCCCAAAGGCAAAGGTAGCAGCCAAATTCATAGACAAGACCACCGGTGCCCAATGGTCTGGCCGTGGTTTGAAACCCAAGTGGCTCAAGACAGCTATTGACGCTGGCGCAAAGCTCGAAGATTTCGCTGTCTGATCGATGCTGATTTAAAAGAACGACCCGAAAGGCTCGTTCTTTTGTGAGTAGAACCCTGCTGATCGAGGGTTGACAACGTGCGGCAGCCATTGCCACGCCGTCAATAATAAACTCTACCGTACGTCGAGCTTTTGCACGGACAAATACCGGGTAATGGCATGGACGCCAGTTGGAATTCTGGCCCAACCCATTCAACGGCTGACATTTCGCCGACCATGGCGCCTCTTGAGAGTCCCTCGTTGCAGAGCGACGAATGGTCGGCCTCAACCACTTATCGATTGACAGTTCACTGTGCGGAAAACTTGCTGGTCGAAGTAGTTGCGGCCAGCCATCAACACAGTGCTACCAAGTTTTTCATGAGATTCGCTGGCCCGATTGGTTCGGATGCCTCAATAGCGCGAGCACCGAACACAGCCGCTAAAAGCGCGGCCACGTCGCTTCTGTTGTAACGGTACGTGTGCCCGCTCAGGATCAGCTTCACGGTAAGAACCGAGTTCGCACCAGCAAGCTGCCCTTACAACTTAGTGTCTGCCCATCGATCTCCTCAGCGTGCGCGAGATCAACATATCAGCCCTGTAGCTCATGCGCATTCTTGGCGCCAGCCACTCTGTGATATTGGTCAACTTGAGTACACAGTGGGCGCAATACGAGATGTTCCCTTTCACGCCTTCGCTTTCGAACTCTCCGCTGCCGTAAGTTTGGGGGCGTGAATCGGCGACCAATGCCCTATGGTCAAAACCTTACCGTCTGATTCATCCGTAACCGAAAGCCAGCGTTCACCGTCTCGGGAATAGCTTCACGGGCATCTGTCGACCAGCAATTCCGTCCCTGCCCGCTGCAAAGTCACGCAACCGGCGTTCATGACCGTCATCAAGAAAAGGTTCCCTCACGCTGGGCATCTAGATAGTCTGCAACAACCATCAGATCACCGACTTGACCCCCCAGCATGCGAGCAAGCGCTGGTTTGCCGCCAAACAATGGTGCTGCGTTAGACACACTCACCCAGGCTACCGCCCGCTCCGGGATAGGTATGAGAGTTCCCAGGGCTGCGTAAATACGAAGGATGTAGCTGACACGTTCAGCGCACGCGGCGTCCAGTGGCGCGCGCACATGACCACCCTTCCAGTCCTGCCAAGAGGACTTGCTGACACCCAGCAGCTTTTGCTCTTGAGCAGGGCTCAAATCCCACTCCGCCATGATTCGCCCGACTACACGCAAGACCTTTTCTGCGGCTTCAATCGTGCGAGTATTGAGCGCTGGCGTGCCCCAGGTTGCTTCCATGATCCTGCCTGTTATCAGTTGTTCAAAACACCATGATCGCTCCTGAGTGGGTGTTTTGCAATACACGGTCAGCAGAGATGAATATTTGTGCAGGGAACTATCGCGCAGCCATGTGCCGCCGACAACCCGTAGCCATCAACAGGCACGAACGCCTCAGGGCGGCGCAACAACAGACAAATATGTCTGGGTAAACATGATCTGCCGAGGCCAATCACTATTTAAAAGAGCGGCGCAAATATTGGTGCTCTTCAACAATCCTTGCCAATCGTCGGCGGCACAACTCTTAATCTGCCAGACCAAGCAGCGATATGAATTGCACCATCATCGCCAGTGAAATACTTGCCGATGCTGAGCACTTGGGTTCCATTCAATTGGCTATGAAGTAGTTGGGTAGGCAAGTTCTGGCGCGAAAGACCAGAAGAGCGTTTTTTGAACTTATCCCATTGGATCAAGAGGCAGACCATCCGCTTGTCAATGGATGACAACAAAACGTACCCACACTCTTCCGTAAATTCAAAAAATCCAGGCCTCCATTTCGAACATCAAAACTAGATGGAAAGAACAAGTCGGCACTAAGGCCCAAGACTGAGGCGTGCCAGTTGCCTTATCGGAGCGACGAAATTTTGAAGCCGAAAGAAGTGAACGCTCACTTAAAAAATAGTCAGAGTTGCGTAGAACGGACTTGTCTGTATTCTTACTTCAACTCAACAAGGAGAAAGAGATGCAGAACAACTCGAGGCCGAAGCCGCCAGTACAAAAGCCGAAAAGTGCCTCGGAGATTGAAGTATTCAGGTACTTGAAAGAACTGGGGCGAGCCGCTGGAAATCCTGTTGATGGCCGCCCCGACTGGGGTACTTTTGAGCAGTCAGGGCGAAATAGTAAAAAGCAAGGATGAAGCTTTTGACGATCTTGCTTATCGAACTCGAATTTACGTCTACTCAGAAATTGCTTTGGCTGCTAGCAACTATTTCAGTCGCCGAAGCGAAATACGCAAATATCAATATCAGGAAATACAACTCATGAAGAAATCAGATCACCAAAGAATGACCTCTATCGCCAGCTTGACCATCACATTGGCGTTGGTAACCAGCCTGGCCGCTTGTGGCGGCGGTGCAGATGATTCAAGCTCGGGGCCGCGCGGAAACACCGAATCAGCTGCTCCTGCTCCTGCTCCTGCTCCTGCTCCT
>JADMJQ010000131.1 GCA_018780415.1 Roseateles sp. | reverse complement strand
AAATGGTCGGCTGATCGACCCGAGCTCCGGCCTGGACCGCATCGGTGATTTGGCGATCGCCAATGGCCGCATTGTTGGCTTGGGTGACCCGACCGAATTTGCGGCCGACCGCATCATCGATGCGAGCGGCTTGATCGTCGCCCCCGGCTTGGTCGACCTGGCCGCGCGCCTGCGCGAACCCGGCCATGAGCATGAGGGCATGCTGGACAGCGAACTAGCCGCAGCGGCCGCCGGCGGCGTCACCAGCCTGGTCTGCCCGCCCGACACCGACCCGGTGCTGGACGAACCCGGCCTGGTCGAGATGCTGAAGTTCCGCGCCCGCAAGCTGAGCCGTTGCCGGCTCTTTCCGCTCGGCGCGCTAACCCAAGGTTTGAGCGGACAGGCCTTGACCGAAATGGCCGAGCTGACCGAGGCCGGCTGCATCGGTTTCTCGCATGCCGAGGCGCCGGTGCGCGACACCCTGGTGCTGGCGCGCGCCCTGCTGTATGCCGCCACCTATGACTACCAGGTCTGGCTGCGCCCGCAAGACGCCTATCTGGGCGGCGGCGTGGCGGCCAGCGGCCCGGTGGCTACTAGGCTGGGCCTGAGCGGCGTGCCGGTGATGGCCGAGACGGTCGCGCTGCACACGATCTTCGAGCTGATGCGCTCGACTGGCGCGCGCGTTCATCTCTGCCGCATCTCCAGCGCCGCCGGGGTCGAGCTGGTGCGCGCCGCCAAGCGCGAGGGTCTGAAGCTGACCGCCGATGTGTCGATCAACTCGCTGCACCTGACCGATGTCGATATCGGTTACTTCAACCCGGCGATGCGGGTGACGCCGCCGCTGCGCCAGGGCCGCGACCGCGACGCCTTGCGCGCCGGCCTGGCCGACGGCACGTTGGACGCGCTCGTCAGCGACCATATGCCGGTCACCGCCGATGAGAAGAACGTGCCATTTGCCGAAGCCACGCCCGGCGCCACCGGCCTGGAGCTGCTCTTGAGCCTGGCCTTGCGCTGGGCGGCTGACGAAGGCTTGGGCCTGGCGCGCGGGCTGGAGGTCGTCACCGCCAAGCCGGTACAGGTCTTGGGTGTGGCCCTGGGTTCCTTGGGCGCCAGCGCCGGCCGCCTGGTTGCCGGCGGCGTTGCCGATGTCTGCGTGTTCGACCCGGCAGCGAGTTGGGCGGTCACGCCCGAGGGCTTGAGCAGCCAGGGCAAACACACACCGTTTGCGTTCGAGATCAGCGGCTTCGAGCTGCCGGCACGGGTGCGCTATACCTTGGTGGCCGGCCATGTGGCGTTCGAGGCGGTCATCGCCTGATGAGGAATTTACTGGCGATCTATCGGCTTTTTCGTTTTTGCCTGCATGTGCTTTATGGCCTGGCGCTGATCAAGCTGCGCTTCGGCCGGCTGGACCTGCCCGCGCGCCATCTGCACATCAAGCGCTGGTCCCGCGGCATGCTGAAGATTTTCGGCGTCACGCTGGAAGTGTCAGGTCTTGCCGCAAGACCCGGCCCCAAGCTCTTGGTGGCCAACCACATCTCCTGGCTGGACATCGCCGCCGTGCACGCGGTGATCCCCGAGGCGCGTTTTGTCTCCAAGGCCGACGTCAAGCATTGGCCGGTGGTCGGCTGGTTGGTGGACGGCGTGGGCACGCTCTTCATCGAGCGTGCCAGCAAGCGCGACGCCTTGCGCGTGGTGCACCAGACCGCCGAGGCCTTGAAGGCCGGCGACACGGTGGCCGTCTTCCCCGAGGGTACGACCAGCGCCGGGCCCGAGCTGCTGCCCTTCCACGGCAATTTGCTGCAGGCCGCAATTTCTACCGAGACGCCGCTGCAGCCGCTGGTGTTGCGCTGGTTCGAGCCCGGCGAGCGCTTCAGCTCCTCGGCCCGCTTCGTCGGAGATACGACCCTGGTGCAAAGCCTGTGGCGCGTGTTGACGGCCAAGGGCTTGAGCGTCAAGGTGCAGGTGCCGCCCATGGCAACCGCGCATGCCGACCGGCGCTTGCTGGCCGAGCATGTGCGCGACGAAATACAGCAGGGCTTGAACCTCAGCTAACTGATTACTCGCGCCGCTCAACGATGCGGTGGGCGCCGTCGGCATAACGTTGATGCAAATCGTCAATGCTCTCGCCGATCCGCTGCGCAAGGTCGGGCGGCAGATGGCGGCCATGGTGGGTCAGCGTCGCAAGGGCCAGTTTGATGATGCGCGTATTGAGGCTGCGCCCGGCCAACTCCAGCAAGGCCTCCAGCGTGCGTTGATGTTGCTTGCTGACCAGCTGCGTCATCGCCTCGCGCGCTGCCTCGTTGACTCCCGTCGCCGCATTGCGCACCGCTGTTTCCAGCGACGGCAATTGCACGGCGGCCATTTCCAACAAACGGGTGCGCGGCTTGGAGATGGCAAAGCGCTGCGCCGCCAACTCGGCCCAGCGCATCGCACCCGGCACGCGCTGATTGCGGGCGCAGCGGGCCAAGAGCTGCAATAGGTTACAGGCCATCTCGAAGCTGAATTCGGGCTGGTCGAGCTGCGCCGCCATTTGCCCCAAGGCCTCCAGGCTCGCCTCCTGGCGCCGCGTCAGCAAAGCCACCGCCGCATCCAGGGCCAGCGCCAGCATTTGCAGGCGAAAACTGTAAGCGGGGTAACGGGCGATGGCGTCCTGCAGGCATTGCTGGGCCTGCTCGCAGCCGGCCTCGTCCGCCGTATCGACACAGGCGATGCCCAGCGCCACCACGCCTTGAAAATCAAGTGCGCGCGAATGCAAGCCTATCGTCAGAGCCGCGCCCAAGTTCTTGGCCGCGCCCACGCTGTCACCCAAGAACAGCTGCAAGGCCCCAAGCTTTTGCAGCCGCGCCACATTGCCGGGCGTGATCTGCACGGCCTTGCCCAGCATCTCGACGGCGGCCTCGAACTTCATTTCCTCCAGCAAGGCGCGACCGTAAACATCGTAGGCATCGACATAGGCCGGGTTGTCGGCCAGCAAGGTCTCCAGGGTGCGGCAGGCGGTCGCGGCGTCGGCATTGGCCAGGTCGATCTTGGCCAAGCCCAAGCGCGCCCAGGGCACCGCCTTGCTGGCCAGCAAGGCCTCGAACATGCGCCGGGCGGCATCGATTTGCCCCAGGCGCAGATACAGCTCAGAGCCAATGCGCGCCGCATAAACACGGTAGGTCGCACTGGCTGCAAACATGGCCTCGCAAAGACTTGCGGCCTGCCCAAACTCGCCCGCGTCGATGGCCTCAAAGACCTCGCGCAAGGCCTGCTTGCGCTCAAGAATCACCTGCAGCCGCTCCTCGAACTGGCGCGCATTGAAGGGCTTGAGCAGATAGTCATCCAGCGCGCCCTCGACGGCGTCGGCCACATGCTGGTAGCGCGCCTCGTCGGTCACCATGATGAAGGCGGTTTGCATCGGCAGGCCGCGCGCCTGGCGCAACTCGTCAAGCAGATCCTGGCCGGTCAAGTCATGCGAGCTTTGCGGCGTGAAATGGAAGTCGGTGATGATGATGTCATAGGCCGCTGAAGCCGAAGAAGCGTTTTTGATCATGCTGCGGGCGGCCTCTGGGCGGCGCGCCGAGTGGACATGCGCCACCCCCATATCGCGCAGCATATTGCTCACCACCGCACGCGACAGCTCGCCCTCATCAATGATCAAGGCCTTCATCCGGCTTGGATCCACGCCGCGCCCCAAGCCTCGCAGCCGTTTGTGCTCCAACATCCCACCCCTTGCTTGATCGCTCTGGACCAGAACCACTAGGGTAACGCCTTCTTTGGTGGGGCAGCCACGCTATCTTTGTTCATTCATTCACGGCGTATCCGGCCGGGCGCGACTTGGCTCGCTGCGGCCGGGTTTTCGCTCAGCAGCTCAACCATCGCATCAATGTCAACGCCAATGCTGACCCGCTCGGTGCCTTGACGCAGCACGCTTTGGCCGTCACCGCCGTCGGCCATGAAGTTGTTCACCACCAGGCGGTAATTCTTGTGCGCCTCCAGCGGCTGCCCCGCCACGCGAACCTCGCCCAGCTGCGCCACGCCGTCGGCGCCCATGCGCCATTGGTAGCGCAGGGTGTTCGAGACCTGCAACATGCGCGGTGGCGCGTCGCCCTTGGGCAACTGCCGCTGCAGCAGCTCGCGCAGCTGCGCGCCGCTGATCGTCATCACCACCAACTCATTAGCGAAGGGCTGGATCGCGAACAAGTCACTCATCGTCACCGGCCGGCCGGGCTCCACCGTCAGGTCGGCACGAATGCCGCCGGGGTTCATCAAAGCCAAGTCGGCGGGGCCGCGCTTCTTGGCATAGGCCAGTTGCGAATCGGCCACCAGATTGCCCAGCGGCGAATCACCAAACGGCGCCTGCGCCGCGCGCTGCGCGCCCTGCTTCAGCTCGGCCACCGGCTTGTTGCGTACGGCCGCAGTCAGCTCAGCCGCGCGCTGCACCAGGGCCACAAAGGCGGGGTTGGGCGTGTAGACCGACTGCAAAACAGGGTGGTTGACCGCCTGCGCATCGAGCAGCTTGCCGCCGGCATCGAGCGTCAGTCGGCTCTCGGTCACCCAGCCGCCATAACTGCCCGCCTGCACGAGCAAACGCCCGTTGATCTTGCAGGTATAGGCCTGATGCGTATGGCCGCTGATGATGATGGCGTAGGCCGGGTCCAGGCGGCGCGCAATGTCAACACCGCGCCCTTGCAGGCCGGGGCATTGATAACTCGCATCATTGGCGCTGCCTTGATGAGTTGCGCCTTCATGCATTACCGCCACCAGGACCTGCGCGCCTTCCGCGCGCAGCTGCGGCAGCAAGGCATTGAGCGTATCGGCCTCGTCCACAAAGCGCAGACCAGCGATGGCCTTGGGCAGCACCACCATCGGTGTGTCGCGCGTCACCGCGCCCACAAAAGCGATTTTCAGGCCGGCCACCTCCTTGATAATATGGGTGGGAAAAACAGGCTTGCCGGTCTGTGCGTCTAACATATTAGCTGCCAGGTAGGGGAAGCCGCCGCCCTTGAAGCCCGGCCATGCGCAACCGGCCTCGGCACATTCGCCCTTGGCCTTGCGCTTGAGCTCGATCAGGCCGGCGTCCAACTCGTGATTGCCCAGCGCGCTGGCGACCAGGTCAAGCTCGCCCAAGGCGGCCAGGCTGGGCTCATCCTTCAACAGCGAAGACAGCTGCGGAGAAGCGCCGATCAAGTCGCCCGCCGCGACAAACACGGAATGCTTGGCGCCGGCACGCAGCTTGTTGACGGCCGAGGCGAGGTAGGCCACGCCGCCGGCCGCCTGGGGCTTGATCTCACCGGTTTGCGCGTCCGGCAGACGCGGCATCAAGGGCGTCGGCGACTTGGGCTGGATATGGCCATGAAAGTCGTTGATCGAGAAAATGCTCAGCTCGCGCGTCGCTGCGACGGGGCCGGTCTGCGCGGGCGGTGGCGCGGCGCAAGCCGCCAGCAGCGAGGCCAGCAGCAGGCCCAGCCAACTGCCCCCCTTGTTTCGCAGGGCGGGCGCCGCGATCTGCTGCGCAAACTTCAAACTTGGACGGGATTGTGAGGACGAGGGCTTCAAGAAACGCTCCAAAAAACGAAATTGGGCCCATCAATCGACCCCGGGGCGGCGGATCTTAACGCCGCCCCGGCGCCACGAGCCCACGCGCCCGCCCCGGGGCTAGGGCTGCGCGCGCCGTCGCACCGACACAACACTGGCCCAGCAAATCCACATTCGTCACATAGCTTGCACATTCAAACCCCAAACTTCGCCCCGTTTGTTGTGCAAGCTATGCAATCGGTGGATTTCCATGGTTTTTGAAGCGGCGGCTGGCGCGCAGCTTCAGTCGCGCAGGGCCCAATTCTAGGAAGCAGGCCTCGCAACGCTCAAATGAGCGAGATGTGCTGACCAACAGCGCTAGAAACTGCGGGCGCAAACGTTTACGACAGCTTGTGCATGGTTGGGGCGAAATTTAGCGCGGCTAGGCACAAGCCTTCATTTTTTGCAAGACGGGCTTTCTTCAATGTGGCGGTGACGCGCATTTGCGAGCCAGGTAAACGTTTGCGCACCCTCAGGGTGTACATTTTTACCAATGATTTTTTACGCATATTTGCGGTTTTTTGAGGAGTTATCGAGATGAGCAACAGGTGTTGGGCTGAGTTTTCCCGGACGGCGGTCTGCGCTGCCATATCAACAATTGCCATCGTGGCAGCTGCGCCGGCCATGGCGCAGAACACGAGCTCGGCGGTCAGTGGTCGCATCACCACCGCCGAAGGCAAGCCCGTCGCAGGCGCAAACGTTGCCATCGCTCACAGCGAATCCGGCTCGGTCAACAATCTGGTCACCGATGCCGACGGTCGCTACTCGATACGCGGCCTGCGCGTCGGCGGCCCCTACACCATCACCGTCGCCAAGAGCGGCGACAAAGTGGTGCGTGAAGGCGTCTACCTGGCACTGGCCGAAAACCAGGCAATCGACCTGACCTTGGGTGCCGAGCAGCTGAGCACCGTGGTGGTGACCGGTGCGGCCGCCTCCAACCGTTTCAACTCCGCGTCCATGGGTGCCGGCACCAGCATCGGCCGCAAAGAGCTGGAGGCGCAGGCCTCGATCGCGCGGAACTTGCAAGACTATGCCCGCAGCGACCCACGCGTGGCGCAGACCGACAAGGAACGCGGCGAGATTTCGGCCCTGGGCCAGAACGTGCGCTTCAACTCGCTGACCATTGACGGCGTGCGCACCAACGACACCTTCGGCCTCGAGGCCAACAATATGCCGACGGCCAAGCAGCCGATCTCGATCGATGCGATCCAGGCGGTGCAGGTCAATCTGTCCAATTACGACGTCACGCAGGCCGGCTATACCGGCGCCAATATCAATGCGGTGACCAAGTCCGGCACCAATGAGTTCAAGGGCAGCATCTATTACGTTTACCGTGATGACAGCATGGCCGGCAAGCGCTTTGACCGCGTCAAGGACAGCTTTTACGATCCACCGTCATTCAAGGAAGACACCAAGGGCTTCACCTTGGGCGGCCCCATCATCAAGGACAAGCTGTTCTTCTTCGGCAGCTACGAAGAGCTGAAGAGCACCCGCGCCGCGCCTTCCTATGGCCCGGTCGGCAGCAGCATGACCAATGTCGGCATCACGCCGGCCCAGATCGCTGCCGCCCAGAAAGTCGCCAAGGACACCTACGGCATCGATGTCGGCACCTCCGACATTCCGGCCGGCACCGAACTGGCGGTCAAGGACTATCTGCTCAAGCTGGACTGGAACATCAACGAGCAGCACCGCGCCAGTCTGCGTTATGCCAAGACCGAGCAGGGCGAGCCAACCTTCGCTGGCTTCGGTTCGACCGCGCTGTCCTTGAGCAGCTACTGGTGGAACCAGAACAAGGAGATCGAGACCGTCGTCGGCCAATGGTTCGCCGACTGGACGCCTGATTTCTCCACCGAATTCAAGATCTCCAACCGCAAGTACGACAGCACGCCGTTGAACAACGCCAACCTGCCGCAAATCGCCTTGGTCTTCCCTGGCGACTCCAAACTCGGTGGGATCTATCAGAACGACCGCACCTTGTTCATGGGCACCGAGAACAGCCGTCATTTCAATGAGCTGCACACCAAGACGCTGGACGCCTATCTGGCCGGCAACTGGATCAAGGGCGATCATGAGCTGAAGTTCGGCGGCGACTATTTCTCCAACGACACTTTTAACGCCTTCCTGCAAAACACCAAGGGCACCTACTCCTTCCGCGGCGCCGATCCGGCCGCCTTGTGGGCCGCCGGCATCCCCACGTCCTACAGCGTGCAGTTGCCCCTGGGTAGCAATACGATTGACAGCGGTGCGGCCAACTGGACGCTGGAGAACATCGGCCTGTTCCTGCAGGACACTTGGACCGTCAACAGCCAGCTGACTCTGACCGGCGGCCTGCGGCTTGACCAGGCGCGCACACCGGACAGCCCGCTGTTCAACCAGGCGGCGCTGACCAAGTTCGGTTATGACAACAGCCAGACCATCGACGGTCAAAAGCTGATCCAGCCGCGCTTCGGCTTCAACTACGCCTTCAAGGGCCTGGAGCAGAAGAAGTCGCAGCTGCGTGGTGGCTTCGGTCTGTTCCAGGGTGCTGCAGCCAATGTCTGGCTGTCCAACCCGTTCTCGAACACCGGTATGGCGACCGCCAACTTCTCCTGCGGTTCGACCACCGTGCCTTGCAACACGGTCAAGTTCAATGCCGACCCGGCCAGCCAGCAAGAGATCAGCGGCGTGCCACCTGCCGCCAATATCGATTTCATCTCCAGCGAGCTGAACCAGCCATCGGTCTGGAAGTTGAACTTGGCGCTGGACACCGAGCTGCCTTGGTTCGGCCTGGTGGCAGGCGCCGAATGGCTGCACACCAAGACGCAGGACGGCATCACCTACAAGCACCTGAACTTGGGCGCACCGAGCGCCGTCAAGGGTATCGACGGTCGCGAGCTGTACTATGACGCGAAGGGCCTGAGCACAGCCTGCTGGACGGCCGGCGGTTCAACCGTAACTTCCGGTTGCGGCGCCAACGCCAAGGCCTTGCGCGACACCAAGTGGGGCAATGTCCTGCTGGCCGAGCGCACCTCGCAGGGCGGCGGCGACGCCTTCACCCTGAGCCTGTCGCAGCAGAATATGGGCTGGGGCTGGCAAGCGGCCTACACCCGGACCAATGCCAAGGAAGTCAGCCCGCTGACATCGTCGACCTCGGGCTCCAACTACGCCAACCGTGCGGTCTTCAATCCGAACGAAGAGGTGAACTCCACCTCGTCTTCACTGATCAAGGACCGTTTCAACGGCTCGCTGAACTGGTCGAAGGCCTTGGTCGGCAAGTACCGCACCACCTTCGGTCTGTTCTATGAAGGCCGCGCCGGCAAGCCATACAGCTGGACCTTCAAGAACGATATGAACGGTGACGGTTACAGCGGCAATGACTTGATGTACATCCCCACGGCAGCAGGCTCGGGTGAAGTGCTGTTCCGCCTGCCCGGTCAAACCGTGGCGGCATCGGGTGCAGCGGCCGAGGCCAAGTTCTGGGCCGTGGTGGACGGCAATTCCGACCTCAGCTCGGCCAAGGGCGGCGTGATCGGCCGCAACACGGCCAAGTCCAAGTTTGCCAACACCTTCGATCTGCGTCTGAGCCAGGAAGTCCCAGGCTTCTTTGGCAACCAGAAGGGTGTGTTCACCGTCGACATGCTGAACTTCGGCAATCTGCTGAACAAGAAATGGGGCCACATCGACGAGATCCCCTTCACCGCCGGTGGCGGAAACGGTGGCAATCGTCGTGGTTTCGTGAACTTTGCCGGTATGGAAAATGGCAAATATGTCTACAGCGTGCTGAACGCCGACGACTACGAAACCCGCCAGGCCAAGGGCGAGTCGCAGTGGGCGATTCAAGTCACGCTGCGTTACGAGTTCTAAGCACTGAACTCCCAGCAGGCCACCGACCCGGTGGCTCGCAGCAAAGAGGCCCCGCGAGGGGCCTCTTTTTCGTTCGACGGCTAGTTTCAGATCACTTGTTGATATCACCCAAGCACAAATACTTGATTTCCACATAGTCATCCACGCCCTGGTGTGCGCCTTCGCGGCCCAGGCCGCTTTGCTTGACGCCGCCAAACGGCACCTCGGCCGTGGCGATCAGGCCGGTGTTGATGCCCACCATGCCGTATTCCAGCGCCTCACCAACGCGGAAGACGCGGCCGATATCGCGGCTGTAGAAATAGCTGGCCAGGCCGAACTCGGTGTCGTTGGCCAGGGCGATCACTTCCGCCTCCGTCGTGAACTTGAACACTGGCGCGACCGGGCCGAAGGTTTCTTCCCGCGAGCACAGCATCGCGGGCGTCACGTCGGCCAGCAGGGTCGGCTCAAAGAATTGACCACCATGAATGACCGAACGCTGACCACCCGTCACCAAGCGTGCGCCCAGCGCCAGCGCGTCGGCCACATGGGATTCGACCTTGGCCATCGCCGCCGCGTCGATCAAGGGCCCGACGTTGACACCTGCTTCAAATCCGTTGCCCAGCTTCAAGCCGCCGACCTTGGACGCCAGCTTGTCGATGAAGGCGTCGTAAACCCCGGCCTGCACATACAGGCGATTCGCGCAGACGCAGGTCTGGCCGGCATTGCGGTATTTGCTGGCAATGGCACCCTCGACCGCACTGTCCAGGTCGGCATCGTCAAACACGATGAAGGGCGCGTTGCCGCCCAACTCCAACGACAGCTTCTTGACCGTGTTCGCGCATTGGCGGGCCAGGATGCGGCCGACCTCGGTCGAGCCGGTGAAGGACAGATGGCGCACCACCGGGCTGTCGCACAGCACATGGCCGATGAGAATTGAGTTGTCCGCGTCGGCAGTCAGCACGTTCAAGACCCCGGCCGGCATGCCAGCGCGCTGCGCCAGTTCGGCCACGGCCAACGCCGACAGCGGCGTCGCTTCGGCCGGCTTGATCACCACCGTGCAACCGGCCGCCAGCGCGGGTGCGACCTTGCGGGTGATCATTGCGACGGGGAAGTTCCAGGGCGTGATCGCCGCGCAGACGCCCATCGCCTGCTTGATGACC
>JADMJQ010000183.1:731-1674 GCA_018780415.1 Roseateles sp. | reverse complement strand
TCCGCTACGCGCAGCTGACACGCCTGTCCGGCGTAGCCATGCGCTCGGTGCGCCGGTTGCGCGAAGAGGTATATGGCCATGTGTTGCGCCTGCCCATGGCGTTCTTCGACAAGGCCATCACCGGGCAACTGGTCAGCCGTGTGACCAATGACACCGAACAGGTCAAAAGCCTCTATGTGCAGGTCCTGTTCGTCATTCTGGACAGCAGCATCGTGGTGCTGGGCGCGCTGGGGGCCATGGCCTGGCTGGACTGGCGGTTGATGCTGATTGTGTTGACGCTGATCCCGGCCGTGGTGGTCATTGTGTGGTTTTACCAGCGCTGGAGCGCACCGGCTGTGGCCCGGGCGCGGCAAAAACGCAGCGACATCAATGCCCAGATGTCGGAGTCCATCGCCGGTATGGCGGTGCTGCAGGCCAGCAATGCACAGCAGCGCTTCAAAGACCGGTTCGACAAGACCAATAACCAGCACCTGGGCGCCCGCATGGCGGAGATGCGGGTCAATGCCTGGCTCTTGCGCCCCATGCTGGATTTCATCAACGTGTTGCTACTGGCCGTGGTGATCTACACCTTTGGCCAGCGCAGCCTGGGTGCGCTGGAGATCGGTATCTTGTATGCCTTTGTCAGCTACATCGGCCGCGTGGTGGACCCGCTGATCCAGATCACGTTGCAGTTTGGCCAGTTGCAGCAGGCCGTGGTGGCCGCAGCCCGGGTGGACGCGCTGCTGCAAGAGCGCCGCCCTGCCGACAAGACCGGCCCCGAGCGCATCAGCCACGGCGCCATCCATATTTCGCAACTGCGCTTTGGCTACGACCCCGCCACCGTGGTGTTGCACGATTTGTCGCTTGATATTCCGGCCGGTGGTTTTTACGGCCTGGTTGGCCACACGGGTAGCGGCAAGTCAACCCTACTGAGCCTGCTGCTGCGCTTTTACCAACCGCAGTC
>JADMJQ010000183.1:0-684 GCA_018780415.1 Roseateles sp. | reverse complement strand
GCCGCAAGATCCGTTTCTGCTGGCCAGCACCGTGCGCGACAACATCGCCATGGGCCGTACGCTCAGCCAGGCCGAGATTGAAACCGCCGCCCGCGCCGCCCATTGCCACGATTTCATCCTGCAACTGGAGCAGGGATATGACACGCTGCTGGGTGAGGGCGGTGCACGCCTGTCCGTCGGGCAAAAACAGTTGATTGCCATTGCCCGTGCCTTGGCCGGCCAGCCGCGCATCCTGTTCCTGGACGAGGCCACGGCCCACATCGATTCCGAGACCGAGCAGATCGTGCAAGTGGCGCTATCGGAACTGAAGGGCCGTGTGACCGTGGTGGCCATTGCACACCGCCTGTCCACCATACGCGCGGCGGACTGCATCGTGGTGCTGAACCACGGCCGTATCCACGAGCAGGGCACCCACGACGCCTTGATGGCGATAGACCAGGGCATTTACCAGCGCCTGTACCTGCTGCAGCAATTGGGCGCAGTAGCGGCTGCGGTGGCACACTGGCGGGCGTCCCGTTTATTACCCGTCCTGTGGAGTGGCCATGTCCTTAGCGCAGTTGAAGGAACTCAAGACCGTGATCACGGCCAAGGCCGTGGCCAACCCCGCCCACCTGTGCGCCGAGTTGGAGGCCCAGTTTGGTGTCAGCCGGTCTACGATGGGCAAATGGCTGCGTGCGCTGATCG
>JADMJQ010000024.1 GCA_018780415.1 Roseateles sp. | reverse complement strand
TGTGCTGGTGGCGATCTTCGGCGAGAAAGACTCGCACGCCGGTTACTACCTGCACCAGCAGGGCGTGACCCGCCTTGATGTGGTGAACTTCATCGCGCATGGCATCAAGAAGTCGGATCCACCCGATGCGCCTAAGGGCGCCGACGGTGCCGCTAACCCCGAGGCCGAGCGTGAAGAGGCCGAGGGTCAGGGCAAGGGTTCGCCGCTGGAGCAGTTCACGCAGAACCTGAACCAGCTCGCCAAGGACGGCAAGATCGACCCGCTGATCGGCCGCGAGTTGGAGGTCGAGCGCGTGGTGCAAATTCTCTGCCGCCGGCGCAAGAACAACCCGCTGCTGGTCGGTGAGGCCGGCGTCGGCAAGACCGCCATCGCCGAAGGCCTGGCCTGGCGCATCACCGAGGGTCAGGTGCCCGATGTGCTGGCCGAGGCGGTGGTCTATTCGCTCGATATGGGCTCGCTGTTGGCGGGCACCAAGTACCGCGGTGACTTCGAGCAACGCCTGAAGGCGGTCTTGAAGCAACTGAAAGACCAGCCCAACGCGATCCTCTTCATCGACGAGATCCACACCTTGATCGGTGCCGGGGCAGCCTCGGGCGGCACGCTGGATGCCAGCAATCTGCTCAAGCCGGCGCTGTCCAGTGGCGCAATGAAGTGCATCGGTGCGACCACCTTCACCGAGTACCGAGGCATCTTCGAGAAGGATGCGGCGCTGAGCCGGCGTTTCCAGAAGGTCGACGTGGCCGAACCTTCGGTCGAGCAGACGATTGAAATTCTGAAGGGCCTGAAGTCGCGCTTCGAGGAGCATCACAGCGTCAAGTACGCCTTGGGCGCGCTGCAAGCGGCGGCCGAGCTGTCGGCCAAGTACATCAATGACCGCCATCTGCCCGACAAGGCGATCGACGTCATCGACGAGGCCGGTGCCGCCCAACGCATCCTGCCCAAGAACAAGCAGAAGAAGACCATCACCCGCACCGAGGTCGAGGAGATCGTCGCCAAGATCGCGCGTATCCCGCCGGCCTCGGTGTCTAGCGATGACCGCAGCAAGCTCAAGACCCTGGACCGCGACCTCAACAGCGTGGTGTTCGGTCAGGCGCCGGCGATCGAGGCCCTGGCCGCTGCCATCAAGATGGCGCGCTCCGGCCTGGGCAAGCCGGACAAGCCAATCGGCAGCTTCTTGTTCAGCGGCCCGACCGGCGTCGGCAAGACCGAGGTGGCCAAGCAGCTCGCCTACATCCTTGGCATCGAGCTGATCCGTTTCGATATGTCCGAGTACATGGAGCGTCATGCGGTCAGCCGCTTGATCGGAGCACCTCCGGGCTATGTGGGCTTCGATCAAGGCGGCCTGCTGACCGAGGCCATCACCAAGAAGCCGCATGCGGTGCTCTTGCTCGACGAGATCGAGAAAGCGCATCCGGATGTCTTCAACGTGTTGCTGCAGGTGATGGATCATGGCTCGCTGACTGACAACAACGGGCGCAAGGCCGATTTCCGCAATGTCATCATCATCATGACGACCAATGCGGGCGCCGAGACGATGAACAAGTCGACGATAGGCTTCACCAATTCGCGCGAGCAGGGCGATGAGATGGCCGATATCAAGAAGCTGTTCACGCCCGAGTTCCGCAACCGCTTGGACGCCACCGTGTCCTTCCGTGCACTGGACTCCGAAATCATCATGCGTGTGGTCGACAAGTTCCTGCTGCAGCTAGAAAGCCAGTTGCAGGAGAAAAAGGTCGAGGTCACCTTCAGCGACAAGTTGCGCAAGCATCTGGCGGTCAAGGGCTTTGATCCGCTGATGGGTGCGCGACCGATGCAGCGCCTGATCCAGGACACGATCCGTCGTGCGCTGGCCGACGAGTTGCTGTTCGGGCGCTTGGTGGATGGCGGGCGCCTGAGCGTGGACGTTGACGACGAGGGTCAGACCTTGCTCGACATCCAACCGCTCAAGGTGCGCGACAACAAGCCCAAGGCGGAGCCGGCCACGGCCAGCTGAGCGGTTGTCTTGGTTCGCGGTACAGAGAGGCCCTGCGGGGTCTCTTTTTTTTTAGCCGGCCGGATCTTGCTTGAAGAAGTCGGCCAGCAGCCGGTACAGCGCCGGCTGTTCGCCTTGTAGCGCGAGCGGTGCGACAAAAAAAGCCTCGGTCGCGACAGCGAAGAACTCTTCCAGGCTCTCGGCGCCATAGGGGTCAATCAGCGTCGCTGCGCCCGCATCGACGCGCTCGCAAAACCACTGCCATTCCGCATCCATCACAGCCAGCCAATGTGTCTGGGCGGCTTGGCTGGGTTGGCGTGGCACGCCGTCGGCCCGGCCGCTGTGCATATCGATGATGTGGGCGAATTCGTGGATGACGACGTTGAAGATCGCACCATCTTCTGAAGCACTGCCAGGATCTGGGTCGAAGGCCGACCAGACCAGCATCAGCGGCCCGCCTTCCATCGCCTCGCCAGCCAGTTCTTCGTCAAACTCGTGGACCACGCCGTCTTCGTCCATGAACTCGCGCCGGGCGACGACCTCGTCGGCGTGGATGACGATGCCGACAAAGCCCGCGTACCAGTCCAAGCCCAGACGCAGCACTGGCAGGCAGGCCTGGGCGGCGACGGCCAGGGCAATGTCGTCGCTGACCTCGAAGCCGGCCACGCCGTGGAACTCTTTTTCCGCCAAGAACAGCGAGCACAGGCGGCGCAACTCGGCCAGGTCATCGGCGGTACGCTGCGCCAGAAAAGGATAGCGTAGCAGCGTCAGCTCCCAGAGCGGCTCGGGGATGGGGTGGCGGCGCAGCGCGCGCGCCTCAAGCTGACCGGCCCAGGCCTGCCGCAGCCGGGTCCACATCAGGCCAACGCGATGCGGCGCAAGCCGGCGGCGCGCAGGCGCAGCACGTCGCCGCGCGGCGGTGTGGCCTCGAAGTCCCAGTCCGACAGGACATGGCGGCTCAAACCCGGCGCCAGCAGATGCTCGCCCGGGCGATGGGTGTGGCCGTGGATCATCGCGTTGCAATCGGTGGCCTTGAGCCATTCGATGCAAGCGTCGGTATCCAGATCGGCCCAAAGGTCTTCGTGCTGCATCGCCTGTTGCGCCTTGCTGCCGTCGCGCATCTGCTGGGCCAGCGCCCGGCGCACTGCCAGCGGCTGGGCGAGGAATTGGGCTTGCCAGGCGGGCGCGCGAACCTGGCTGCGAAAGGCTTGGTAGGCGTGGTCGGCGAGGCACAGCGCGTCGCCATGCGTCAGCAGCCAGCGCTGGCCGAAGGCGCACAGCACGGTTGGGTCGCTCAAGGTCTGCATGCCGCAGTCGGCCAGCATCGCCGGCCCCAGCAGAAAGTCGCGGTTGCCGGCCATGAAAAAGAGTCGCAGGCGCGTGCTTGCGGCCTTCAGAACAGCCAGGCAATGCGCCTCGAAGGCATCAAAGCGGCCATCGTCGCCGACCCAGACCTCGAAGATATCGCCCAGCAAGACCACCGCCTCGGCGCTGGTCTCCTGCAGATGGCGCTCGAGTGCGGCCAGCGTCGCCGGCGTTTGCGGCGACAGGTGCAGGTCGGAGAGGAATTCGATACGGCGCCACTCGGGCGGCGCCGTCAGCTCATCAAACTCGAGGGTCTTAGGCGAGTTCAACCGCGCGCTCGATGATGACGTCTTCCAACGGCACGTCACCGTGGCCGCCGGAGTTGCCGGTCTTGACCTTCTCCATTGCGTCGACAACTTCCTTGCCGGCGATCACCTTGCCGAACACCGCATAACCCCAACCGCCGGCGGTCTCTGACTTGAAGTTCAGGAAGCCGTTATTGGTGGTGTTGATGAAGAACTGGCTGGAGGCCGAATGCGGCGCGCTGGTGCGGGCCATGGCCAAGGTGTAGTGATCGTTTTTGAGGCCGTTATTGGCCTCGTTCTGGATCTCGCCGGTGGTCGGCTTTTGCTTCATGCCGACGGCGAAGCCGCCGCCCTGGACCATGAAGCCCTTGATGACGCGGTGAAACACCGTGCCGTCATAGTGGCCGCTGCGCACATAGGAGAGAAAGTTCTCAACCGAAATCGGCGCTTTTTCAGCGTCGAGTTCGATGGTGATCAGGCCATGGTTGGTATGCAGTTCGACGGTTTTGTTCTTGTTCATTTATTGGACTCCACAATGGCTTTGTTGATGATGACGGGTTTGAGCGGCAGGTTCTGGTGCGGGCCGTTATTGCCCACCTGCACGAGGCGGATCTTGTCGACGACGTCCATGCCTTCGATCACTTGGCCGAAGACGGCGTAGCCGCCTTGGCCGCCGGGTGAGTTGGCGGCGTCGAGGAAGGCATTGTCGACCGTGTTGACAAAGAACTGCGCGGTGGCCGAGTTCGGGTCGTTGGTGCGGGCCATCGCCACGCTGCCGCGCACATTGAGCAGACCGTTATTGGCTTCCAGCGGGATGGCGGGCTTGGTCGGCCGCTGCTTCATACCGGCCGTGAAGCCGCCGCCCTGGATCATGAAGTTCTCGATCACGCGGTGAAAAATCAGGCCGTTGTAGTGGCCGGACTTCACGTATTGCAGGAAGTTGGCGACCGATTTGGGCGCCTTCTGGGCGTCCAGCGCGATGCGAATATCGCCCTCACTGGTGCTGAGCTTGACGGTCTGCGCCTGCGCGGTAAATGTCAGTGCTGCCAAGCCAACGGCCAAGAGCGTGCGGCGAATCAAACGGCTGGTGTTCTGTGTTTGCATAGATTCTGTGCTTGGAACAAAAGTCTGAGTAGCCGGATTGTCTCTCAGCGGCCGGGCAGCTTTGTGGCTTGCAGCAGGTCGGCCGTGCGGCTGACCTTCAATGCCAGCGAGCCGGATGGGGCGACCTGGGCCTGTTGTGCGCGCTGGTAGGCGCGCAGCGCCAGGCGCAACAGCACATCGCCGAGGTTTTCCTGTGCCTGCGCATGCTCGGGCTGCAGCGCCAAGGCTTGCTCAAGCGCCCGCTGAGCCAGATCCAACTCACCCATTGCGGCGTAAATGACCGCCAGATTGTTCTGGGGTTCGGCAAGATCGGGAAAGTCCTGGGTCAAAGCGGTGAAGATGCTCAAGGCTGCGGCTTGCTCGCCCGACTCCATGCGCATCACACCGAGGGCGAAGCGCAGCTTCAGCTCATTGGGCGTTTTCAGCAGCGCCGCTTCGACGGTGGCGATCGCTTTCGGCCCTTGCCCGGCCAGCCATTGACGTTGCGCCAACTCCAGATCACCAGCTGCTGCGGGGCTCAAATTCAAAAGCAAGACCAAGAACAGGGTGACGCATGCGGGCTTGGTGTTTTTGCAGGATGGCATGAAATTTCGGGCTGGATTTTCGCCATTTGCGAGCGGCGGGGCAGGGTCAGTCCGGGCTTTGGGCGACGGACCAACCGCTATACTGATGGCCATTCTACGGCGACCCGCCTGAAGCCGGACCGCTCTGGAAGCGGCCTATCTCGGCTTTCGGCGGGGCGCTCTGTAGGCCCCCGTGAACCGCTGGTCAGCACGTTGGAGTTCACTCCGGCGTAGCCCCCGAGAGCTCCATGTCCCTTCGCATTTACAACACGCTGACCCGCGCGGTCCAACCCTTTGAGCCCCTAGAAATTGGACACGCACGCATGTATGTGTGCGGCATCACTATCTACGACCTCTGTCATGTGGGGCATGCGCGGATGATGGTGGCGTTTGATCTGGTTTATCGCTGGCTGCGTGCCAGCGGCTACCGGGTTACTTACGTGCGCAATATCACCGACATCGATGACAAGATCATCCGTCGCGCGCTTGAGCGTGCGATCCCGATCCGCCAGTTGACCGAGGAGATGGTCGCCGCCATGCACGCCGACTTGGATGCGCTTGGCGTTGAGCGGCCCACCCATGAGCCGCGGGCGACCGAGTTCGTGCCGCAGATGCTCTCGATGATCGGTGCGCTCGAAGACAAAGGCTTGGCCTATCGCGCCAGCAATGGTGATGTCAACTACTCGGTGCGCAAGTTCCCCGGTTACGGCAAGTTGAGTGGCCGCTCGCTGGATGACCTGCGCTCGGGCGAGCGCGTGGCGGTTGATGAGGGCAAGCAAGATCCGCTCGACTTCGTGCTGTGGAAAGCCGCCAAGGCCGAGGAACCCGAGGACGCGAAATTCGCCTCCGATTACGGCCAAGGCCGACCCGGCTGGCATATTGAATGCTCGGCGATGGCTTGCGCCTTGCTGGGGCAGCAGTTTGATCTGCATGGTGGCGGCGCCGATTTGCAGTTTCCGCACCATGAAAACGAAATTGCCCAGAGCGAAGGCGCCAGCGGCCTGGCGCCGGCGACCATCTGGGCGCATAACGGCCTGTTGAACGTGGATCAGGTCAAGATGTCCAAGTCTTTGGGCAACTTCTTCACCATCCGTGAGGTCTTGGCCCGCTATGACGCCGAGACCTTGCGCTACTTCATGTTGCGCACCCATTACCGCAGCCCGTTCAACTTCAGCGATGTGAACCTGGACGATGCGCGGGTCGCGCTGTGCCGTTTGTATACGGCGCTGGACGGATTGGATGGATTGGATTCGCCGGACGAGTCCGAGATCGATTGGCTGCACCCTCAGGCGGCAGTGTTCCGTGCGGCGATGGACGACGACTTCAATACGCCCGGCGCGATTGCGGCGCTGTTCGAGTTGGCCGCTCAGGTCAATCGCAGCGCCTCGCGCAGCGACGCGGCCTTGTTGAAGAAGCTCGGCGGCGTGCTCGGTGTGTTGCAGCAGCGACCCCGCGATTATTTGCAAAACGGTGGCGTCAGCAGCAGCCTGGATGAGGCCGCAATTGCGCAGCAAATCGCCGCCCGCGCCGCGGCCAAGGCGGCCAAGGACTTTGCCGGTGCGGACAGAATTCGGGCTGAGTTGCTTGCCGCCGGCATTGTTTTGCAAGACTCGGCCAATGGCACCACCTGGATGAAGGCCTGAAGTGGGGCGCTTGAATGCGACCGGGGTGACCCCGGATTATTGGGACGAGGCCTGCCGTCATCTGGTCAAACGTGACCGGGTGATGAAGAAGCTGATTCCGGCCTTTGGCGAGGCGCGCCTGCAAAGCCGCAGCGACGCGTTCACGACGCTGGCGCGCTCCATCATCGGCCAGCAAATTTCCGCCAAGACGGCGCAAGTCGCCTGGGAAAAGTTTGCCGCCCTGATTGGCGGCTCGGCCAACCGGGTGCAGCCCGCCGCGGTGCTGGCCCTGCCCGATGGCGCGCTGCGTGCGGCGGGCCTGTCCGCGCGCAAGGTCGACTATCTGTGCGACTTGGCGCAAAACTTCGAGGCCGGCAAGGTCCATGTGCGGCAGTGGGCGCAGATGGACGACGAGGCCATCATCGACGAGCTGGTCGCCATCCGCGGCATCGGGCGCTGGACGGCCGAGATGTTCCTGATTTTTCACCTGATGCGCCCGAACGTGATGCCGCTGGACGACCCCCGATTGCTCAAAGGCATCAGCGAAAATTACTTCTCCGGTGAGCCAGTTTCCAGGGCCGAGGCGCGCGAAGTGGGCGACGCCTGGGCACCTTACCGCTCGGTAGCCACATGGTACATTTGGCGCAGCCTCGATCCGCTCCCGGTGGAGTAACGATCATCCGTTCTCGGGCAGCCTTTAAAATGGGTGGCCCGGCATAGGACCTTCCTCACTGAAAAGAATCGCAGGATGAGCAAGAAACATTTTCTAGACTTCGAACAGCCGATCGCTGAACTCGAAACCAAGATTGAAGAGCTGCGCTACGTGCAAAGCGAGTCAGCGGTTGACATCTCCGAGGAGATCGACCGCCTCAGCAAGAAGAGCATGCAGCTCACCAAGGACGTCTACGCCAGCGTGGCACCTTGGCAGGTTTACCAAATCGCCCGCCACCCGCAGCGCCCGCAAACGCTGGACTATTGCAACGAGGTGTTCACCGAGTTCCAGGAACTCCATGGCGACCGGCATTTTGCCGACGACGCGGCCATCGTCGGCGGCTTGGCGCGCTTCAACGGCCAGGCCTGCATGGTGGTGGGCCATCAGCGCGGCGCCGACTCCAAGGAGCGCGCGCTGCGCAATTTCGGCATGCCGCGCCCAGAGGGCTATCGCAAGGCCTTGCGTTTGATGAAGCTGGCCGAGAAGTTCGGCCTGCCGGTGTTCACGATGATTGACACCATGGGCGCCTACCCCGGCATCGGCGCCGAGGAACGCAGTCAGTCGGAAGCGATTGGCCGCAATATCTTCGAGATGGCGCAGCTGGAAGTGCCCATCATCTCGACCGTGATTGGCGAGGGCGGCTCAGGTGGCGCATTGGCGATCGGGGTGGCCGACCAGGTTTTGATGTTGCAATTCTCGGCCTACTCGGTGATTTCGCCGGAAGGCTGTGCTTCGATCTTGTGGAAATCGGCGGACCGCGCGGCTGAAGCCGCCAGCGCCTTGGGCATCACCGCTCACCGCCTGAAGGCGATGGGTTTGATCGACAAGATCGTCAACGAGCCGGTCGGCGGTGCGCATCGTGACAACAAGCAAATGGCGTCCAATCTGAAGCGTGCGCTCGGTGACGCCTTGCGTCAGGTGAGCGACCTCAAGCCCAAGGAATTGCTGGATCGCCGCTATGAGCGACTGCAGTCCTATGGCCGCTTTGGCGATACCAAAAACCGCTGATTGCCGGCTTATCGCCGTCGCCTACAGCGGCGGCCGCGACTCCACTGCTTTGCTGCATGCTTGCGCGCGGCAGGCGCTCAGCCTCGATTTGTCGGTCATTGCCCTGCATGTGCATCATGGCCTCAGCGCCCATGCCGACGACTGGCTGAGGCACTGCGAACTGCAATGCCAGGCCTGGGCCGCCGCGGGCCTGCCGCTGCGCTTTCAGGCAAGCCGGCTGCAGGGCCAGCCGGCCACCGGACAAAGCATTGAAGCCTGGGCAAGGGATGGTCGCCATGCCGCCTTGGGCGATATGGCAAGGCAAGCGGGCGCCGACCTGCTGCTGCTTGCCCACCATCAACGTGACCAAGCCGAAACCCTGCTGCTGCAAGGCCTGCGCGGCGCCGGCGTGGCCGGCTTGGCCGGCATGCCGGCGCTGCAATGGCGCGACGGGCTGTGCTGGGCGCGGCCTTGGTTGGACCAGCCCCGTGAGGCCATCGAGGCCTATGTGAGGGCGCATGCCCTGGCCCATATCGAAGACGACAGCAATGGTGATGTTCGTTTTGCCCGCAACCGCCTGCGCTTGGCGGTCTGGCCGGCTCTGGTGCAGGCCTTCCCGCAGGCCGAAGCCAGCCTGGCGCAGGCGGCAACCTGGGCGCAGCAGTCGCTGGCGCTGCAGCAGGAGGTGGCCGCAGACGATTTGCTTGGTTTGGTGGACGACGCGGGTTTGGTGATTGAGGCGCTGCTGGCTTTGTCGCCGGCCCGTGCCAGTAACGCTTTACGTGCATGGCTCACGACTCAGCTGGGTCGGCCGGCACCGGCCACGCTGGTGCAGCGCTTGCTGCGTGAAGCGCCCACAGCGCATGCCGGTGCCTGGCCTTGCGCGGATGGTGAGCTGCGGCTTTATAGGGGCCGGCTGCAATGGCTGGCTGCGCAGGCAGCGGTTGCGAGCCATCCGCCGGCGCTGGCGCTTGATCTGTCCCAAGCAGGCTTTCATCCGCTGCCGCAGTGGCACGGTGGCTGGCAGGTCGAGCGGGTAGAGGCGGGCGGTGTGGCCATCGCGGCGCTGCAGAGTTTGAGTGTGCGGGCCCGCCAGGGGGGCGAGCAATTCCAGCTGAAGCCGGCCGGCACCCGGCGCAGCCTGAAGAAGGTGTATCAGGCGCTGGGCATACCGGCCTGGCAGCGCGGTGGCCCTTTGCTGTTCGCCGGCGATGCCTTGCTCTACGTGCCCGGCCTGGGTCTGGATGCGCGCTTTTGGGCTGCCGCCGAGGAGCCGCAGATGAGCTTGGTGTGGCGCAGCGCCGTGGTGTAACTCGATTGATCGGCGGTCCGCTGTCTCGAAACAGTAGAATCCAAGGCTGCGTACGCGGCGCATTCCTACCCGACCGGGCCCTTGACTCCCGCGAAAACAAATAGCTATGGCATTGATTGTTCACAAATACGGCGGCACTTCGATGGGCTCGGCCGAACGCATCCGCAATGTCGCCAAACGCGTTGCCAAATGGGCGCGCGCCGGCCATCAGATGGTGGTTGTGCCCTCGGCAATGAGCGGCGAGACCAATCGCTTGCTCGGTCTTGCCAAGGAGCTCTCACCGTCGGTCAGCAGCCCCGAGCTGAACCGCGAATTGGACATGATTGCCGCCACCGGCGAGCAGGTGTCGGTCGGACTGCTGGCGATTGCCTTGCAGGCCGAGGGCATCGAGGCGGTCAGCTACACCGGCTGGCAGGTGCCCGTCGCCACCGACTCCAGTTTCACCAAAGCGCGCATCGAAAGCATTGACGACACCCGTGTGCGCGCCGATCTGGCCGCCGGCAAGGTGGTCGTGATTGCCGGCTTTCAGGGCGTTGATGAGGACCAGAACATCACCACCCTGGGTCGCGGTGGCTCGGACACCTCGGCGGTCGCGATTGCGGCGGCGCTGAAGGCGGCCGAATGCCTGATCTACACCGATGTGGACGGCGTCTACACCACCGACCCGCGC
>JADMJQ010000127.1 GCA_018780415.1 Roseateles sp. | reverse complement strand
AGCCGCGCATGATGTTGACGCTGAAGCGGATCATCTCCCAGGCCGGGATCTTGGTCGCATGGTCATGGCTGCCGTTCTCATCGGCATAACGCGGGTGCGGCGAGCGGGCATAGTTCAGATCGAACACATGGTCCATCTCGGCCGTGCTCAGCGGGATCGGCGGCGGGTTGATCCAGACATCGCGCTCGCCGTGCTTTTGCACCAGCGCGCGCGCATTGCCGGGGTTGGTCTCCAGATGCAGCACGCGGTTGGCATGCGCATACAGCACCGGGTCGCTCTTGACTTGCTCGTAGGACGGCAGACGCACAACGGTGCGTTCGCGCGCAGGCATTTGAATCTTGCCTGACAAGGGTGCCGCAGCGACAGCAGCGCTGGCCATGCGCACGATCTTGATCGGCTTGCTGCCGTCATCGCCGGGCGCCTTGACCTGGCCGGTCACGCAGGCGGCGGCCTTGTCGGTGGCGGTTTCTTCAATCGTTTGATAGGGGCTGATATGCGCATCGATGCGGCCCGGCAAGTCGACCGAGGAGGAGTCCAGCTCGAACCATTCATGCGAGGTCGGATCATCGGTGCGGCGCATGAACGAGGTGCCGCGCACATCGGTGATGCTCTCGACCGGGTGGCGCGCGGCCAGTCGGTGCGCAATTTCAACAATCGCGCGCTCGGCATTGCCGTAGACCAGCAAATCGGCCTTGGAGTCGACCAGCACCGAGCGGCGCACCTTGTCCTGCCAGTAGTCGTAATGGGCAATCCGGCGCAGCGACGCTTCGATGCGTTCCAGGCCTCTTTGCAGCGCTGGGTGTAGACCAAGGTGGCGCGGTCGGGCCGGCTGCCGCCCTGGCCGCCGGGCGTGTAGACGTCGTCACTGCGGATCTTGCGGTCGGCGGTGTAGCGGTTGATCATCGAATCCATATTGCCGGCGGCGATGCCGAAGAACAGATTCGGTTTACCCAGGACCTTGAACGGTTCGGCGCTCTGCCAATCGGGCTGGGCGATGATGCCGACACGGAAACCCTGCGCCTCCAACGTGCGGCCGATGACCGCCATGCCGAAGCTCGGGTGGTCGACATAGGCGTCCCCGGTGACGATGATGATGTCGCAGGAATCCCAGCCGAGCTGCTCCATCTCGGCCCGGCTCATGGGCAGAAAAGGGGCGTGACCAAAACGCTTGGCCCAGAACGGGCGATAGGCCGTCAGGGCTTTGACTGGTTTCGGTGCGGTGAGGGTTGGGTGTGCGGACACGGCGGCAATTCTTTGGAGAGCAACCCGCGATTGTCCCTGACTTGGGGCAAACCCGCGTTGATTGCCGGCAAAAACCAAGGGTTTAGGTAATTTTTGGCTCGGTGCTGCGGCGGCAGAAGCCTTCCTTGCCGAGGCGGGCGCGCTCTTCCTCGGTCATGGGCGGCAAGAGCGGCGCGCCCAGCGAGGCCAGGCTGGTCAGAAAACCCTCGATCGAGGTCTGGCCGACGGCCATCAGATCAAACGAGCTGGGATCCATCATCCATTGGTGCAGCAAGCCGTCCACCAGCGCGACCAGGGCGACGGCGGCGACGCGGGTGTCCAGGCCGGCGGGCAATTGACCCAGGTCCACAGCGTGATCAAACGCGGCCCGGTTCTGCTCGCGCCATTCGCGGTGCGAAGCCAGCTTGCGTTCCTGCAGCGCTTGCATCTCGCCGCTGTACTCGACCTTCTGCATCGCGATCTCGAACACGCGGCGGGTGCGTTCGTTGTACATGGTGGTGTAGAAGACATTGACCAAACCCCAGCGCAGCTGGGTCAGCGTCAGCTGGGTGGCTTCGGCGCTGGGCGGCTGCATGCCCTCTTCCAGCGGCATGGTGGCGCGCTCCATCATCGCGTTGAAGAGCTCGGCCTTGTCCTGGAAATGCCAGTAAATCGCGCCGCGCGTGACGCCGGCCGCCAGCGCAATGTCTTGCAGCGAGCAGCGCGACACGCCGCGCTCCTGGAACAACAGTTCCGCCGCATCCAGCAAGCTGTTGCGGGTTTCTTGCGCTTCGAGTTTTGTTTTTCTGGCCATCGTGTAGGGATTTTAGTTCATTTCACATACATGCGTGAATGTATGTATAGAATGCGAGCCATTCTTGTTCAAGTCCTGCCCACTATTTTTTTCTTCAAAGCCTTATGACGACCCCATCTTCATCCCCTGTTGCTCGCACGCTGAGCCCCGGCGCACGTGCGCTGTACCTGATCCCCTTGGCCATCGCCGTGGCCGCCGCGCTGACCGCCTGCGGCGGCGGTGCTGCAGACAAACCAGCCGGCGGCGGCGCGCCGCCACCACCGCAAGTCGGCGTGGTCGTCGCACAACAGCAAGCCGTGGCCTTGCAGACCGAGTTACCCGGTCGCGTCGAGGCGCTGCGCACCGCGCAGGTGCGGGCTCGCGTCAATGGCGTGGTGCTCAAGCGCTTGTTCACCGAAGGGGCAGAAGTCAAAGCCGGCCAGGTCTTGTTCCAGATCGACCCGGCGCCCTACCAGGCCGCGCTGGACAGCGCGCAGGCCAATCTGGCCAAGGCCCAGGCCAATCTGAGCCAAGCAGCGGCACAAGCCGAGCGCAACAAGCCGCTGTATGACGGCCGGGCCATCTCACAGCAGGAATACCTGATCTCGGTCGCTGCGGCCAAGGCCGGCGAGGCCGATGTGGCCGCGGCCAAGGCCGCGATCACCAGCGCCAAGCTGAACCTGGACTACGCCCATGTGACGGCACCGATCGCCGGCCGCATCGGCCGGGCCTTGGTGACCGAGGGCGCCCTGGTCAGCGCCGCGGAAGCGACGCAACTGGCGCTGATTCAGCAGACCTCCAGCGTGTTCGTCAATTTCACCCAGAGCGCCAACGAGGTGCAGCAGCTGCGCCGGGCGCTGAATGCCGGCCAGCTGCGCAAGCTGGCGGACAAGTCCGGCCAGACCGCCGCCGAAGTGCGCGTGGTCTTGGACGACGGCAGCGAGCTCAAGCAGGCCGGCCGCCTGCTCTTCACCGACCTGAGCGTCGACCCCACATCCGGCCAAGTGACCTTGCGCGCCGAGGTCGGCAATGCCGAGGGTCAGCTTTTGCCCGGCCAATATGTGCGGGTGCGCTTGGCTCAGGCCGAGTTGCCGGCCGGCATTTTGCTGCCGCAACAGGCGGTCACGCGCGGCAACCAGGGTGACACGGTCCTGGTGGTCGGCCCGGACAACAAGCCGCTCAAACGCAGCGTCAAGATCGGCCAGGCCGCCGGCAATCAATGGGTGGTGCTGGACGGCCTCAAGGTCGGCGAGCAGGTCATCGTTGACGGCTTCCAGAAGATGTTCGTGCCCGGTGCGCCGGTGACGCCGGTGCCTTGGGCGGCCAGCGCGCCAGCCGCCGCGGCAGCACCGGCCTCGGCCGCCAGCCACTAAGCCGAGGATCACGCAATGGCACGCTTTTTCATTGATCGACCGATTTTTGCCTGGGTGATTGCGCTCTTCATTTTGGTGTTCGGCGCTGTCGCCATCACCAAATTGCCGATCGCCCAGTACCCGACCGTGGCACCGCCCGCCCTGGTCATCAGCGCCGTTTATCCCGGTGCTTCCGCCAAGACGCTGGACGAGAGCGTGATCTCCGTGATCGAGCAGGAGCTCAATGGCGCGCCCGGCCTGGCCTATCTGGAGTCGGTCAGCCAGGCCAATGGCACGGGCACGATCACCGTCACCTTCGAGCCCGGCACCAATATCGATCTGGCGCAGGTCGAGATCCAGAACCGCATGGGCCGCGCCTCGCCGCGTCTGCCCTCGGCCGTGGTCCAGCAGGGCGTGCGCATCGACAAGGCACGCAACAACTTCCTGTTGTTCGTCACGCTGTCCTCCAAGCACGGCTCCATGGACCCCGTGCAACTGGGTGATTACGCCTCGCGCAACATCATCCCCGAGATCCAGCGCCTGCCCGGCATCGGCCAGGCCCAGCTGTTCGGCACCGAGCGGGCGATGCGCATCTGGCTGGACCCGGCCAAGATGCTGTCCTTCAATATCAGCCCGTCCGAAGTCAATAACGCGATCCGCAATCAAAACGCGCTGGTGCCGGCCGGCACACTCGGCGATCTGCCGAATCTGTCGACCCAGACCATGTCGGCCACCGTGGTGGTCAAGGGTCAGCTGGAAAGCGCGGCGCAGTTCCAGAACGTGGTGCTGCGCGCCAATGCCGACGGCTCAAGCGTGCGCCTGAAGGATGTCGCCCGCATCGAGCTGGGCGGCCAGAGCTATGGCTCCTATTCGCGCCTGAACGGCAAGCCCTCGACCGGCATCGGCATCCAGCTCGCACCGAGTGGCAATGCGCTGGCCGCCGCCGATGCGGTCAAGGCCCGCATGCTGGAGCTGCAGCGCTACTTCCCCGAGGACGTCAACTACGAGATCCCCTACGACTCGTCCAAGTTCGTCGACATCTCGATCAAGCAGGTCGTGATGACCCTGATCGAAGCCATCGTGCTGGTCTTCCTGGTGATGTATCTGTTCTTGCAGAACTGGCGCTACACCTTGATCCCGACCCTGGTGGTGCCGATCGCGCTGCTGGGCACCTTTGCCATCATGTTGACGATGGGCTTCTCCATCAATGTGCTGACGTTGTTCGGCATGGTGCTGGCGATCGGCATCCTGGTCGATGACGCCATCGTGGTGGTGGAGAACGTCGAGCGCATCATGAACGAGGAGGGCTTGCCGCCGTTGGAGGCGACCCGCAAGGCGATGGGGCAGATCTCCGGCGCCATCATCGGCATCACCGTGGTGCTGGTGTCGGTGTTCGTGCCTATGGCTTTCTTTGCCGGCTCGGTCGGCAATATCTACCGCCAGTTCTCGCTTGCCATGGTGGCGGCGATGCTGTTGTCCGCGCTGATGGCACTGACGCTGACGCCGGCCTTGTGCGCGACGTTGCTCAAGCCGGTGCAGGCCGGTCACGCCCATGCCAAGACCGGTTTCTTCGGCTGGTTCAACCGCGGCTTCTCGCGCACCGCCAAGGGTTATGAGGGTTGGGTCGCCAAGCTGCTGCGCCGCAGCGGTCGGGTCTTGATCATTTATGTGGCCCTGGTCGCCGTCGTCGGCCTGCTCTATGTGCGCATGCCGACCTCCTTCCTGCCCAATGAAGATCAGGGTTATTTGATCGTCAATGTGCAGCTGCCGCCGGGTGCAACAACCAACCGCACCGAGGCCGCCGTCAAGCAGGTGGAAGACTACATGCTCAAGCAGCCCGAGGTGCAGGCCACCGTCGGCGTGATCGGCTTCTCGTTCTCTGGCCAAGGTCAGAACGCGGCGCTGGTGTTCGTGCCGCTGAAGCCCTGGAGCGAACGCCATGGCCCCGAGCACAGCGCGCAGGCGCTGGCCGGCCGTGCCTTCGGCGCGATGATGGCGGTGCGTGATGCCTTCATCTTCCCGCTCTCGCCGCCGCCCATCCCCGAGCTGGGCACGGCCTCCGGCTTTGCCCTGCGCCTGCAGGACCGCGCCGGCCTCGGCCACGAGGCCTTGCTGAATGCGCGCAATCAGCTGATGGGCATGGCCTCCAAGAGCAAGGTCATCACCGGCATGCGGCCGGACGGCCTGGAAGACGCGCCCCAGCTGCAGGTCGAAATCGACCGCGAGAAGGCCAATGCCTTGGGCGTGGCCTATGAGTCGGTGGCCGCAGTGATTGGCACCCAATTGGGTTCGGCCTATATCAATGACTTCCCCAGCAGCGGGCGTCTGCAGCGCGTGATCGTGCAGGCCGAGGCCGCCGCGCGGATGAAACCCGAGGACCTGCTCAAGCTCAACGTCAACAACAGCCAAGGCAAGAGCGTGCCGCTGGCGGCCTTCACGACCACGCACTGGGTCAGCGGCCAGATGCAGGCGGTGCGCTACAACGGCTACCCCGCCATGCGCCTGGCCGGCGATGCCGCCGTGGGCGCGTCCACCGGCGACGCGATGAAGGAGCTGGAGCAGATGATTGCCAAGCTGCCGGCCGGCATCGGCTTCGAGTGGACCGGCCTGTCGCGTGAAGAAAAGCTGTCGGGCTCGCAGGCGACCATCCTGCTGGTGTTCTCGCTGTTGGCGGTGTTCCTCTGCCTGGCCGCGCTGTACGAGAGCTGGACCATTCCGCTGGCGGTGTTGCTGGTGGTGCCGCTGGGCCTGCTGGGTGCCCTGGCCGGTGCCTCGCTGCGCGATATGCCCAATGACGTGTTCCTGAAGGTGGGCCTGATCACCATCATCGGCCTGTCGGCCAAGAACGCGATCCTGATCATCGAGTTCGCCAAGGACCTTCAAGCCGAAGGCATGGGCCTGATCGAGTCGATTTTGCAAGCCTGCCATCTGCGCTTCCGCCCCATCATCATGACTTCGATGGCTTTCATCCTCGGCGTGATGCCCTTGGTGTTCGCCAGCGGCGCCGGCTCGGCCAGCCAGCGCGCCATCGGTACCGGCGTGATGGCCGGCATGATCTCGGCGACCGTCTTGGCGGTCCTGTTTGTGCCCGTGTTCTTCCTGGTGGTGCGGCGTGTTTTCAAGGGCAATGAGCGGCAACGCCAGCTCAGCGCCCAACACCATGTCGGCGCCGCCCCAGCCCCAGTTCAGGAGCAAGCTCAATGATTCGCCCTCGTTTTTCTAGCACGCTGATTGCGTCGGCAACGACGCTATTGCTCAGCGCCTGCATGTCTTTGGCGCCCGAGCACAAGACGCCGGCGGCGCCGGTGGCCGCCAGCTGGAGTCATGCCGACGGCAACCCCACGGCTGCCCCGGCGGCCGAGCTGCCCTGGCAGAGCTTCTACGCCAGCGACGCCAAGCTGAGCGAGCTGATCTCGCTGGCCCTGAAGAACAACCGCGATCTGCGCGTGGCACTGTTGAATGTCGAGCAGGCGCGTGCCTTGGCGCGGGTGGCCGAGGCCAACCGACTGCCGACGCTCAACGCCGGCCTCAGCGCCAACCGTCAGCCCAACACGAATGGAAATGGCGGCAGCAGCAATAGCTACCAGGCCGGACTGCAGATCAGCGCCTTCGAGCTCGATTTATTCGGCCGGGTGAAGAGCCAAAGTGACGCTGCGCTAGCGCGTTACCTGGCCAGCGCCGAGGGCGGCCGCGCCGCGCAAATCAGCCTGGTGGCCGGCGTCGCCTCCAGCTATCTGGCCCTGCAGGCCGATGAGGAGCTGCTGGTTTTGGCGCGCCAAACGGTGGCGGCCCGCGAGGACACCTTGCGGCTGACCAAGCTGAAGTTCGACGGCGGCGCCGGCTCGGCCCTGGACCTGAGTTCAGCCGAATCTGCCGCGGCGTCGGCGCGCGCCAGCTTGGCGCAGGCCAAGCGCCAGCGTGAGCAGAGCGAGAACGGCCTGGTGCTCTTGCTCGGGCAGCCGCTGCCGGTCAACCTGGCCCAAGGCCAGCAGTTGGCCGCGGCCCAGGTCTTCGCGCTGCCGGCCGGCCTGCCGTCCGAGGTCTTGATCAAACGCCCCGACGTCTTGCAGGCCGAGCAGTTGTTGATCGCGGCGAATGCCAATATCGGCGCGGCACGGGCGGCTTTCTTCCCGTCCATCAGCCTGACCACCAGCCTAGGCACGGCCAGCAATGAGCTGTCGCAACTGTTCAGCAACACCGTCTGGAGCCTGGGCGCGCAGGCCTTGATGCCGATCTTTGATGCCGGCCGCAACCAAGCCAATCTGGAGGCCAGCAAGGCGGCCCAGGGCATCGCGGTCGCGCAGTATGAGAAGACCGTGCAGCAGGCCTTCCGCGAGGTGGCCGATGCCTTGGCGGGCCGTGCCACCTATGGCGAGCAGACGCTGGCGCAGATCGAGCAAACGCGTGCCGAGGCCGAGCGCCTGCGCCTGGTGGAGCTGCGCTTCAACAACGGCGCATCGAACAGCCTGGAGCTGCTGGACGCTCAACGTGCCAGTTACGCGGCGCAGCAAGCGCTGCTGCAAACCCGCCTGGGCCTGCTGCTGAACAATGTGCAGCTGTACAAGGCGCTGGGCGGCGGCGTCGATCGGAGTTGAGGCCCTGACGGAGGCCGGGCCGGGCAGCAGCCCGGCCTCTATTTGGGTATGCTGCGGGCTCGTCGTCTGCGGCCGCACCGGCCCGAAGGAGTTGCAATGATTCATTTGAACGTCAACGGCAAAGCCACCAGCCTGGACGCCGACCCCGAGATGCCGCTGCTCTGGGCCTTGCGCGAAGACCTGCAGCTGACCGGCAGCAAGTTCGGTTGCGGCATGGCTTTGTGCGGTGCCTGCACCGTGCATTTGGACGGTCAGCCGGTGCGCGCTTGCGCCCTGCCCTTGTCCGCCGCGGTGGGCAAGAAGATCACCACCATCGAAGGCATTGGCGCCAGCAAGACCGGCCGCGTCGTGCAGGCCGCCTGGGTCAAGATCGATGTGCCGCAATGCGGCTACTGCCAAAGCGGCCAGATCATGAGCGCCTGCGCCCTGCTGGTGGCCAAAAAGTCCCCCAGCGACGCCGACATCGACCAGGCCATGAGCGGCAATATCTGCCGCTGCGGCACCTATAACCAGGTGCGCGCCGCCATCCACGACGCCGCCGCCACGCTGAAGAAGGGAGCATGACCATGGACACCACAACTGCCTTGCAAGCGACCCGCCGCGGCTTCCTCAAGAGCAGCGCCGGCGGCGCCTTGATCCTGTCCTTCGCCCTGCCCTTGGCCACCAAGCGCGCAGCGGCCCAGTCGGTCAGTAACAGCTTTGCGCCCAGCGCCTGGCTGCGCATCACGCCTGACAACCGCGTCACCGTGCTCTGCGGCTCGTCCGAGATGGGCCAGGGCGTACTGACCGCCATCCCGATGCTGGTGGCCGAGGAGCTGGACGCCGATTGGGCCATGGTCAGCGTTGAGCAAGCGCCCGCCGATGCGGCCTTCAACAACCCCTTGTTTGGCATGCAGGGCACCGGCGGCAGCACCACGGTGCGGGCGCATTGGACACCGCTGCGCCAAGCGGGTGCGGCCGCTCGCGAGATGCTGGTCGCTGCCGCCGCTGAAGCCTGGAAGCTGGACGCCGCCTTGCTGCGCACCGAGCGCGGCCATGTCATCGCACCCGGCGGCAAAAAGATCGCCTACGGGGCACTGGTGGAAAGTGCCAGCAAACAAGCCGTGCCGAGCACGCCGAAGCTGAAGGCCAGCGCCGACTTCAAGATCCTGGGCAAGCCGACCCGCCGCCTGGATGCCGTCGCCAAGACCAATGGTTCGGCCCAGTTCGGCATCGACGCCTATGTCGAGGGCATGTTGATTGCCGTGATGGCGCGGGCGCCGGTGCCGGGCGCCAAGGTCAAGAGCAGCGACGAGGCTGCGGCGCGTGCGGTCAAGGGCGTCAGCCATGTGATCACGCTGGACAACGGCGTGGCGGTGCTGGCCAACGGCTTTTGGGCCGCCAAAAAGGGCCGCGCTGCGCTGAATGTGCAGTGGGATATGGGCAGCGGCCTCGGCGCCGACTTGTCAAGCGCCAAGGTCTCGGCCCTGCTGCTTGACGCGGCCGCCAATGCCGGCGCCATCGCGGTGGACAAGGGCAACCTCAGGGACGCGGCCGCCAATTCAAGCCAGCAGCTCAGCGCCAGCTACGAAGTGCCCTATCTGGCCCATGCCTGCATGGAGCCGCTGAACTGCACCGCCTGGGTCAGAGACGGCGAGGCCACCGTCTGGCTGGGCACGCAAGCCCAGGGGCCGACCCAGCAAGTCGTGGCCAAGGTTGCCGGCGTGCCGACCGACAAGGTCAAGGTCCACACGACCTTGCTCGGTGGCGGCTTCGGGCGTCGCTTTGCGCATGACTTCAGCATCAGCGCGACGCTGTTGTCCAAGCTCAGCGGCCGCCCGGTCAAGCTGATCTATGAGCGCGAGGACGATATGGCGGCAGGCTTTTACCGCCCGGCCTCGGTGGTCAAGTTCGAGGCTGCGCTGGACGACAAGGGTCGGGTCAGCATGCTGCGCGCCGACATCGGCTCACCGTCCATCATGGCCGGCTCGGGCTTTATGAAGCTGCCGGCAAGCGGCGTCGACGCGATGGCGGTCGAGGGCCTGGCCGACCATCATTACGACATCCCCAACCAGCGCGTCGCCTATGGCCAGGCCGAGCCGGGCCCGCAGGTCTGGTTCTGGCGCTCGGTCGGGCATTCGCAAAACGTCTTCTTTCTGGAGAGCTTTGTCGATGAGCTGGCCCATGCGGCCAAGGCCGACCCGCTGAAGTTCCGCCTGCAAATGTTGAGCGAGCAGCCACGCTTGCGTGCGGTGCTGGAGCTGGCCGCCGCCAAGGCGGGCTGGGGCAAGCCGGCCAAGGCCGGCATCTTCCGCGGCATTGCGGTGGCCGAGAGCTTTGGCAGTTATGTGGCCGAGGTTGCCGAGGTCTCGATTGCCAAGGACGGCACGCCCAAGGTGCACCGCGTCGTGGCCGCCGTCGACTGCGGCATGACCGTCAACCCCTTGACGATCGCGCACCAGATCGAAAGCGCCATCTGCTTTGGGCTAACGGCCGCGCTCTACGGCAAGCTCACGCACAAGGACGGCCGCGTCGAGCAGGGCAATTTCCACGATTACCCGGTGCTGCGCATGAGCGAAATGCCAAGGGTCGAAGTACATATCGTGCCGAGTACGGAAGCGCCCGGCGGCATCGGTGAGCCCGGCACGCCGCCGATCGCGCCGGCCGTGACC
>JADMJQ010000180.1 GCA_018780415.1 Roseateles sp. | reverse complement strand
GACTCTGAAGGATTCAGCGATGTAGACGATTGACCTTGAAGGAAGTCCCTGTAGAAGGGTTAGGCATCGCCGCGTTGCCGCCTCGGCTTGTGCAAGGTTCGAGAAAGCGACTTTCGGGCGAGAAGCAGTCGCTCAGCAAGTTCCGTGACGACCCATTCCTCCGCAATGAGTGTGCCGGAAAAGCGACTGACCACCATCTCGCGCCAGATGATGGACTGCCCTGTACCAGGGAATCCTTTGAAGGGACCTGTATGGGTTGCGCGCATGGTCCTCTGCCAGCTCACGGTGTCTGATGAATCAAGGAAGAACTGCACATCAACACTCAGGTCGGGAAACGCTCCGCGATACAGATCGACAACTGATCGAACCAAACTTGTTCCACCTCGTACGTCCTGATCCGTGATGTGAACAACGTAGTCCGGAGCGAAGTACTGACTTGTGGCGTCGACCTGGCCATCGCGAAACAGCGAGTTGGTGGCATTCAGGATCTGATCTCGGGCAGCGTGGTTCATGTGTAGCAGCGGGTGTGTTGCGATGCCTAACGTCGAAGTTGAGCCGCGAGCGACGGCTGGGCGCGGAAGGCCCAGAATGAAATGGGGGCCTGCAGAGACCAGCCGTTGCGAGTCGGTTCGAACGCAGGGTTAGGCCTCACTGAGGTTGACCTTGATCGGCCTGAGCGGGAACATTCCCTCGGCGGCCCTCGTTGTCCTGTTCGAGGATCTGCAGTGCCGCCCTGCCAGCGAGTACGACGACGAGAATGGCAAGAACATTGAAATTGATGGCACCGGCTGGATCGGCCCAAAAGAAACCAATCTTCAGTGAAACCGGGCCGATCAGGGAGAAGTACGTGCTCTCGCTCTTGTACTCAATGAGTTGCAATGCAAAGAACCCGCAGAGTAGCCAAAACGCCCATTGCTGCCGCCTCAAACCAAAGAAGCCTGCGCTGAACGAGACCGCGGCAGAGGCGAAATAGATCAAGGTTGCGTCAAGCATTACCGGCGCTTTGACCACAAGCCACAAGATAAACGGTGATGCAAGGCAGAGCCCTCCGTTGATCATGGCCGCCCACGCTAGGACTCTCGACGTTCTTGGGAGGGTGATTCTTTGGAGCATAGCGTCAGGTGAATTGCGGGTGGTTGTGCTTGTGAGGCCTAACGTCGAAGTTGAGCCGCGAGCGACGGCTGGGCACGGAAGGCCCAGAATGAAATGTGGGCCTGGAGTGTCCAGCCGTTGCGAGTCGGCTCGAGCGTCCGGTTATGCAGAGCCAAGTTCGAAGGCACTGCGGTGGAGATGGCCGACAGCATACCGAAGCTGTACCCATGCCGCGCTCGGCTGAGGCGACTGGCTGCTGCTTTGCCATGCGGCCGGCTGCGAACCGAGAAAGGCAAAAGGCCAGCTGAGACTAAGCAGGCAAGATCATGATGGCCGAAGCCAGAGGCCGCTGGCACTCGGCCTGGTGCAGCTGTCGGCAAGGCGAGTGGCCCCGGCAGCTGGCCGCGAGCGAGCAACCAGAAAGGAAACTTCGAGCTGTGCTTAGCCTGCTGCATAACGTTCGAGCTGAGGGGCCGCAGCCAGCTGGCCGCGCGAAGCTGAAAATATACAGGCAGCGTAGCGCGGCCAGCTGGCGGAGGTCCACTCGAGCGAATACGAAGGGACTTCCCACCTTTCGGCAAACGGCGTCAATGCGCCA
>JADMJQ010000145.1 GCA_018780415.1 Roseateles sp. | reverse complement strand
CACGGGCCGCGTTAAGCAGAAGATCCCGCGTTTTACCGTCTACCCCAGCAGCCATTACGTGACCCCGCGTGAGCGCGTGCTGGCCGCGATGGACGGCATCAAGGAGGAGTTGCGCGAGCGCCTCGGGCAGTTCATTCAGGACGGCAAGCTGGTCGAGGCCCAGCGGCTGGAGCAGCGCACCCGTTTTGACTTGGAGATGCTCAACGAGGTCGGCCATTGCAAGGGCATCGAGAACTACACCCGCCATATCTCGGGCGCCCAGCCGGGCGAGGCGCCGCCGACCCTGGTTGACTATCTGGCCAAGGACGCGCTGATGTTCCTGGACGAAAGCCATGTGCTGATCGGCCAGTTCGGCGGCATGTACAACGGCGACCGGGCGCGCAAATCGACCCTGGTGGAATATGGCTTTCGCCTACCCTCGGCGCTGGACAACCGGCCGCTCAAATTCGCCGAGTTCGAGCGAAAGATGCGCCAGGCGGTGTTTGTGTCGGCCACGCCGGCTGCCTATGAGCAGGAGAACTCGGGCCAGGTGGTCGAGCAGGTGGTGCGTCCCACCGGCCTGGTCGACCCCTTGGTCGAGGTGCGGCCGGCCACCCATCAGGTCGATGACGTGTTGCAGGAAATTCGTGAACGGGTGGAGCTGAACGAGCGGGTCTTGATCACGACCCTGACCAAGCGCATGGCCGAGCAGCTCACTGACTATTTGAGCGATAACGGCTGCAAGGTGCGCTATTTGCACTCGGACGTCGACACGGTCGAGCGGGTCGAGATCTTGCGCGACCTGCGCCTGGGTGTGTTCGATGTGCTGGTGGGCATCAATTTGCTGCGCGAGGGTCTGGATATTCCCGAGGTGTCCTTGGTGGCGATTCTGGATGCCGACAAGGAGGGTTTTTTGCGCTCCGAGCGCAGCTTGATACAGACCATTGGCCGGGCGGCGCGAAATATACGCGGCAAGGCGATTCTGTATGCCGACCGCATCACCGAGTCGATGAAGAAGGCAATCGGCGAAACCGAGCGCCGGCGCACCAAGCAATTGGCCTTCAACGAGGCCAACGGCATCACACCGCGCAGCATCAACAAGCGCATCAAGGACATGATCGACGGCGTCTATTCCGAGAAGAGCGGGCGCGACGATCAGAAGCTGCTGCAGGTGGCCGCCGTTGAGCAAATGAGCGAGAAAGACCTCAGCAAGCGCATGGCCTTGCTGGAGAAGCAAATGCTGGAGCACGCGCGCAATTTGGAGTTCGAAAAGGCCGCGCGTGTGCGGGATCAGCTGGCCCAACTGCGCGAACAGGCCTTTGGCGCCGTGGTGCACGACCATCTGTAGCGCGACTCAAGCGCTTGGTTTTTGCCCTCCCCAGCAAGCTTTGTAATAATTGAGTAAAATAGTCGGAATTGATCCAGGGTAAACCCGTTTATGGGGATTGCTGCGGATTGGGTGGCGTGCAAGCGCTGCCGACTTGTGCTCATGTGGACCAAAAGGAGGGTTTATGCGTCTCACCACCAAAGGTCGTTTTGCCGTTACCGCGATGATTGATCTGGCCCTGCGTGAAAACGGCGGTCCGGTCGCGCTGGCCGCGATCAGCCAGCGTCAGCAGATTTCCCTGTCCTATCTGGAGCAGCTGTTTGGCAAGTTGCGCCGGCATGAGTTGGTCGAAAGCACGCGCTGGCCCGGCGGCGGCTATTCGCTGGGCCGCAAATCCAGTGACATCACAGTGGCGGACATCATCGTTGCGGTGGATGAGCCGCTGGATGCGACCGGCTGCGGCGGGCACGAGAACTGCATGGGCGAGAATACCGGCCGCTGCATCACGCACGAGTTGTGGACCAGCTTGAACGCCAAGATGATCGAATACCTCAGCTCGGTGGCGCTGCGCAAGCTGGTTGAGGATCAACTGGCCAAGTGCGTGACGATAGAAGAGTCGCCGCTGAAGCGGGCGATTTCTTCGCAGCCGGTGCTCAAGCCCATCCGCATCACCGCACCCAATTCGGTCTTTGCCCTCGGCAATTCCTTCACCAAATAAGCATCACTGAACAAGCAAACCTGAACATGGACATGACCCCTCATTTCCCTATCTATATGGATTACGGCGCGACGACGCCGGTGGACCCCCGTGTTGTGGCCGCCATGGTGCCCTGGCTGAGCGAGCATTTTGGCAACCCCGCTTCCCGCAGCCATGCCTGGGGCTGGGAAGCCGAAGCCATCGTTGAAAAGTCGCGCGAAGAGGTGGCGGCCCTGATCAACGCCGACCCGCGCGAGATCGTCTGGACCAGCGGCGCCACCGAGTCGATCAATCTGGCCATCAAGGGCGCGGCGCAGTTCTACAAGACCCGCGGCAAGCACATCATCACGGTGAAGACCGAGCACAAGGCGGTGCTGGACACCTGCCGCGAGCTGGAGCGTCAAGGCTTTGAGGTGACTTATCTTGAGGTCGAGGCCAACGGTCTGCTCGATCTGGCTCGCTTTAAGGCGGCGATCCGCCCCGACACCATCCTGGCCTCGGTGCTGTACGTCAGCAATGAGATCGGCGTGATCCAGGATATCCCTGCGATCGGTGCTCTTTGCCGCGAACACGGCATCATCTTCCACGTTGACGCCGCGCAAGCGACCGGCAAGGTGGCGATCAATCTGGCCGAATTGCCGGTTGACCTGATGAGCTTGGCCTCGCACAAGACCTATGGCCCCAAGGGCATTGGCGCGCTGTACGTGCGGCGCAAGCCGCGCATCCGGCTGGAAGCACAGATGCATGGTGGTGGACAAGAGCGCGGTATGCGCTCCGGCACCCTGGCTACGCACCAGATCGTCGGCATGGGCACGGCCTTCCGCTTGGCCGGCGAAGAAATGGCGGTCGAAGGCGAACGCATCCGCATGCTGCACAAGCGTTTGTTGGACGGGCTGAGTGGCATCGAGCAGGTCTTTGTGAACGGCGATCTGGAGCGCCGCGTGCCGCACAACCTGAATATTTCCTTCAACTATGTGGAAGGCGAGTCGCTGATTATGGGCGTCAAGGGCTTGGCGGTATCGTCCGGTTCGGCTTGCACCTCGGCCAGCCTGGAGCCCAGCTATGTCTTGCGCGCCCTTGGTCGCAGTGATGAGCTGGCGCATTCCTCGCTGCGCATGACGATTGGCCGCTTCACCACCGTTGAAGAAATCGATTACGCGATCACCACGCTGCGGCATCGGGTCGCCAAGTTGCGCGAGTTGTCGCCGCTGTGGGATATGTACAAAGACGGCATCGACATCAGCACCATCCAGTGGGCTGCGCACTGAGCCCCCGGCTGCGGGATACCGCAGCCACCCCCCGAGGGGGTGCGGGACCGCTTGGGGCGGCCCGGCGCTGGCCCCGCTTGGGTTTGGTCTAACGACGATTTGATATTAGGAGCACATCATGGCTTACAGCGACAAGGTAGTTGATCACTACGAAAACCCCCGCAATGTCGGCGCCTTTGAAAAGGGCGATGACTCGGTCGGCACCGGCATGGTCGGCGCACCCGCCTGCGGCGATGTGATGAAGCTGCAGATCAAGGTCAACCCGGCCACCGGTTTGATCGAAGACGCCAAGTTCAAAACCTATGGCTGCGGCTCGGCGATTGCATCCAGCTCGCTGGTGACCGAGTGGGTCAAGGGCAAGTCCTTGGACCAGGCACTGGACATCAAGAACACCCATATCGCCGAAGAGCTGGCCTTGCCGCCGGTGAAGATCCACTGCTCGATCCTGGCTGAAGATGCAATCAAGGCCGCGGTGGATGACTACCGCGCCAAGCACGCCACAGCGGCTCAATCCGCTCAAGCAGCACAGTAACAGGAGCCCAGCGCATGTCCGTGACGATGACCGAAGCCGCCGCGCGCCATGTGACGCGCTACATCACCAAGCGTGGCCGCGGCGTCGGTGTGCGCCTGGGCGTCAAGACGACCGGCTGCTCCGGCCTGGCCTACAAGCTGGAGTATGCCGACGAAGTGGCGCCCGAGGACATCGTCTTCGAGGGCCATGGCATCAAGATCTTGATCGACCCCAAGAGCCTGCCTTATCTGGAAGGCACCGAGCTGGACTTTGTGCGCGAAGGCCTGAACGAGGGCTTCAAGTTCCGCAACCCGCGCGAGAAAGACCGCTGCGGTTGCGGCGAGTCCTTCCGCGTGTAAAGTGCGGGCCCATCATGTAGGGCGCGGCCGCTTGCCGCGCCTTTTTTCTTGGCGCTGAGATGTATTTCTGATGAAGCTTGACGACGACGATTTCAGCCTGTTTGGCTTGCCGCAGCGGCAGGCGCAGGCGCGCGCCGACATCGAGCGCCGTTGGAAGGAGCTGCAAGCGCAGGTGCACCCGGACAAGTTTGCGACCGAGGGCGCCGCCGCACAGCGGATTGCGATGCAGTGGGCGGTGCGCGTCAACGAGGCGCATCAGCGCCTGCGCGATCCGCTCAAGCGCGCTGCCTATCTGTGTGAGCTGCGCGGTGCGCCGCTGCGCCTGAACGAAAACACCCGCATGCCGACGGCTTTCTTGATGGAGCAAATGGCCTGGCGCGAAGCCTTGGACGAGGCTGGCGGCGCCGCAGCCGTACAGACGCTGGACGACGAACTGGCGCAGCGTGAGAACGAGCTGTTGGCCGAGGTTCAGCGGCTCTTGGACGAACAAGGTCGCACCGAGGCGGCCGCCGAGCAGGTCAGGGCGCTGATGTTCATCGCCAAGTTCCGCTCCGATATCGACCGGCGCCTGGACGCCCTAGGACAATAAAAAATGGCATTGCTGCAAATCTCCGAACCCGGGCAATCGCCCAATCCGCATCAGCGTCGCATCGCGGTGGGCATTGACCTGGGCACCACGCATTCCCTGGTCGCGGCCGTGCGCAGCGGCGTGGCCGAGTGTCTGGCCGATGAGGCAGGCCAGGTCATCCTGCCCTCTGCAGTGCGTTATCTGGACGGTGGAGGGCGGCAGATCGGCGCTGCGGCGCTGGCCGCCCAGGCCGAGGATCCGCTCAACACCATCGTGTCCGTCAAGCGCTTGATGGGTCGTGCACTGGCCGACATCGCCAAGCGCGAACAGCTGCCCTATCAGTTCGATGACACGCCCGGCATGGTGTCTTTGCGCACGCGCGACGGCTCCAAGTCGCCGGTCGAGGTGTCGGCCGAGATCTTGGCGACGCTGCGGTTCAGGGCCGAGGACAGCTTTGCCGACGACGTGTTTGGCGCCGTCATCACCGTACCGGCCTATTTCGACGACGCCCAGCGCCAGGCGACCAAGGACGCGGCCCAACTGGCCGGCCTGAATGTGCTGCGGCTGATCAACGAGCCGACCGCCGCCGCGATTGCCTACGGCCTGGACAACGGCAGCGAAGGCCTGTATGCCGTCTATGACCTGGGTGGCGGCACTTTTGACATCTCCCTGCTGCGCCTGAGTCGCGGCGTTTTCGAGGTCGTTGCGACCGGTGGCGATGCGGCCCTGGGCGGTGATGACTTTGACCGGCTGCTGGCCGATTGGGCGCTCGCGCAAGCGGGCTTGGTGGTCAGCACCCCGCATGACAAGCGCGCCGTGCTGGTGGCAGCGCGGGCGGCCAAGGAGGCGTTGTCCGGCGCCGACAGCGTGCAGTTCCAGGCCAAGCTGGATTGCGGTGACCTGCAGTTGCAGGTCACGCTGGCGCAGTTCGAGGCCTTGAGCCAGCCCTTGCTGGATCGCACCCTGGCCTCGGTGCGCCGCGTGCTGCGCGACGCCAAGACCAAGGCGGATGAGGTGAACGGCGTGGTGATGGTCGGCGGCTCGACCCGCATGCCTTGTGTGCGTGCGGCGGTCGGCGGCCTGTTCGGCCGCGAGGTCCTGACCAATTTGAACCCCGACGAAGTGGTCGCCTTGGGGGCAGCAATCCAGGCCAATCAGTTGGCTGGCAACGCGGCCGACGGCGATATTTTGTTGCTTGACGTGATTCCGTTGTCGCTGGGGCTGGAGACCATGGGCGGTCTGGTTGAACGCATCATCGAGCGCAATGCCACCATTCCGGTCGCGCAGGCGCAGGACTTCACCACCTTCAAAGACGGCCAGACGGCGCTGGCCCTGCATGTGCTGCAAGGCGAGCGCGAGCTGGTCAGCGAATGTCGCTCGCTGGCGCGCTTCGAGCTGCGTGGCATCCCGCCGATGGTGGCCGGTGCCGCGCGTATTCGAGTCACCTTCCAGGTCGATGCCGATGGCCTGCTCAGCGTCTCGGCCAAGGAGATGATCTCGGGCGTGGAGACCGCCATCGTCGTCAAGCCGAGTTATGGCCTGAGTGACGACCAGATCGCCGGCATGCTGAAGGACGGTTTTGCCAGCGCCGAGGCCGATATGGCCGCGCGCAAGTTGCGTGAAGCCCGGGTTGAGGCCGAGCGCATGACGCTGGCCACCCATTCGGCCCTGGCTGCAGACGCCGATTTGCTCAGCAGTGTCGAGCAGGATGAGATTGCCGTCCTCTTGCAAGCCCTGGGTCAGACGGCACTGGGTGAGGATGGCAACGCCATCGACGCCGCCGTGGAAGCCTTGGCCAAGGGCACCGAGGCCTTTGCCGCCGCGCGCATGAATCGTGGCATTCAACGCGCCTTGACCGGCCGCAATATCGAGCAGCTGTAATTTAGCTCCAAACCGAACGCGCAAGGATAGTCATGCCTGTCATCAAAATTCTCCCCCACGCCGAATACTGCCCCGAAGGCATGACGCTCAGCGCCCCGGCCGGTACCTCGATTTGCGAGGCCTTGCTGGACAATAAGGTCGCCATCGAGCATGCCTGCGATATGGTCTGCGCCTGCACCACCTGCCATGTGATTGTGCGCGAGGGCATGCGCTCGCTGTCCGAGATGGAGGAGGGCGAGGAAGACATGCTAGATCGCGCTTGGGGCCTGGAGCCGGATTCGCGCCTGAGCTGCCAAGCCATCCTGGGTCAAAAGGACGTGACGATCGAGATCCCCAAATACTCGATCAACCACGCCAAAGAAAACCACTGAGCACTGCCTTATGTTGGTTCTTGGGTTCGAGTCGTCTTGCGACGAAACCGGCGTCGCCTTGATCGATGTGCCGGGCGACCGGTCTTTGGGCTCACCGCGCTTGTTGGCGCAAGCCTTGTTCAGCCAGATCAGCATGCACCAGGCCTATGGCGGTGTGGTGCCCGAACTGGCCTCGCGCGACCATATTCGCCGCGTGTTGCCGCTGACGCGCGAGGTGCTTGTCGAGGCCAAGGTCGATTTGGCGGCGGTCGATGTGATCGCCTATACCCAGGGGCCAGGTCTTGCCGGCGCCTTGCTGGTTGGGGCCGGGGTGGCGGTGGCGATGGCTGCCGCTTTGGGCAAACCGACGCTGGGTATTCACCATCTGGAAGGGCATTTGCTGTCACCGTTTTTATCGGTGGACGCGCCCGAGTTCCCCTTTGTGGCGCTGCTGGTGTCGGGTGGCCATACCCAGCTGATGCGTGTCAATGACGTCGGCAGCTACGGGATGCTGGGCGAAACGATAGACGACGCGGCCGGCGAGGCTTTTGACAAAAGCGCCAAGCTGCTGGGTCTGCCCTATCCCGGTGGGCCGCATCTGGCGCAGCTGGCGCTCAAGGGTGACGCCAAGGCCTTCGATCTGCCGCGCCCGATGTTGCGAAGTGGCAAACCTGACTTCAGCTTTGCGGGCTTGAAGACGGCGGTGCTGACCCAGGTCAAAAAGCTCGGCGAGGCGCCGACCGAGCAGCAGCGTGCCGACCTCGCCGCTGCCACGCAGGCGGCCATCGTCGAGGTGCTGGTGCGCAAATCATTGTTGGCGCTGAAGGAAACCGGGCTCAAGCGCCTGGTCGTCGCCGGCGGCGTCGGCGCGAACGCGATGCTGCGCGAGCAACTGAATGCCGCCTGCGGCAAGCGCGGCGTGCGCGTCCATTACCCCGAGCTCAGCCTGTGCACCGACAACGGCGCGATGATCGCGATGGCGGCCGCCATGCGTTTGCAGCGCGGCATGGCGACGCTGCAAAACGATGGCGGCTTTGCCGTCAGGCCGCGCTGGACCTTGGGCGCCGCCTGACGCCTATCAACTGACCGTCAGGTGAGTAGCGCCTGCCGGCTGACGCTTGACCAAGGTCAGTGTCAACACGCCGTTTTCCAGCTGGGCCTTGGAGTCGGACTGATTGACCTCGGTGGGCAACACGATGCTGCGCGAGAAGCGCGTGACGGCGCGTTCGCGGTGCAACACGCGCTCGGTCGCGGTCGGGGTTCCGGGCGAACTTTCAGGCGCCGGCCCGGCCTGCACTGCGTCAATATTGATGCGCCGGCCCTCGATGCTGATCTTGACGGCTTCCTTGGCAATGCCGGGCAAGTCGAGTTGCAGGCTATAGGCTTGGTCGGTCTCGCTGACATCCATAGGCGGGGTGCGCAAGGCCACGGAATCGCGCTCGGGTTTGGCCAAAAGACGCTCGATATGGCGGGTGAATTCAGCGGAATGACGGCTCACGGGAATCACAAACATGGCTAGCTCCTGAGGAGGCCGGCTTCAAGCGCGTTTGAGAAGTCAAAGCGTCGCAGCCCCCATGGCTTGGAAGTTTGGCGCTTGACCAGGCAATTCAAGAGCGCACGAAAATACAGATGCCGGGCACTTGGAACCGCCAGTTTTGGCGTCATTTACCTGCTTCCCGGCGCCCAGCGCGAGGCCAGCTCGCTGCTCGGAATCTATTCTTGGTCTATAATCAGTGGGTTTTGTTGGTCAAGCCTAGAGAGTTTGGGGCTTGGTCAATGAGCAAGAGTAAGTAATAGCACGGCTCGGGTCGGTTTCACCCGTGACCGCAAGTGAAACCATGGAAACCGTCTGAGCGTCAGGCTTGCCTGGATTGCCGGCGGATTCCGGCATTTAGGAACGCATCATGGCAGTCGAAAGTTTCAACAAAGCAGAAGTCGTTCAAGCGAACGCACGCAGCGCCAATGACACAGGTTCGCCTGAGGTCCAGGTCGCCCTGCTGACAGCTCGTATCAACGCGCTGACCCCTCACTTCAAGGCCAATAAGAAGGACCATCACGGTCGTCGCGGTCTGCTGAAGATGGTCAACTCGCGCAAGAGCTTGCTGTCGTATCTGAAGTCCAAGGACGCTTCGCGTTATGTTGCTTTGATCCAGAAGTTGGGTCTGCGCAAGTAATTTGCGAGTGAGGTCAAGGAGCCTGTCTGGGTCTATGTCCAGCACAGGCTCTTTGTCTTTTTGAAATTCGTTTTACCTTGTATTGAGTTGAGCTGACGTGGCGCTGCTGTGTCATTCCAGTACCTTGACTGGCCTTGCAAAAATGAGCGGGCTTGGGCAATGTTTTGGAATGGCATCCCGCCAAACCCAGACTCACTCTCGGTCCAGTCGCGGCGCCGCAAGCCGCTTCAAAACAGCCGAACTGCGCGCCATGTGGTGCCAGCCAATCGGCCCAGAGGAGAGACACAATGAGTTTGTTCAATAAAGTCACCAAGACCTTCCAATGGGGTCAGCACACCGTCGTGATGGAGACTGGTGAAGTAGCGCGTCAGGCCAGCGGTGCCGTGATCGTCAACATCGATGACACCGTGGTCTTGGCTACCGTGGTTGCCAAGAGCGACGCAAAGGCCGGCCAGGATTTCTTCCCGCTGACCGTTGACTATCTGGAAAAAACCTATGCTGCCGGCAAGATCCCCGGCAGCTTCTTCAAACGCGAAGGTCGCCCGAGCGAGCTGGAAACGCTGACCAGCCGCCTGATCGATCGCCCGATCCGCCCGCTGTTCCCTGAAGGCTTCTACAACGAAGTGCAGGTGGTCATCCACACCGTGTCGCTGAACCCCGAAGTCGACGCCGACATTGCCGCGCTGGTCGCATCGAGCGCCGCGTTGGCCATCTCCGGCATCCCGTTTGCCGGCCCGATTGGCGCCGCACGCGTGGGCTACATCAACGGCGAATACGTGCTGAACCCGGGCCAGACCCAGCGCAAAGACAGCCAGATGGACCTCGTGGTGGCCGGTACCGAAGCCGCCGTGCTGATGGTGGAGTCCGAGGCCGATGGCCTGAGCGAAGAGATCATGTTGGGCGCCGTGGTGTTCGGCCATGAGCAAGGCAATATCGCCATCGCCGCCATCGACGAGCTGGTGCGTGACGCCGGCAAGCCGAGCTGGAACTGGGTCGCTCCGGCCAAGAACGAGCCACTGATCGCCAAGGTCGGCGCGCTGGCCGAAGAAGGTCTGGCCGCCGCTTATCAAATCCGCAACAAGCAAGCGCGTACGCAAGCTTGCCGCACCGTTACTGCCAATGTGATGGCTGGCCTGAAGGCCGACGGCGTCGAGTTCGACAAGGTCGAAGTGGAAAGCCTGTTGTTCGAGATCGAAGCCCGCATCGTGCGCGGCCAGATCCTGGCCGGTGAGCCCCGCATCGATGGTCGCGACACCCGCACCGTGCGTCCGATCGAGATCCGCAATTCCATCCTGCCGCGCACCCACGGCTCGGCGCTGTTCACCCGTGGTGAAACGCAGGCGCTGGTGGTGGCGACTCTGGGTACTAACCGTGACGCTCAGCGCATCGACGCGCTGGCCGGTGAGTTCGAAGACAGCTTCATGATGCACTACAACATGCCTCCGTTCGCCACCGGCGAAACCGGTCGCGTGGGCAGTCCAAAGCGTCGCGAAATCGGCCACGGCCGTCTGGCCAAGCGCGCGCTGATCGCCGCGCTGCCAAGCAAGGAAGACTTCCCTTACTCGATGCGCGTGGTGTCGGAAATCACCGAGTCGAACGGCTCCTCGTCGATGGCTTCGGTCTGCGGCGGC
>JADMJQ010000278.1 GCA_018780415.1 Roseateles sp. | reverse complement strand
CGCCTTCGAGCTTGGCCATGAACTCGCGCGTGCCGCTCTTGGCGATGGTGCCCAGATGCGAGATCGCCTCTTCCTCGCTCATGCCGATGCCGTTGTCACTGATCGTGACGGTGCGGGCGGCCTCGTCAAAGCTGACGCGCACTTCCAGATTCGGCGTGTCCTCGAACAAGGCGGCGTTGTCGAGTGCCTCGAAGCGCAGCTTGTCGCAAGCGTCCGACGCGTTGGAGACCAGCTCGCGCAGGAAAATTTCCTTGTTGGAATAGAGCGAATGAGTGACCAGGTGCAGGATCTGCTTGACCTCGGCCTGGAAGGCATGGGTTTGCTTTGTCATGGCTTGTGTTTCTTTCAAAAGGCAGGGAAGACGGAAACGACTTCGTGCACCCGATGTGGGGCCGGCACGCCCGGCTTCAAGCCCTTTTTGCCCTGACAACAGCCGCGCTGCCAAAATGCCGCCGATGAATTCAACTTCCACCGAGTCATTGACCCCAAAAGCGCGCATCGTCCTCTACTGGATGGACCTGGCCGGCGTGGCCGTGTTTGCCATCAGCGGCGCCTTGGCGGCCATGCAAGCACGGCTGGACCTGTTCGGCGTGCTGGTGCTGGCCGCCATCACGGCCATTGGAGGCGGCACCCTGCGCGACATACTCTTGGGCCGGCACCCGATCTTCTGGATGCGCGACACCCGCTACGTCAAGGTCATCGGCCTGACGGCGCTGCTGACCGCCCTGGCCACGCAGCTGGCCAGCGGCTGGGGTCAGGTCTTGCAGACCGGCAATGGCGCGCTCTTGATTGCCGACACCCTGGGCCTGGCCTTGTTCGCCCTGTGCGGCGCCGAAATCGCCGAGGAAGCGGGCAAGCCGCGCCTGGTGGTCGTGCTGCTGGGCACCATCACCGCCAGCGGCGGCGGCGTGCTGCGCGATCTGATGACCGGTCAGGTGCCGCTGCTGCTGCGTCGCGACATCTACGCGAGCGCGGCCATCGGCGGCATCAGCGCTTATTTGCTGCTGCGGGCTCTCGGCGTGCCGCGCCAACTGGCCTTTTTCGCCGGCATGCTGATGGTGGTGATGTTGCGTTTGGCGGCCCTGCACTACGGCTGGCAGTTGCCGGCACCGCAGCTGATTCAGTCATAAGCGCTCAATAGGACAGCGTCCGCTTCGCCACATCGACCCTCAGCAGCGCCTTGCTCAAGGCACCGCTGGTGGCCCGCGCAAAGTCGAGTGCCCAAGCGGCATCGGCAAAAGCAGCCGGCCCAGCCGTACTGGCGACACCGAGTATCTTGTCGGCCAGCAACACCTTGCCGGTGCCTCGCATCGGCTCACACTCATGCTTGATGAACTGCTCATCCAGCCATTGACGCGCGGCCTCAAAACTCAAGACCTCCGCAGCGTCAACGACCAGATCAAACTGCTGAATCGGGCTGAACACGACCTTCACTTGACTGCGCATCGCTGGCCTTTTTTCTTGGGCTTGTGACGCGCCGATTCTGGCCTAGATTTCAGCTCCGCGCCGTTTTCACTGCGTCGCTGAGCAGTTCGAGCACCTTCAGCGAATCGTCCCAGCCCAGGCAGGCGTCGGTGATGCTCTTGCCGTACTCCAGCTTCTTCGCGTCGTCCTTGCCGGGCGTGAACTTCTGCGCGCCGTCGATCAGATGGCTTTCGACCATCACGCCGAAGATGTTCTTGCCGCCGGCCTTGATCTGGGCCGCAACGTCGGCCGCCACATCGACTTGGCGCAAATGCTGCTTGGAGCTGTTGGCATGCGAGCAGTCAACCATCAACGTCGTGTCGAGCTTGGAGGCGGCCAGGTCTTTGCAAGCAACGGCAACGCTTTCGGCGTCGTAATTGGGCGTCTTGCCGCCGCGCAGGATCACATGGCAGTCCTTATTGCCCTTGGTCTCGACGATGGCGACCTGGCCGTTCTTGTGCACCGACAAGAAGTGATGCGGGCGCGCGGCGGCCTGGATCGCATCGGTGGCAATCTTGATATTGCCGTCGGTGCCGTTCTTGAAGCCGATCGGCGCGGACAGGCCCGAGGCCAGCTCGCGGTGCACCTGGCTCTCGGTGGTGCGCGCGCCGATCGCGCCCCAGGCGATCAGGTCGCCGATGTACTGCGGCGAGATCACGTCGAGGAACTCGCTGCCCGCCGGCAGGCCCAGGCGGTTGATCTCGATCAGCAGCTGGCGCGCGATGCGCAGGCCTTCGTCGATGCGGTAGCTCTCGTCCAGGTAGGGATCATTGATCAGACCCTTCCAGCCCACCGTGGTGCGCGGCTTTTCGAAGTAGACGCGCATGACGATCTCCAGCGTGTCCGCGTACTTCTCGCGCTGCACTTGCAGTTTGCGGGCGTACTCGATCGCTGCGGCCGGATCGTGGATGGAGCAAGGGCCAATGATGACAAGCAAGCGGTCATCCTTGCGCTGCATGATCTTGCGGATCTTGGCGCGGGTGCCGGCGATCAGCGGCTCCATCGGCGTGCCGCGGATCGGGAAGAAGCGGATCAGGTGTTCCGGCGGCGGCAGCGGCGTGACGTCGACGATGCGTTGGTCATCGGTCTCGCTGGTCTTGTCCTGCGGCGAGTACCAGCGCTCGGCGGCTTGCTCGGGCTTGGTCACATTCTTAGCGTTCATATCGTGGCGGTCTTTCTGATTCTGATTCGATGAGCAAAAAAAAACCGCCGGGGGTGAACCCGGCGGTTTTCAGAAATTTGGATCGCGCTTTTGGTCTACGCGTTCGCCTCTCTGCCGCCGGTGCGGTTTGAGAACCAAAAGAATGCATAAAACTTTGGTGTAGGCATGACTTGAATGTAGCACGCGAGTGTGACGCCCCTGCCGCTGTGCGGCTTGGGTACAACAATCAGGCGGTGCCGCCCACCGTCAAGCCGTCGATACGCAGCGTCGGCTGGCCGACGCCGACCGGCACGCTCTGGCCCTCTTTGCCGCAGACGCCGACGCCGGTGTCCAGCTGCATGTCGTTGCCAATCATCGTGACTCGCGTCAAAGCCTCAGGGCCGCTGCCGATGATGGTGGCCCCCTTGACCGGGTATTGGATCTTGCCGTTCTCGACCCAGAAGGCTTCGCTGGCCGAGAACACGAATTTGCCCGAGGTGATGTCGACCTGTCCGCCGCCGAAGTTGGTCGCGTAGATACCCTTCTTGATGCTGGCAATGATTTCCTGCGGGTCCTTGCCGCCGGCCAACATATAGGTGTTGGTCATGCGCGGCATCGGCACATGGGCATAGCTCTCGCGCCGGCCATTGCCGGTCGGTACCACCTTCATCAAGCGCGCATTCATCGCGTCCTGGATATAGCCCTTCAGAATGCCGTCTTCGATCAAGACATTGCGCTGCGAGGCGCAGCCTTCGTCGTCGACATTCATCGAGCCGCGTCGGTCCGGCAGCGTGCCGTCATCCAAGACCGTTACGCCCTTGGCGGCGACGCGCTCGCCGATGCGGCCGGCAAAGGCGCTCGAGCCCTTGCGGTTGAAGTCACCCTCCAGGCCGTGGCCGATCGCTTCGTGCAGGAGCACGCCGGGCCAGCCGGGGCCGAGTACCACGGTCATCTCACCGGCCGGAGCCGGGCGCGATTCCAGATTCGTCAGCGCCGCAGTGACGGCCTGATCGACATAGCTGGCGATCATCTCGTCGGTGAAATAAGCCAGGCCAAAACGCCCGCCGCCACCGCCCGAGCCGACCTCGCGGCGGCCATTGCTCTCGGCAATCACCGTCACGCTCAGGCGCACCAGCGGCCGCACATCGGCGGCCAGCGTGCCGTCGGCGCGCGCCACCAAAATAACTTCATGCTCGGCCGCCAGGCCGGCCATCACCTGGGCCACGCGCGGGTCCTTGGCGCGGGCCATGCGCTCGGTGCGCTCCAGCAGGGCGACTTTTTCGGTGCTGTCCAGGCTGGCGATCGGGTCAGCCGGGCCATAAAGCGAGCGGCTCGCCGAAATCGTCGGCTTATTGGGCACCTTGACGCGGCGGCTCTGGCCGGCGGCGGCGATGGCGCGCACGGTCAGGGCGGCATCGATGATGGCGGCCTCGGAGATGTCGTCGGAATAGGCAAAAGCGGTCTTCTCGCCGGCCACCGCGCGCACGCCAACGCCCTGGTCGATGCTGAAGCTGCCGCTCTTGACGATGCCCTCCTCCAGGCTCCAGCCCTCCGAGCGGGTGGTCTGGAAATAGAGGTCGGCGTCGTCGACCCGGTGTTCGGTGATCAGCCGCAGCGCTTTGGCCAGCAAGGGCTCGCTGAGGCCGTATGGCTCCAGCAATTGGCTACGGGCTGCTACCAGGCGGGCAAGTGTGGGTTCGCGCGAAATCATGGCTTCATTGTAGGAGGGCCGAGCCGGGCCCGCTCTAAGCCATTTCACTCGATCCTGCCGGCCCAGGCAGCCAAGGCGTCAAACACCAAACGCAGGCGCGGCGTGTCGCGCAACTCGCGGTGCGCGGTCAGCCACAAGGGCAGCGGCGGAATCGAAACTTCGGGCAGCACTTGCTGCAGGTCGGCATCCCGAGCGGCCAGACTTTGTAGCCCCACGGCGATGCCGCAGCCGGCCCGCATTGCCTCCCACATCGCCACCTGACTGTCGCTGCGCAAGCCGAAGAACTCAGGCTCGACCGCAAAGCCTGCGGCGGCAAAGCCGCGCAGCAATTGATCGGAGCGGTCGTAGCCCAGCCATTGATGCTGGGCCATCGTCGCCACCGTCGGCACACCGTGACGGGCCAAATAGCGCCTATGCGCATACATGCCCAGCGGCCAATCGGCCAGCTTGCGCGCCACCAACATGCCTTGTTCGGGGCGCAACATGCGCAGCGCGATGTCGGCACTGCGCTCCAGCAGATTCTCGACCTCATCACTGGCCACCAGCTCAAGCTGTATCTCCGGGTGACTAAGCCGCATCTGCGCCAAGAACTCTGGCAAAAAATAGCAGCAGACGATCTCGCTGGCGGTCAGGCGCACCGTGCCGGCCAAACTCTTTTCACGCGCCGCCAGCGCCAGGCTCATTTCTTGCGCAGCTTCGCGCATGCGTCGTGCGGCCGGCAGCAGGGCCTGGCCGGCGGCGGTCAAGCTCAGGCCGCGCGGGTGGCGCTCGAACAAGCTCTGCCCCAGCAACGCCTCGAGGGCCACCAACTGCCGGCTCAGCGTCGGCTGGCTCTGGCCCAGCACGGCAACAGCCCGGCTCAGCGAGCCCGCCTCGGCCAAGCCCAGAAAAACCTGCAGCAAGGTCCAATCGATTGAATTTGCACTCATGCGTTATTCAAGCATGAATAACAGGCATGCAAATCAGCCACTTCCGCATCGGCCGCGCAAGACCGAGACTGCAGCCCTTGAAACCTTACCCAGCGAAAGGCCCTACATGGCAAGCAGATCAACACGGCAAGCACGGTATGAGTAGCCCCTTGCTGCGCGAACGCCTGACGGCGAGGCTGGACGGCGACTTCGTGGTCTTCCTGATCGGCATGCGCATCAACAAGCCTTGGGCGATCCACAAATGGTGGCCGGTGGCCAGCGCCATGCCGCGCATGCTGCGCGAGCTTCAAGGCCAGCCGGACTCGGGCCTGCTGCATGCCGAGATGTGGTTCTCCCGCACCATCATCCAGGTGCAGTACTGGCGCTCGATGGCGCAGTTGCTGGCCTACGCCAAGAACAAGGACGGCCAGCACCTGCCGGCCTGGGCCGCATTCAACAAGGCCGTGGGCACGGACGGCACGGTCGGCATCTGGCACGAAAGCTACGCCGTGGGCCCCGGCCGTTACGAGAATGTCTACGTCAATATGCCGGCCTTTGGCATGGGCCGCGCCGGCGAGCTGAGCCCGGCGCGGGGTCACATGACCTCGGCCGAGCAGCGGTTGAATGCCCCCTGAATCGCGCTAGTCCGGGTCGCCGCCGCGTTGTTCCTTTTGCTTTAACGCATGTTCATACAGCGCATTGCGCGGCGCACCACTGATCTGCGCGGCCAGGCCAACGGCCTGCTTCAAGGGCAGCTCGGCACTGAGCAGGGCCAGCACGCGCAAGGCCTGGTCCGGCAACTCGCCGTCGGCCGCCGCGACCGGCTTGATGGCGTGCAGGACCAGCACGAACTCGCCGCGCTCGCGCTGCGCATCCGCCGCCATCCAGGCCGGCAGCTCGGCCGCCAATGCGGTGTGGACAGTCTCGAACTGCTTGGTCAGCTCGCGGCAGACGCTGACTTTTTGAGCCGGGCAGACCTCGGCCAACAACTCAATCACCGCCTTGATGCGATGCGGCGCCTCGAACAAGACCTGGCTGCGCGGCCGGCCGCACAGGGTCAGCAAGACGGTGCGGCGCTCGGCCGCCTTGGTCGGCAAAAAGCCGGCGAACTCGAAGCCCTCGGCGACCGTGTCGCCGGCCACGCTGAGCGCCGTCACCGTGCTGCTGGCGCCTGGAACAGGAAAGACCCGCAGGCCCGCCGCCGCCACTGCCGCCACCAGCACCGCGCCGGGGTCGGAGATGGCGGGCGTGCCGGCATCGCTGATATAGGCGATGCGCTCGCCCTGTTGAAGCCGCGCGATCAGGGCCGCGCTGGCCTCATGCTCATTATGCTGATGGAGCTTAAGTAATGGCTTATGCAGACCGAGATGGCGCAGCAGGCCGGCGCTGACCCGGGTGTCCTCGCAGGCCACGGCGTCGACCAGGCCCAGGACATGGGCAGCGCGGAACGTGATGTCGGCCAGATTGCCAATCGGTGTCGCCACCACATAGAGCGTGGACGCGGGATACTGCTGACTCCCGGCCGCATGGGCTGCGGCCTGCATCATCAGCAGGGAGGCGTCGGCATTTATGTTCAAGTGGGGCTCTCCCAAGATTCTCGGATCGGCGGCGGAAGACCTTGCGCTGCAATATCTGCAGCAACAGGGCCTGCGCCTGGTGGAGCGCAATTATCGGGTCGCCGGCGGACCGAACGCGCGCGGCGGCGAAGTCGATCTGATTCTGCGCGAGTCGGACGGCACCCTGGTCTTCGTCGAGGTGCGCGCCCGCGCCGGCCTCTCGCATGGCGGCGCGGCGGCCAGCGTCACCCGCAGCAAACAGCGCCGGCTGATCTATGCGGCCCAACATTACTTGTTGAGTATGGCCACCCCGCCGCCCTGCCGTTTTGATGTGCTGGCGATTGATGGTGAGGCGATCGAATGGCTTCAAGCCGCCTTCGATCTCACTCGCTTATGATCCGGCCCCATGCTAGAGCAACGCATCCAACAACAATTCTTCGAGAGCGCCGACCTGCTTTATCAGGCCGCCGAGACCCTGTCACGCCCGCTGGCAACGGCCGCGCAAATGCTGCTGGACGGCATCACCGGCGGCGGCCGGGTGCTCTGCTGCGGCCTTGGCCTGTCGGCCTTGGACGCCAGCTATATGGCTGCCCTGCTGGTCGGCCGTTTCGAGCAAGACCGGCCGGGCCTGGCCGCCTGGAGCCTGGACACACAGGCCCATGGCAGCGTCTCGGAGCTCGCCGCCCTAACGCGTCAAATACAGGCCCACGGTCATCCGGGGGATCTGCTGCTGATCTTCGAATCACGCCAAACCGGGCTGGACCAATGGGCCGACGTGCTGGCCGCTGCGCATGATCAAGACATGAGTGTGATCGCCATCACCGGCAGCCAGCTGGATGAAATGCGCGGCCTGTTGCGCGATACCGATGTGCAAATTCGCATTCAACACCCGCGCAGCGCACGCGTCGCCGAGGCGCAGCGCCTGCTCGCCCATTGCCTATGCGACGCGGTCGATGTGCAACTACTGGGCGCCGGCGAGTAAGCCTTCTCGCTCACACTTTTCACCAGGACCGATATGACTCTGAATACCCTTGCCTTGACCCACAGCCGTCGGGCCGTCCTGCTGCTCGCCCTTGCCGGCGCCTTGGCAAGCAGCGCCTGCGTGCCGCTGGCGGTCGGCGGCGCCATGGTCGGCGGTGGCCTGATGGCCACCGACCGGCGCACCTCGGGCACCCAGGTCGAGGACGAAGGCATCGAATACAAAGCCGCCGCGCGCGTGCGCGAACAACTCGGTGACCGCGTCCACTTCAATATCAACAGCTACAACCGCCTGGTCTTGATCACCGGCGAAACCAAGACCGAGGCCGACCGCCTCAAGCTGGAGCAAATCGTCAGCGGCGTGGAGAACGTCAGCCATGTGTTGAACGAGACGGTGGTGGGCTTTTTGAGCTCCTACACCAGCCGCTCCAATGACTTGCTTGTCGCCACCAAGGTCAAGGCCAGCCTGGTCGATGCGCCGGACCTGATCTCGAACGCGTTTTACATCGTGGTCGAGCGCGGCGCTGTCTTCATCATGGGCCGCGTTACCGAACGCGAAGCGGCGCGTGCGGTCAGTATTGCGCGCGGCGTCAGTGGCGTGACGAAGGTGGTGCGCGCCGTCGAGATCATCAGCGAAGAAGAGCTGGCGCGGCTGGTGCCCAAGCCAAAGGCCGAGGCCGCCAAGTAAGACTCAGGCCAGCCGTTTGATCAGGCTGGAAGTATCCAGCCTACCGCCGCCCTTTTCCGCCTGCACATCGGCATAGAACTGGTCAACCAGGGCCGTCGCCGGCAGCCGCGCGCCATTGCGGCGAGCCTCGTCCAGCACAAGGCCCAGGTCCTTGCGCATCCAATCAACGGCAAAGCCGAAGTCGAACTTGGCATCGACCATGGTCTTGCCGCGGTTGTCCATCTGCCAGCTCTGCGCTGCGCCTTTGCCGATGACGTCGAGCACCTGCTTCATGTCCAGGCCGGCTTTTTGGCCGAAGGCGATCGCCTCGGCCAAGCCTTGCACCAGGCCGGCGATGCAGATCTGATTGACCATCTTGGCCAATTGCCCGGCGCCCGATCCGCCGACCCGCGTGACCGCTTTGGAGTAGGCCAATGCGACTTGCTGCATGGCCTCGAATGGCGCAGCGTCGCCGCCGCACATCACCGTCAGCGCGCCATTGACGGCACCCATTTGACCGCCTGACACCGGCGCGTCAACAAAGTGCAGGCCGCGCTTGAGCGCCTCGGCATGCAGCTCGCGCGCGACCTCGGCCGAAGCGGTGGTGTGGTCGACAAAGATGGCGCCGGCCTTCATACCCGCAAAAGCGCCCTGCTCACCCAGAACCACCGAGCGCAGATCGGCGTCATTGCCGACGCAGGCGAACACGATGTCGGCGCCGGCCGCCGCTTCGGCCGGCGAAGCCGCCGAGCTGCCGCCATATTCAGCCACCCAGGCCTGCGCTTTGGCAGCCGTGCGGTTGTAGACCGTCACCGCATGGCCGGCACGCTTCAAATGTCCGGCCATTGGATGGCCCATGACGCCGAGGCCGAGGAAGGCCAGTTTCAAGGGCGCCATGCTGTCGTAAGTTCTTGTGCTCATAAAAAACCAAATAGCCCATTAAACAATCGTGAAATGCTCGGTCCCCGCCGACATATCCTCAGAGCGCGCCCGCTCGCTATTGAGCTTGATTTGCAAGCGCAAATCATTGACCGAGTCGGCATTGCGCAGCGCGTCTTCATAAGTGACCTTGCCGCTCTCATACAGATCAAACAGCGCCTGATCGAAGGTCTGCATGCCCTGCTCGCGCGAGCGCTTCATGATTTCCTTGATCTCGCCGATCTCGCCCTTAAAGATCAGGTCCGAAATCAGCGGCGAATTCAGCATGATCTCGACCGCCGCCACCCGGCCCTTGCCTTCGCGGCGTGGCAGCAGGCGCTGCGACACCAGGGCGCGCAGGTTCAGCGACAAGTCCATCAAAAGCTGAGCGCGGCGCTCCTCCGGAAAGAAGTTGATGATGCGATCAAGTGCCTGGTTAGCGCTATTGGCATGCAGGGTCGCCATGCACAGGTGCCCGGTCTCGGCGAAGGCGACCGCGTGTTCCATGGTCTCGCGGTCGCGCACCTCGCCCATCAGGATCACGTCTGGCGCTTGGCGCAAGGTGTTCTTCAGCGCCAGCTCCCAGCTGTCGGTGTCGATGCCGACCTCGCGCTGGGTGATGATGCAGTTCTTGTGCGGGTGAACGAATTCGATCGGGTCTTCGATCGTGATGATGTGGCCAAACGTTGTCTGGTTGCGCTCATCGACCATCGCCGCCAGCGAGGTTGACTTGCCCGAGCCAGTGGCGCCAACGACGATCACAAGGCCGCGCTTGGCCTGCACCACTTGGCGCAAGATCGGCGGCAGGTCCAGCGAAGCGATGGTCGGCACCTCGGCGGGGATGGTGCGCAGCACCAGGCCGACCGAGCCCTGCTGAATAAAGGCGTTGGCCCGGAAGCGGCCTACGCCTTGCGGCGAGATGGCGAAATTGCACTCCTTGGTGCGCTCGAACTCGGCCGCCTGCTTGTCGTTCATGATGGCGCGCGCCAGCTGCAGCGTGTGCTGGCCGGTCAGCGGCTGGGGCGAAACCTTGGTGACCTTGCCGTCGACCTTGATGGCGGGGGGGAACTCGGCCGTCAGGAACAGATCTGACCCTTTGCGCGAGATCATCAGGCGCAGGAGGTCGTTGATGAATTTGGTGGCTTGATCGCGTTCCATGATGGTCCAGGTATGTGGTGGCTTGCAGCGGGAAATTTTGCCTTTGCTCACGTGGCTGGCGCCACATGAGCAACGTCGAACTTTCCGGGCTTTCAGCCCGGAAAGTTCTCAGGGAACTTCGCCTTGGCGCGTGCCTCCGACGGAGCAATGATGTTGCGCCGCACCAGATCGGTCAGGTTTTGATCCAAGGTCTGCATGCCCTGGCTGTTGCCCGTCTGTATCGACGAGTACATCTGCGCCACCTTGTTCTCACGGATCAAATTGCGGATCGCCGA
>JADMJQ010000276.1 GCA_018780415.1 Roseateles sp. | reverse complement strand
GAAGGTTATGCGGCCATCATGCATGAGCGCTTTGCCGATCGCGTCAGCACGCGCTTCGAGATCGATGCGAGCCTGCGCGCCTACAAGGTGCCGACCCTGTTGTTGCAGCCGCTGCTGGAGAACGCCTTCCGCCATGGCGTAGAGAAACGGCTGGGCCGGGCGCAGATCACCGTGCGCGCGCAGCGCGAGGGCGCCGGCCACATGCGGCTGTCGGTGCAGGACGATATGGGTCAACTCATGCCGCAGCCGGTGTTCGGCGCCGGCCTGAGCAATTTGCGCGAGCGCCTGGCCACGCGCTTCGGCGCCGAGGCCTCGTTGACGCTGCGCTCACGTGGCGAAGGCGCCGGCGAAGGTGGGGGTGTAGAAGCGGTGATTGTGTTGCCATGCGTGTGCTGATCGTTGACGACGAGCCGCAGGCCCGAGCGCGCCTGCAGCGCCTGCTCACAACCATGCCCGGCATCGAGATCGTCGGTACAGCCAAGGACGGCGAGCAGGCGCTGGCACAGGTGGCCGCCCTCGCACCCGATGTCGTTTTTCTCGACATTCAGATGCCCGGCATCAGCGGCCTGGACGTGGCGGCATCGCTGCCTGACCCGGCGCCGGCCCTCGTGTTCGCCACCGCCTTCGACCGCTATGCGCTCGATGCCTTTGACAGCGCCGCGGTGGACTATCTGCTCAAGCCCGTGGAGGCTGAGCGTTTGGCACGCACGCTTGATCGCTTGCGTGAGCGGCTGCGGATGCGCGCCAGCCCGGCGCGGGCCGAGCAAGCGCCGCCTGCGCAGTTGCTGGTCCCGGACCGCGGCCGCACCCATGTGGTGGCCGTTGCCGAGATCGCCTGGCTGGAGGCCGCCGACAACTATGTGGTGCTGCACCTGCTCGCCGGGCGCCCGCCGCTGCTGCTGCGCCGCACCTTGGCCGGCCTGCTGGCCGATCTGGGGCCGGGCTTTGTGCGCACGCACCGTGGTGCTGCCGTGGCCCTTGCGCAGGTGCTGGCGCTGCGCGAGGCCGGCCTGACCCTGCGCGGCGGCGCCAGCGCGCCCTGCAGCCGCCCCTACCGTGCCGGCTTGCTGCGGGCCTTGAACAGCAACACCCAAGCGCCCTGACCCGGCGCCAACCCGCTTGCGCAGGGTTGCAGACTCAAACCAGCGCCGCGGTTTGACTGAGCCGGCGCGCCGCCTGGCTCTGCCCGCCGTAACCCCACGATTCAGCGGCAACCTGCTGCACCACCGTGTAGCTGGTCGGGTGCACGCGCCCCAGTGCGGCGCCCATCGCCGCATGCACGGCGGCCAGATAAGCGCTGATTTGTGCCGCGCTGTTGGTGCCGGCCGTCACCTGGATTTGCAATTGATAGCTGGCCAGCGTGTCGGCCGCCAATGCCCGCGCGCCGATGAACCATTGCGTGGCCGGCACCAGCTCAATACGCACGGCGGTCAGTCGCGGGTCCTTGGCCAAATGCTCGGCGGTCAGGTCGGTCAGCGCGGTGGCCAGCTCACGCAGGCTGGGGTCGGCACCGGGGGCGGGGCACAGGCTGAGGTGGAGAAAAGGCATGGCTGATTCCTAAGTGGCGTTTCGGTGTTGCGGATGTTATGTTTGCAGCCACGCACAAACAACTACACAAACTGCATTCAGAGTTTGCAAATACGCACATGGAACAGCTAGAAGTTGGATTCAACTGGGACGATTTGCGCTATGTCTTGAGCGTTGCCGAGGCCGGCTCCTTGAACGGTGCGGCCAAGCTGATGGGCGTGCGGCATACGACCGTCTTGCGCCGCCTGGACGCCGTGGAGGCGCGCCTGGGCGCGCGGCTGTTCGAGCGCCTTCGCAGCGGCTACCGGCCGACCGAGGCGGGCGAGCTGATGGCGGCGCAGGCGCGCGAGATGCGCCCGGCCATCGCCGAGGTACAGCGCCGCATCGTCGGCCGCGACCTGGAACTGCAGGGCACGCTGCGCCTGAGCACCGCCTTTGTGGCCATGCTCTACCTGCTGCCCGAGGCGCTGGCGGCATTCCGGCGCAGCCATCCGGGCATTGAGGTGGAGGTGAGTGAGAACTCCAGCCTGGTCGATATGTCCAAGCGCGACGCCGACGTGGCCTTGCGCATGCACCGCCTGGTGCCCGAGCACTTGGTCGGGCGCCGCTTGGGCGATGTACGCATGCGCGTCTATGCCAAGCGCGGCCAGGCTGGCCTGCCGCAAAGCATCCTGCCGGTGCAGCAGCTGTGCAACAACTACCCCTGGATAGGCTTTGACCGCGAGCGCCGCACGCGCTTTTTTGACCGCTGGATGCACGACCATGTGCCGGCCAGCAGCGTCGTCATGCGGCTTGATTTGCTGCACCCGGCCGTCGCAATGGCGCGCACCGGCCTGGCGCTGGCATTGCTGCCGACCCTGATCGAGGGCCATGAACCCGATCTGATCCCGGTGTCCGAGGTGCTGGCCGACGTCAGCACGCCGGTGTGGCTGCTGACCCATCCAGACCTGCGCCAGACCGCGCGGGTACGCGCCTTTGTGCAGGAGGTGGGAGGCCATTTGCAGGCGACGCTGGCGGCGGCGGCTTGAATTCCGGCCGAGCCGCCCAAGCTTGAATGCACAACAAGGAATTCATCATGCTGATCACCTGCCCCCACTGCTTGACCAAGAACCGCGTGCCGGCTGAGCGCGCCAGCCAAGACCCGATCTGCGGCAAATGTGGCCAAGCACTGCTCAGCGGCGAGGTGGTCGAACTCAGCGATGCCAACTTTGACACCGTGGTGGCCGGCACCGAGCTGCCGGTGCTGGTCGACTTCTGGGCGCCCTGGTGCGGCCCTTGCCGCCAGATGGCGCCGCAGTTTGCGCTGGCCGCCCAGCAGCTGAAGGGTCAGGTCTTGCTGGTCAAGGTGAACAGCGACTCCAGCCCTCAGCTGTCGCAACGCTTCGGCATCCGCAGCATTCCAACGCTGTTGCAGCTGCAACAGGGCAAGGAATTGCAGCGCCTGTCGGGGGCGCTGCAGGCGCCGCAAATTGTCGGCTGGCTGCGGCGCTGAAGCGTCGCGCCGGGTTCTTTAGGCCCAGCGCCCGACCGGCATCGCCGCCGGGCTGGCCAGGACGCTGCGCTGCCAACGCCAGCGCAGGAAAGCCAGACTCAGGCCCAAACTCAGCGCGACGGCGAACCAGATGCTCAAGCCCAGCCAGGCCATGCCGGCCAACAATGCCGCGCCCATGGTCACCCCCATCAAGGGCAGCAGCGCCTGCGCGCTATTCGGCGCGGCTTGACGCGACCAGTCGCGCAACAAGAAGCTGCCCATCGGCAAGGCCAGCAGCAAGCCATATAGACCCAGCCGCGAGGCCTCGCCTGCGGGGCTGATCAGCGCCATCATCAGCCCGATCAAGACCGCGGCCATGCTCCATTGGAGGTAGAACTGCGCCAACAGGCGCCGGGCCAGTTGGCGGCTCAGGGCCAGGCCGCGCGGCATGCCGGGCAAAAGCATCAGCAGTGCTTGCTCACGGCGACTGCGGTGCAAAGCGCTAGCCAGGCCGAACAAGGGATTCAGCGCCATGCTGACGATGCCGATTTGCAGACCGGCGCCACCGTCGGTGCCGATTGCCGACCAGTTGGGCGTGAACAGGTAGTCGGCAACGGCCGCGCCACAGCCGAAGATCGCCAAGACAAGCGACAAGGCGCCCAGCATGCTAGTCCAGTGCAAATTACCCAAGCACACCAGTTCGGCGCGGGCCAAGGCGCTGCCCGCCACGGGCTTGGCCGTCGCCAGCAAATGGCGTTGCCAGAGCGGTTGTGGCCAAGAGAACAGCCGCATCATGGTCAAACCGGTCTTGCCGGCGTATTTGGCGGTGGACAGGCCGCGCGACTGGTCGGCGAAGGCCATCCGAAGTTTCTCAGCCGCCCGATAGCTCGCTTGATGGGCGGGTCCGCCGTCTTGCAGCAGCCGGCTCAGCAACCAAGGCAGGATCAGAACGGCCAGCAGCGCCAAGCTGGCGGGCTGCACGGCGTACCACTGCTGCAGGCCGCGCCAAACGCGCATGCTCAGCGCACCCACTGGCCCCCAAAAAGCAAGACTGATGACGATCCAGATATAAAACCACAGCTGTATCCAGCGCACAAAAGCCGCCACGGCCAACATCAGCGCAGCCGCACCCAAAGCCCAGGCCAGCGGCTGACCCAGCTGAGAGCCGAACAGCAGGGCCGCGGTGAGGCTCAAAATCATCAGCAGACCGACGGCGCAGTGGCGCAAGCGGGTCAGATGGCCGGGCACCAGGCGGGCCGCGTTCGGGTGGTTCTGCCGCCGCAGGCCGGCAAAACAGATACCCCACAGAATCAGCAGGCTCGCGCCGGCCTCGATACCGAGGACCAGGCGCGCCGCACCCAGGTCGACCATGATGGCGCAGGTGATGGCCACCGCCAACGTCAACAGCAGCAGTGCGAGCCAGACCCATAACTCGCCGGTATGGCGGCGCTGCTGAAAGGGCGCCGACAAGAGCGGCCCGTAGTTTCGCCAAAACGTGCGCATGATCAGGTCAACTCCATGAACAAGTCTTCCAGATTGACCCGCTCGCTGGCGACGCTCGCCGTCGGTTGCAGCGGCGCCGAACCCTGCGGACAACGCACCAGGCAGCGTTCTCGCCCACCCTCCAGCGGGCTGCGGCTCAGCGCTTGCAGCCCTTGCGCGGCAATCAGCGCTTGCAACTCGGCGCTCGGGCCGCTCAAAGCGCGCACCTCGTCCAGCAACTCGTCCAGCGGCGCCTGCAGCGAAATGCGGCCCTGCTTCAGGAAAGCCACATTGAAGGCGACGCGCTCCAGGTCCGACAAGATATGGGTCGAGAACACCACCGTGGTGCCGCGGTCCAGCACCTGTTCGATCAGCTCGCGCAGGAAGTCGCGCCGCCCGGCCGGGTCAAGGCTGGCCACCGGCTCGTCCAGCACCAGCAGATCGGGTTCATGGGCGAGCGCGCGGATGATGGACAGGCGCTGCTGCTGGCCACCGCTGAGCTGGGCGATCGGCTTGTCGCGGGCGATGTCCCAGCGCGACAACAGGCCCTCGACCTTGGCCTCGTTCCAGCGCGGGTAAAAGCTCTTGAAGTAAGCCAGCAGTTGAGCGGGTGTAAAGCCCTCGAACAGATCGCTTTGCTGCGGCACATAGCCGATGCGGGCACGCCCAGCATCGTCCAACTCGGCGGCGTTTTGGCCGAACAGCTGCACGCTACCGGTCTGCGGCTCGCGCAGGCCCAACACGGTTTCCAGCAGGCTGGTCTTGCCTGCGCCGTTGCGGCCCAACAGGCCGACGACCTGGCCCGGCAACAACTGCCAATCCAGACCCTTGAGCACGCTCTGCGGGCCATAGCTCAGGCTCAGGCCCTGCAGGATCGCGGTGGCGCTGGGCAGGTCGGCCAGGCCCTGCGCCGCCGCTGGGCTAGAAATCGACATCGTGACTGCGCTCATATCGCGCCTCCCTCTTGATTGAGAATTTGATCGAACAGATGCAGGGCCTGCTGGGCCGGCACCTCCAGTTGCTGCGCTTCGGCGGCGGCGCGCTCCAGCGTCGGGCGCAGCAGGTCCAGCCGGTCGGCCGCCGGTTGCGCCCTTTTGTGTTGCGCCGCCACCCGCATCGCCAGGCCGCGGCGGCGCTCCAGCAGGCCCTCGGCTTCGAGCAGGCTGTAGGCCTTGGAGATCGTCATCGGATGCACGGCCAGCGCCTGCGCCACCTCGCGCACCGAGGGGATCTCCTGGCCGGCGACCAATTGCCCGCTGGCCACGCGCCGGCGCAACTGCTCGACCAGCTGGCGGTAGATCGGTTCGGTCGAGCCGGTATTGATCTGGAAGAAATGACTGTCGCTGCTCAAGGCTGCTCCCGATGTGTATTAGTATCGTAGTACACATAGACAGATGACGTCAAGCAGGCGTGTACGCGTCGCGCCTTGCTGTGCCGGCCGCCGTTCATGTGATGATTCGCCCCCATGTCAATGCCTACCCCTCCCCTTGCTCGCCCCGCCATTTCGTCAGGCTCGCAGCTGGCCATGCTGCTGGCCTGCACGGTGGCGCCCTTGCTGGCCTTCAACTTGACGCCGTCGGCGACGCTGTTCAACCAACTCGCCGCGTTGGCCGGCTGGGGCCTGGTCTTGATTTGCATAGGCATGGAAGGCGCGCCGCGCTGGCGGCTGACGCCGGCCGCCGCCAGCTTGGCGCTGCTGGCGCTGGCACCTTGGGCCTCGCATCTTTGGGGCGGCTTGCCGGCGTCGCTGGCCTTGGCGAATAGCGGCATGCTGCTGGCGGCGTTGGCGCTGCTGCTGGCCGGCCAGGGCCTGGCGCGCGACCAGCGCCATCAATGGGTGGAGGCCTTGTGCTGGGGCTTGTTGCTGGCGGGGGTCTTGAGTTTGCTGGTCAGCCTGGTGCAGGTCTTCATGCCGGGCTGGGCCGATGGCAATCTGATCGCGCGCTCGGGGATTGCCGGCCGGGCGGTCGGCAATATGCGCCAGCCCAACCATCTGGCCAGCCTCTTGATGTGGGCCTGCGTGGCGGCGGTCTATCTGGCCGACCGTGGCCGCTTCAAGGCCCTGGGCGGCGCGCTTGTGTTGCCCCTGCTGCTGTTTGGCCTGGTGTTTGCGGTGGTCTTGAGCGCCTCGCGCACCGGCGTGATCGGCGTGCTGATTCTGGCCTGCTGGGGCGCGCTGGACCGCAAACTCGGCCGCGCCTCCAAGCTGGCGCTGATGGCGGCGCCGCTGTTGCTGGCGCTGAGCTGGGTCTTGCTGGCGGCCTGGGCGACGCTGGGCGCCCATGCGCTGGGCGCCGAATCACGCCTGGCCGAAGGCGCGGGCTCGCCCTCGCGCCTGGCCATCATTGCCAATGCCTGGGCTTTGCTGAAGGCCAACCCCTGGACAGGGCTGGGCTGGGGTGAATTCAATCTGGCCTGGACCATGACGCCGTTCCCGGACCGCCCGATCGCCTTTTTTGACCACACCCACAATATCGTGATGCAACTGGCCGTGGAGTTAGGCCTGCCGCTGAGCCTGCTCATTCTGGGCTTGTTGACCTACTCGCTCTGGCGTGCGTTTGCGCTCAGTCGCGCGGCAAACGGCGTTGGCGCCGACGTTGGAAATGACGTTGGCGATGCGGTGGCGCGTCGCTGCGCCTTCATGCTGGTCTTGATGATTGGCCTGCACAGCTTGCTGGAGTACCCGCTCTGGTATGCCTACCTCTTGCTGCCGACTGCCTTCGCCTTTGGCTTAGCCCTGGGCTCGGACAAGGACGAGGGGGCATCGTCAGGCACGCAAGGCTGGGCCCTGGCCGGGGCCTTGATGCTGGCGGCCAGCGCCTTCACGGCCTGGAACTATCTGCAGGTGGTCGATATTTACGCACCGTCGGCGAACGCGCAGCCTTTGCTGCAGCGCATTGCCAAGGGCCAGGCCTCGACCCTGTTCTCGACCCAGGCCAACTATGCGGCTGCAACTTCGCTGCCGCCCGGGCCGGCCGCGTTGGCGGCCGCGCAAAGCACGGCGCACAACTTGATCGACGCGCGCTTGCTGGTGGCCTGGGCCAAATCGCTGCAGGCTAGCGGCGACGTCGATAAAGCACGTTATGTGGTGCAGCGCCTGCGCGAGTTCCGTAATCCGGCCGGCGACGACTGGCTGGCCGAATGCGAGCAGATGCCGGAAGCCGGCGCGGTCAAACCATTCCAGTGCGAGCCGCCGCTGCGCGACTACAGCTGGCGCGAGCTGCGCGACTGATCACGGCGCCGACCAGTCTCCCGACTTACCGCCATGCTTTTCCAGCACCCGGATATCACCCATCACCATGCCGCGGTCGGCGGCCTTGCACATATCGTAGATGGTCAGCAGGCCGATCTGCACCGAGGTCAGCGCCTCCATTTCAACGCCGGTGCGGCCCAGCGTCTCGACCTGCGCACGGCACAGCACGGCGTTGGCGGCCGCATCGATCTCGAACTCAACCGCCACCCGGGTCAGCGGCAAGGGGTGGCACAGCGGAATCAGGTCGGCGCAGCGCTTGGCCGCCTGGATGGCGGCGATGCGGGCGATGCCCAAAACATCGCCTTTCTTTGCGCTGCCGCTGGTGATCAATGCTAGGGTAGCGGCCTGCATGCTGATGCGGCCGGCCGCGACGGCTACGCGGTGGGTGACTTGCTTGGCCGCGACGTCCACCATATGGGCTTGGCCCTGGGCGTCAAAGTGGGTGAGTTCTGATGAAGAGGTCATGGAGATTCGGCCCCAGGGAGGCGGCGACAATTGGGAAACGATTGTGCGCGCATCATAGAGAGGCCTTGCGATTTTGGAGTCTGTATTGTTGAAGCTATCAGTCAGTTTGATGCGGCGCCCGAGCCGCCGCGCCGTCAGCTTGTTGACGGCCGCGGTCCTGAGCATGGGCGGCCCGCTCGGCCATGCTCAGGTCAGCCTGCCGGCGCTGGGTGACTCGGTCTCGCAAGATCTCGACCTCGGCACCGAGCGACGCATCGGCGACCAGGTGATGCGCCAGATCCGCCCCGACCCGGATTTTTTGGAAGACCCCTTGCTGCTGGAATATGTGCAGTCGCTGTGGGCGCCGCTGGTCAACACCGCCAAGCAACTCGGCAATATTGGCGACGAGACCAATGAGCGCTTCGCCTGGGAGATTTTTCTGGTGCGCGACCGCAGCATCAATGCCTTTGCCTTGCCGGGCGGCTTTGTCGGTGTGCATCTGGGCTTGATCGCGATGACGGGCTCGAGCGACGAGTTGGCCTCGGTGCTGTCGCACGAGTTGTCGCATGTGACGCAGCGCCATATCGCGCGCCGCCTGGCTGGCGATTCGCGCAACAGCATGCTGGCGCTGGCCGGCTTGGTGGCGGGCTTGATCGTGGCTTCGCGCACCGGCAGCGCGGATGTGGCCAATGCAGCCATCGTCGGCAGCCAGGCGGCTGCCGCGGCCGCATCGCTGAGTTTTTCGCGCGATATGGAGCGCGAGGCGGACCGGGTCGGCTTCACGGTGATGAACCAGGCCGGCTATTCACCGGCCGGCATGTACAGCATGTTCGCGCGCATGGAGCAGGCCAATCACTTGATGGATGCGGGCTCCTACCCCTATCTGCGCTCGCACCCCTTGACCACCGAACGCATAGGCGACGCTCGCCTGCGCATGGGCACCATCGACTACGAGCCACCGGTGGGTCACGCCGAGCATGCCTTGATGGCGGCGCGCGCCAAGGTGCTGATGGATCCGCGCGCCGAGGCCTGGGTGCAGCTGCAGAATCTGGACGCCGGCGCCCGCGAACATTCAAGCAAGGGCAAAGGCGCAGGCAAGGGCGAAGGCTACGAACAGCTGGCGGCCCGCTATGCCAGCGCCCTGGCATCGATCAAGATGCGCGACTACCCGCGCGCCGAGAATGCCTTGCGCAGCGCCGAGCTGACGCTGCAACTGCTGGGCAATGACGCCCGCGCCGAGCGACTGTTGCGTTACTTACGCGCCGAGCTGAATCAGGCGCGCGGTCGCGCCGACGATGGTTATGCCGCATTGAAGCCGCTGGCAGGCGAGCGCTCGCGGCCGCTCTTGATCCAAAAAGCCCAGTTGGCCAAGGTCGACACCAACCCGGCCAGTGTGCGCGAAGCCGCCGAGGCGCTGCAAACCTATGTCAGCCTTCACCCGATGGACCCCCTGGCCTGGGCGGAATTGGGGGCCTTGTGGAACAAGCTGGATCAGCCCTTGCGGGCGATTCGAGCGCAGGGCGAAGAGCGCGCGGCCATGGGGGATTTGAACGGCGCGATTGACCGCTTTCGCTCCGGCCTGCGCATGTCGCGCGGCCGTGAGGCCGATCAGGTCGAGGCGGCTGTGATTGATTCGCGCCTGCGCAGCCTCGTCTACGAGCGCCGCCAGCTGTTGGCCGAGCTGTACCCGCGCGGCGCGCCGCCGGGGGCGGAGCTGCCCTGAAAATTTAGTCGCGGTCGGGGAACAGGCGCTCGAAAATCACGTCGATCCCCATACCGCAGAGGCTGTAGATCAGCGAACCGATCAGCGCCGCCCAGAAGCCAGCCACTTCAAAGCCGCCCAAGAGATTGGCCGCGGCCCAGAACATCAACGCATTGATGACGAACAGGAACAGCCCCAGGCTGACGATGGTCACCGGCAGGGTCAGCAGCACCAGAATCGGCCGCACCAAGGTGTTGAGCAGGCCCAGCACCATGGCCGCAATCAGCGCGGAGGTGAAGCTGGTGACGACAACACCTGGGTATAGATGTGCAACCAGCAGCAGGGCTGCGGCCAATAAAAGCCAACGCAAAAGTATCTTCATGGCCGCGAATATACAAGCGCGGCGTGACTATTTGCAGCCCTTCCGTTGGAGGCAAGGCCCTAAACCGGCTCAGGGCTTGCAATTTGCAGGCAGAATGCGCCCTTCGAAGGGGGAGTAGCTACGCGGCGCAAGCCGTGGCGGCCGCCCGTCAGTACGGTGTCTGTGAAGATGCCCGGGCCCCGCAGCCGGCAGCGGATTGAATCAAGCGTTCGATCCTCATTGCCGTCCCGCAAGACCCTTCAACACGCGGCCGCAGCATGCTTTTTGAAGCCATGCGCGCGGCTTGATTGTTTATTTGCGGGAAATTCAATGAATACGATTGCGCCTCTGTGGCTGTGGTTCTTCTTTGCCGGTTCGGTGCTGGCGGCCTTGTTTGTCGACTTTGTGGTGCTGCGCAAGCAGGGCGCGCAAGAGGTCACCGTCAAGGCGGCGATCAACTGGTCGCTGGTGTGGATCGCGTTGAGTCTGGCCTTCAACGGCCTCTTCTGGTGGGCCATCAAGGACAGCACCGGCAATGTGGAGATGGCCAATA